>DATEGZ010000054.1:0-61565 GCA_035279905.1 Vicinamibacterales bacterium
GTCGACGAGCGCGCCGACGTGTACTCGCTCGGCGCGATCGCGCACGAGCTCCTGACGCGCCGGCGTCCCGCCGGTGCCGGCGAGCAGGACGGCGCGCTGGCCACGGGGCTGACCCCCGAGCAGCGCGTCCACGTGCGGCGCATTCTCTCGGCCGCGTTGGCCGAGCGGCCGGAGCATCGCTTTGCGACGCCAGCAGCGTTCTCGGCTGCGCTGGCTGCCGTCGTGCGCGGCGAGACCCCCGCGCTCCCGCCCGAGCCGGAACCTGCCGCGACGCCGGTGGAGAAACAGGCGAAGAAGAAAGCCGCGGCCAGCGTTCCCCTGCTCGAACAGCTCGAGCCGGCGCCGCCCGTGGTCGAGCCGCCAGCCCCGGCGCCTGTCGAGCCGCCGCACGCAACGCCCGCCACCGCGGCGGCCACCTCTGCCATCGATCTGCCGGTGATGCCGCCGGTCGCCGAGCCGGCGCCGCACACGCCGCTGCCCGACCAACCGATCGCGCTCGAGCCGGTCGATCCGAAGGTGCTCGAGCACTTCAAGAGCGAAGGCGGACGCATGCCGGCCGCGCCACCGGCGCCGCCGCCACCAGACCTGCTGTCGGTGCCTCCAAGTCCGCCGAGCCGGCCCGAGCCGTTCAGCACCCGCGCACGAGCGGTGCCGCCGCCGACGTTTCTCACGCCGCCACCCGAGACGCCGTCGTTTCCGTGGCTCGCCGTGGCCGCCGGCTTGATTGCGGGAATCGCGCTCGGCGGCATAGGCGGCTACCTGCTTGGCTCGCGACAGGCCGAGCGCACGGCGGCCGTCTCTCCGGCGCCTCGAACCACACCGCCGGCCGACACAGAAGTCAAAGTGCCGCCGGCTCCGGTGACGACCCCCGTCCCTGAGCCCGGCACGCGCCGCGGGGCCGCGCCGCCGCCTGACGCCGAACACGCCGTCTCGGAGCCGCCGAAGCCCACGCCGACGTCGCGTCCGGCCCCGGTGCTGGGCGTGGCCATCGTGCGGTCAACGCCCTCCGGTGCGCTCGTGACGATCGACGGGCACGCCCACGGCACGACGCCCGCGACCGTGCGCGAGTTGTTACTCGGATCCCATACACTTCAGGTCGCGCGTCCCGGCTACGTGCCCAGCTCCCAGCCGTTCGTGCTGACCGCGGCGCAACCGTCGCGCGAGATCACGGTTGAGCTGCAGGCCGCGCCCGACAGTCGCGCGACGGCACGGACCGGCTCGCTCTTCGTCGACACACGTCCGCCGGGTGCCGCCGTGATCGTCGACGGCCGGACCGTGGGGGTGACGCCGACGCGACTCGCCGCCATGACCGCCGGGTCGCACACCGTGCGGATCGAGCTCCAGGGGTACCGGACGGTCGCGACGAGCGTCGAGATCAAGGGCGGCGTCGAGACGCCGCTGAAGCTCACGCTCGAGCTCGTAGGGAAAGATCCGCAGCAGTGAAAGGTTGACGTGGACGCGATTCTGGCACTCGAAAACGGCACCTGGTACCGCGGCAAGTCGGTGGGCGCGCCCACGATCGCCACGGGCGAAGTCGTCTTCAACACGAGCATGACCGGCTACCAGGAGATCCTCACCGATCCTTCCTACGCCGGCCAGATCGTGACGATGACGTGCCCGGAGATCGGCAACTACGGTGTCACGCCTGAGGACGTCGAGTCGCGTGGCGTGCAGGCGGCCGGCTTCATCATGCGATCGGAGTCGCCCGTCGCAAGCAACTGGCGCGCGGACGACACGTTGCGCGACTACCTCGTGGCGCAGGGCATCGCGGCCATCGCCGACATCGACACGCGTGCGCTCACGCGGCTCTTGCGCTCGTCGGGCGTCATGCGCGGCGTCATCGGCAGCGGCGACGCCAGGCCCGCCGATCTCATCGAGCAGGCTCGCGCGATTCCGCAAATGGAAGGCGCCGACCTCGTGCGCGACGTCACCTGTACCGAAGCGTTCGACTGGCCGCTGCCCGGCGTGCTTCGCGACGACGCGGATTTGATTCCGCCGGCGGGACAGCGCGCGTCGCGCCCGCTCCGCGTCGCGGCCTACGACTACGGCATGAAGTGGAACATCCTGCGCCGGTTCGTCGCGCACGGCTGCGACGTCCGCGTGTACCCGGCGACCGTGCCGGCAAGCGAGCTGCTCGCCTCGTCGCCCGACGGCGTGTTTCTGAGCAACGGCCCCGGCGATCCCGCGGTGCTCGATTACGCGATCGACAACGCGAAGGCGCTCGTCAAGAGCGACGTGCCCGTCTTCGGCATCTGCCTTGGCCACCAGATTCTCGGCCTCGCGATGGGCGCACGCACGTTCAAGCTCAAGTTCGGCCACCGCGGCGGCAACCATCCGGTGAAGGACCTGCGCACCGGCCAGGTGGAGATCACGTCGCAGAATCACGGCTTTGCCGTCGATCCAGCCACGGTGCCGTCCGACGTCGAGGTCACGCACGTCAATCTCTACGACGGCACGATCGAAGGTCTCCGGCACGCAAAGAAGCCCGTGTTCTGCGTGCAGTATCATCCCGAGGCGTCGCCCGGACCGCACGACGCCGACTACTTGTTCACGCGCTTTCTCGAAGCGATGGAAGCGCGGCGATAGCGATGCCCAAGCGGACTGATCTGAAGCGAATCCTCGTCATCGGCTCCGGCCCGATTGTGATCGGGCAGGCGTGTGAGTTCGACTACTCGGGCACGCAGGCCTGCAAAGCGCTGCGCGCCGAGGGCCTGGAAGTCGTGCTCGTCAACAGCAATCCCGCGACGATCATGACGGACCCGGAGCTCGCCGACCGCACGTACGTCGAGCCGCTCACCGTCGAAGTGCTCGAGAAGATCATCGCGCGCGAAAAACCCGATGCGCTCCTGCCGACCGTCGGCGGCCAGACCGCGCTGAACCTTGCCGTCGCGCTCGAGGAGCACGGCGTGCTCGCGCGCCACAACGTGCAGCTCATCGGCGCGTCGGTCGAAGCGATCAAGGTCGCGGAAGACCGGCTGAAGTTCAAGGACGCGATGCGGTCGATCGGCGTCGAGGTGCCCGACAGCGTCTACGCGAAGACGATCGAGCAGGCGCTCGAGGCCGGGCAGCGGCTCGGGTTTCCCGCGATCATCCGGCCGTCGTTCACGCTCGGCGGTGTCGGCGGCGGCATCGCGTACAACGTCGAGGAGTTCCGCGAGATCGCGACGCGCGGCCTCGGCTTGAGCCCGGTCCACGAGATTCTCGTCGAAGAGTCGGTCATCGGCTGGAAGGAATTCGAGCTCGAGGTGATGCGCGACGGCGCCGACAACTTCGTCGTGATCTGCTCGATCGAGAACATCGATCCGATGGGCGTGCACACGGGCGACAGCATCACGGTCGCGCCGGCCTTGACGCTCACCGACAAGGAATACCAGCGGATGCGCGACGTGGCGCGTCGCATCATCCGCCGCGTCGGCGTCGAGACCGGCGGGTCCAACATCCAGTTCGCCATCAACCCGGCGGACGGGCGGATGGTCGCGATCGAGATGAACCCGCGCGTGTCGCGGTCCTCGGCGCTGGCCTCGAAGGCCACCGGATTTCCGATCGCGAAGATCGCGGCGAAGCTCGCGCTCGGTTACCGGCTCGACGAGATCCCCAACGACATCACGCGCCTCACGCCCGCGTCCTTCGAGCCGACGATCGACTACGTCGTCGTCAAGGTGCCGCGCTGGGCGTTCGAGAAGTTCCCGCAGGCGGATCGCACGCTGACGACGCAGATGAAGTCGGTCGGCGAGGCGATGGCGATCGGCCGCACGTTCAAGGAAGCGTTCCTCAAGGCGTTCCGTTCGCTCGAGCTCGGCTCGAGCAGCTACCTCGTCGGCCAGACGCTGGTGGGCCCGGGCGCGAAGAAGGCCGAGGACGACGCGGCGCTGCAGCAGGCGCTCGGGATTCCGACGGACCGGCGGATGTGGGCGGTGTTTCGCGCGCTCGAGCGCGGCTGGAGCCTCGAGGAGGTCCATCGGCTCACGCACATCGACCGGTGGTTCCTCGTGCAGTTCAAGCAAATCGTCGACATGGCGCGCGCGGTCGCCGACGGCGGCGCCAAGCAGCTTGCCGACGAGGATTTGCGCAACCTCAAGCGCGCCGGATTCTCGGACGCGGATGTCGCGCGGCTCGTCGGCGTCAAGGAATCGAAGATTCTGGCGCGCCGGCGCGACGCGAAGCTCGTGGCGGCCTACAAGCGCATCGATACGTGCGCCGCGGAGTTCGAGTCGTTCACGCCGTACCTCTACGGGACATTCGAGCAGGAGTGCGAAGCCGATCCGACGCCGCGGAACAAGGTCGTGATTCTCGGCAGCGGGCCGAACCGGATCGGCCAGGGCATCGAGTTCGACTACTGCTGCTGTCACGCGGCGTTCGCGCTGCGCGACGAGGGCTACGAGACGGTGATGGTCAACTGCAATCCGGAGACCGTCTCGACCGACTACGACTCGGTCGACCGCCTCTACTTCGAGCCGCTGACGCTCGAGGACGTCGTTGCCGTGATCGACCGCGAGAAGAGCGCCGGCGGCGACGTCGCGTGTGTCGTGCAGTACGGCGGGCAGACGCCGCTCAAGCTCTCGCTCTCGCTCCAGGCCGCGGGCGTGAAGATCCTCGGGACGTCGCCCGATTCGATCGACCTCGCCGAAGATCGCGAGCGATTCGCGCGGCTGCTCGAAGATCTCAAGATCCCGCAGGCGCCGAGCGGCACGGCCACGTCGGCCGACGAAGCGCGCGACGTCGCGACGGGCATCGGCTTTCCGCTCGTCGTGCGCCCGTCCTACGTGCTGGGCGGCCGCGCGATGGCGATCGTCTACGACATGGCCGCGCTCGATCGCTACATGCGCCACGCCGTGCAGGCGTCGCCCGAGCACCCGATTCTCATCGACAAGTTCCTCGAGGACGCGACGGAGATCGACGTCGACGCGCTCGCCGATCGCACGGGCGCCGTCGTCATCGGCGGCATCATGGAGCACATCGAGCAGGCCGGCATCCATTCCGGCGACAGCTCGTGCGTCGTGCCGCCGTACCAGTTGAGCGAGCGCATCGTCACCACGATCCGCGACTACACGCGCCGCATCGCGCGCGCCTTGAACGTCATCGGGCTGATGAACATGCAGCTGGCGATCAAGGACGACGTGGTGTACGTGCTCGAGGTCAATCCGCGCGCGTCGCGCACCGTGCCGTACTTGTCGAAGGCGACCGGGGTGCCGCTCGCCAAGGTCGCGGCCCAGCTCATGGTGGGCCGCACGCTCGCCGAGCTCGGGTTCGTCGACGACCTCACGGTGTCGGGCGTGTTCGTGAAGACGCCCGTGTTTCCGTTCGTGCGATTCCCGGGCGTCGACACGCTGCTCGGCCCGGAGATGAAATCGACGGGCGAGGTCATGGGCGGCGCCGACACGTTCGGGTCGGCGTTTGCCAAGGCACAGATGAGCGCGGGCCAGCACCTGCCGGACGGCGGGACCGCGTTCATCAGCGTGAACAACCAGGACAAGGCGAGCGTCGTGCCGATCGCGCGCGAGCTCGCGCGGCTCGGCTTCAAGATCGTCGCGACGCGCGGCACCGCGGCGTACCTGCGCGCGCACGGCCTCGACGTCGACATCCTGTACAAGATCAACGAAGGGCGCCCGCACGTGGGCGACGAGCTGCTCAACCGCCGCATCGCGCTCGTCATCAACACGCCGCTCGGCCGCGAGTCGTTCTTCGACGACCGCACCGTGCGCAGCGTGGCGATGTTGCAGGGCGTCCCGGCAATCACGACGCTCACCGGCGCCGCCGCCGCGGTCAGCGCGATCGGCGCGCTCAAGGCCGAAGGCCTCAACGTCAAGTCGCTGCAGGAATATCACGCCGAGCTAGCCCCCGATGCGGGCGATCGCGTGCGGTAGCAACGCCAGCGAACCGAAGCGCATGAGCCGGCCGATCGTGCCGGCAATCACGAAGCGGCGGAAGTTGACGCCGACGGCGCCAGCGGCCAGCGTGACCAGGAAAAACGGCGGCACGCCGATCGCCGAGCTCACCAGCACCAGCAGCACCGCGCTCCACGGCCGTGCGGTCAGACGATCGCGCCAGCGCGCTGCGAGCTCGCTCGCGCGCGCGTACCGGCGCTCGCCGCGCCGGCCCGCCCAGAACACGACGCATTTGCCCGCCATCTGTCCAGCCGTCGCGACGATCACGACGAGCGCCGCCTGCGCGGGCGAATGCGCCAGCGCCACGAACGCGAGGACGATGACCTCGGCGTTGACCCACGGGACAATCGCGCTGAGCACCGTCAGCCCAAAGCAGCTGAGGCTGGCGCCGAGCCACGCCGTGCCGGAAAGACTGGCGAGCAGGCTCGTCATCGGGTCACCGAGAGCCCGCTGTTCTGGGCGCAGAGCACGACGTACAACGCCCAGGTCAGCACGTATGGCCACAGAAACATGTGCCGCCGTTCCAGCCATTCGGTGAACGGTCCCGTCATCGATCGAAACTTTCCGGGCGCGTAGTCGGGCACCACCATCTTGAAGAGCAGCTCGAGGAACATCCGCATGCTGCCGATCGACGCGAGCAGCAGGAAGGCCGGCGACTGCGTGTGACCGGAGGCGATCAGACCGCCCAGCGTGCCGAAGACCGGGCTCTTCGCGAACTTGCGCCAGGAGAACCCTTCGATCGACCCGTCTTTGTAGCCGCCGGCGATCGCTTCGGCGACGCCAATCATCAAGCCGGCGATCGACCCGCGAAGCGGCGCCGGCACGGTCGGCGGAATCAGCGTGCACAGCCCGTAGATCCCGTAGATCGAGGCGAGGAATCCGATGCCGAAGGCGAGCCGCAGCGCCGGGTGATCGACGATCCCTTTGACCCAGTGCATTTGCGTGGGAATCCGATAGCCCTCCTGCGGCTCGACGCGGACGAAGAGTTTCCAGAACTCCGTGGCGATGCGCGACAAGGCAAACGCCGAGAGGTAGACGACGAACGCCGTCTCGCCTCTCGGCAGGCCGGATGCGGCCAGACCGAGCGCCAGGCCCGAGGCGAAGACGAGCTCGCGGAGGAAGCGTCGAAACAGAAAGGACTCGTGCGGCGAGTCCTTGTAGGCGCCGTACGACGCCGCGTGCAGTCCAGCGGCGAAACCCAGCAGGGGAACGAGGAAGGGCATCACGCGTCTCCTCCAATCGGCCAAATGGAACGGTCGTACCGGGGAATGCGTCAGCGGGAGAAATCGCGGCTCAGTCGGCTCGAGAGGGGCAAGCTTTGGTATGTTCGGAGCGCGGGGCGCGAATGGACATCGATGAGCGGGACATCGAAGAACGGTTTGTGCGGGCGTCGGGCCCGGGCGGTCAGAACGTCAACAAAGTCGCGACGGCGGTGGAGCTTCGCTTCAACCTCGCGCAGTCGAGCTTGCCGGACGACGTGAAGGTGAGGCTGGCCGCGATCGCGGGCAGCCGGATGACGGCCGACGGCGTGCTCATGATTGACGCGCGTGAGGAGCGCTCGCAGTCCGGCAATCGCGAGGCGGCGCGCGCGCGGCTGCGCGAGCTGATCGCGCGGGCGTCGCGGCGGCCGAAGTCCCGCCGCGCGACGAAACCGTCAAAGGCCTCGAAAGTGAGACGTCTCGAAGGGAAGCGCCGGCACAGCGACAAGAAGCGGATGCGCTCCGATCGCCGTGCCGACGACTAGTCGCAGATCTAGTTGAGGCGGATGCCGAACAACACCAGGAACGTCCGGCTGTGAAGATCGCCGGCCGAGAGCTGGTTGACGGCGATGTTCTTCAAGCCCCACATGCCGCGGGCCTCGATGATGACGCGGGTGATCTCGATGCCCCCCGTGGCGACGAGACTGAAGTCGAAGTTCTCGAAGTTCTGCACCTGTGCGACGCTCGAGACGGAATCGCCGATCTTGAAATCGAATGCCGGACCGCCGGCGATGAAGAAGCTCACGCCGTTGGCGCTCGTCGATCCGATGTTGAATTTCAGCAGGACCGGAATGTCGATGTAGTTCAGCTCGGTCTTCGCGCCCGTGGCCACATCCGCCGAGCGCCGTTGGAGGAAGTTCACCTCAGCCAGGGCGCCAACCGGCGCCTTGCTGCCGAAGAACACGCCGGCCAGAAAGCCGCCCTTCGAATTGAAGACGTCGCTGGCGCTGGAGAAACTCAGATTGGAACGGACGTACCCGCCTTTGATGCCGATGCCGAACCCGTCGGCGAACGCGGGCGCCGGCAGCACGGCAGCCAGCAGGGCCGCGAGCCCGAGCACGCGCACGATCGTTGTCCTTGTCCTCATGTGACTCCTCAGTCAGTTGGGGGAGCCAAAAAAACCCCTAGAACCGACTCTAGCACGCGGGCTCGGGTGGTTTCCTGCGGGACAACTCAGCGCTGTCCGGACCCGCCGCCCGCAAAACGCGAGTTTCCCTTCCACCAGGCGTCGTCCTCGGCGGTCTTGGGGCCGAGCGTGCCGCGCGCCTGATTGAGGAGCGCTTTTGCGTCGAAGAGCTTGCCGCGCGACATCACGCGCAGGACGTCGTGCGTGTGGCGAATGTCGTCGAGCGGATTGCCCCGGATGACGCAGAGATCGGCGAGCTTGCCGGCTTCGATCGTTCCCAGCCGGTCGCTCATGCCAAACGCGTGAGCCGCGTTGATCGTCGCCATCTTGATCGCGGCCGCCGGAGGAATCCCTGCGACGACGAAGGCGTTCAGCTCGCGGTGCGTGGCGAAGCCCGAGAAGAACTCGCCCCAGCTCGGCATGTCGGTGCCGCTCGTAATGAGCGCGGCGCCGCCGGCGTCGTAGAAGCGTTTGATCTCCTTCAGCTTCACGTCATAGATGCGGTGGAACTGCTCGTTCGATCGGCGGGTCTCGAGCGCCGCCTCGACGACCTCACGCGCGTGCGGTGTGAGCATCGCCATCTCGTCGGTCCATGGCGTGTAGACGCGCGTGTCTTTGTCCGCGTACCAGGCGCCGTATGTCGAGAGCGTCGCGTCGAAGTACACGTGCCGCTTCAAGTACAGCTGGATGATCGCGTCGACTTCGGGTCGCGTCACGTCGAGCGCTTCGAGCGAGGTGTACGCGCCGGCTGTGCCGACGATCGCGTCGCCGCCCATGAAGTGCTCGATGCGATCGATGCCCATCTCGATCGCGTCGCGCGGATTGACCGAGTTGCGGAAGCCGGAGTCGAGGTGGCCCGTGACCGTCAGCCCGTAGCGATGCGCCTCGTCGATGAGCGCGAAGAGCTGCGGCGGCTGGATGCCCTTGGCTTTGAAGCCGAGCGCGCCGCGGGCGGCCCACTCGTCAACTTCCTTGCGAATGCGCTCGGGCGTCTCTTCGGCCGCTTTCCAGCCGGGCCGCGCCGATCCGAAGTACGGCCCCGAGCTCAGGATGCGCGGACCGATCTGCTCGCCGCGCTCGATCCGGCGGCGCGCCGCCATCATGCCTTCCGGATCGACCTCGCCGGCCGGGAACGTCGACGTGACGCCGTTGCCGAGAAAGATCAGCGGGTTGGCCGTGTACTCGTCGACGCGTCCCGCGCCGAACAAGTCGACGGCGTAGTGCGCGTGCAGATCGAACAGCCCCGGCAGGACGTACTCGTCGGCGCCGAGCCGCACGACCTGCGCCTGACTGAGATCGCGGCCGTCGAGCGTCGCGCCGACCTCGAGCAGCACGCCGTTGCGCACGACGATGCCCGTGTTGGGCGCGACGGTGTCTCGCACGCTGTCGAACAGCTGACCGCCGGCGATGACGATGTCGCCCGCCTGCAGTGCGATCGGCCGGCTGGCCGATTGCGCCGACAGCGCGGCCACGGCCGCCGCCAGAAATCCAACTGCCGCCGCTCGTTGTCTCATGCGCCGGAGAATAGCAGATTCTGCAAATCATACCGGGAGTGATTTGCAGAATCTGCAACGCGCCCGCGGAAATCCTAGTGATTTGCGCGTCCCCGTCGTCACAGTCCTTGCAAACAGATTGATGTGTCGGGCGGGTTGATCGCGTGTGTGACGTTCGTGGCAGGCGTCGCGGCTGGCGCGGTGTCGTCGGTGCGCAGCCTCGACGCGCTCGCCCTGGCGATGCTCTCGGGATCGATCGCTATCGTCTGCTCGTCGGCGTCACGCCGCCGGTGGCTGCTGGCCGGCGCGGGTCTCGCGGCGGCGATCGGCTACGGCGCCGCGGCACGCGAACGGGCGCTCAGCTCGCCGCTCGCGGTGTGGCTCGAGGCGCACGCGCCGAACGGACGTCTCGACGCGCCGGTCCGCGTCGAAGGCACGATCGCTGAGGACGCGTCTGTGGCCGACGCGGGCGTGCGGCTGACGATCGACGTCGAGCGGGTCGCCATCGATGGCGACTGGCTGGCGCTGCCCGGCCGTCTTCAAGCGACGGTGGCCGGGGCGATTGCGTTTCCGCGCTATGCGTCGTGGCGGGCGGGCAGGCGAGTGATCGTGCCGGTGGCGCTGCGCACGCTCGACGTGTGGCGCAACCCCGGCAGCCCGAGCGAGACGTGGCAGCGGCTGCATCGGGCGTTCGACGCGGCTGGATCGGTCAAGAGCGGCGCGCTGGTCTCCGTGGCGAGGGGCCCCTGGTGGCGGGAAGCTGAGGCCAATGTGCGGGCACACGTCCGCGACGTGGCTGACGGTCTCGTCAAGCCACGCGGCGCGCAATCGGCCGCCATCGTGACCGCGATCCTGATCGGCGACCGCGCGGGGCTCGATCCGGCCGTGCAGCGGCGATTGCAGGCAGCCGGCACGTATCACGTCATCGCCATTTCCGGCGGCAACGTCGCGCTGTTGACGCTGGTGTGCTTCTTCGTGACGCGCGCGGTCGCCAGATCCGCCGGGGCTCCAGCCGTGGTCACGATGGCCGTGGTACTGGCCTACGGCGCGATTCTGGGAGACGACGCCTCTATTCGGCGAGCGGTGATGGGCGCGGAGCTGTTCCTCGCGCTCAGCCTCGCCGGCCTCGTGCCGCGCGCGACGGACCTGCTCGTCCTCGTCGCGGCGATCGTCACGGCCGTCGATCCGCTCGTCGTCGTCGACGTCGGCGCGTGGCTCTCGTTCGGCGCGACGTTGGGCATCGTCGTTGCCGCAAGTCGCGTGGCGCGGGTGCTGGCCGGCGACAGCCGAGGTCTGGCGCCAGGGCAGAGGTGGCCGCGCGTTGTGCTGACGTCCGCGCGTCAGGCCGCGGCGGGATTGTTTGCGGCGACGCTGGCCGCGGAAATCTCGCTGCTGCCGGTCGCTGCCGGCGTCTTCTCGCGCGTCGGCGTCGCGGGGCTCGGCCTCAACTTCGTCGCCATTCCCGCGATGTCGATCGTCGAGATCGGCGGCTTCGTCATGTGCGGCACGGCGTCGTGGTGGCCGTGGGTGGCGTCTCACGCCGCGGCGGTCGTGGACGTCGCCGCTCGCGTGCTCGTCGGATCGACGGCGCTGCTCGACCTCGCGCCGTGGCTGTCGTGGCGCGTGCCACCGACATCGCCGGTGTGGGCCGTCGTCTACTACGCGGCCTGGGGCGTGGCGGCATGGACGCGCGCGCCACGCCGATGGCGGATCGCCGCAGGTGTTTCCGGCGCGGTCTTGGCGATCGTCATTGCGACGGCGCCGCTGCCCGCCACCGGCCGGCCCCCCACGGGGTCGCTGCGGCTCACGATGCTCGACGTCGGTCAGGGTGATGCGCTCGCGCTGCAACTGCCCACGGGTCAGGCGCTCCTCGTCGACGCCGGCGGGCTCGGTGAGTTTGACGTCGGCGGCCGCGTCGTGACGCCCGCGTTGTGGGCCATCGGCGTGCGTCGCCTGGACTGGCTCGCCTTCACGCATCCCGACGGCGATCACATTGGCGGCGCGCTCTCGGTTGCGGCCGATCTGCGGCCCCGCGAGATCTGGGAAGGCGTCCCGGTTCCGAGGAACCACGAGCGCGCGGACCTGGCGCGCGCGGCGGCTAGCGCCGGGTGGCCGTGGAGGCAACTCCGCGCTGGCGATCGTCTCGAGGTCGCGGGCGTCACGATCGACACGCTGCATCCGCCGGCACCGGAGTGGGAGCGACAGAAGGCCCGCAACGAGGACTCGCTCGTCCTTCGCGTCCGCTTTGGCGACGTCGAGCTGCTCCTGACCGGTGACGTCGGCGCCGAGTTCGAAGGCTGGTTCGCGCGCGAGACGTCACCCGCGCCGCTCCGGATCCTCAAGGTCGGCCACCACGGCAGCCGGTCGTCGAGCTCGGCGAAATTCCTGGACGGTTATCGTCCCCACGTTGCGCTCGTGAGCGTCGGCCGCGGAAATCTGTTTGGCCATCCCGCGCCCGACGTCCTCGCGCGGTACGCGCAAATCGGTACGCGGCTGTTTCGCACCGATCTCGACGGCGCGATCACGGTCGAGACGGACGGCCGCAGCGTCCGCGTGCGGACCGCGGCGAGCCAGGCGTGGACGCTCGAACGTCAGGAGGTCATCGAGTAGGCGAGTCGGCTTTCACCTGGTTCCACACACGCTCCATCTCCTCGAGCGTCGCGCCGTGGATCGACGCGCCCGCGCGCTCGAAGCGGCCTTCGAGCGCTTCGAACCGGGACGTGAACTTGTCGTTGGCCTGGCGGAGCGCCGACTCGGGCTCGATGTTGAGCTTGCGCGCGAGGTTGGCGATCGAAAAGAGCAGGTCGCCGAACTCCTCGGCCGCGCGCGCGGGATTGGTCGAGAGCGCCTCGCGCAGTTCGGCCGCTTCCTCGTCGATCTTGTCGAGGACGTCCTCGGCGCGCGCCCAGTCGAAGCCGACCGCGGCGACGCGCGTGCCAATCTCGTGCGCGCGGAGCAGCGCCGGCAGCGAGCGCGGCACGCCCGCGAGCAAGCGCTTCTTTGCGCCGGCGGCCGCCTGCTCCCGGGCTTTGATCTGCTCCCACTGCTCGAGCACGGCGGTGGGCGTTTTTGCCGGACCGCGGCGCCGGGCCGCCAGCGGCTTTCCGTCCGGCGTGAACACGTGCGGGTGGCGGCGAATCAGCTTGGCGGTGACGGCGTCGAGCACGTCGGCCATCGTGAACCGCCTGGCCTCGGCCGCGATCTGCGCCTGGAACACGCACTGGAACACGACGTCGCCGAGCTCCCCGCGGAGATCCGCGAAGTCGCCGCGATCGATCGCTTCCAGCGCTTCGTAGGTCTCCTCGAGCAGGAACGGCCGGAGGGTCTCGGGCGTCTGCTCGCGATCCCACGGACATCCGCGCGCCGATCGCAGCGTCGCCATCACGCCCACCAGCCGCGCGAACGCGGCGCCGGCACGGTGCGCGCTCGACGTTCCAACCTGTCGACGTTTCGATGTTGCGACTTTCCGACGTCTCGACATTCCACTGCGCCGCCGTGCACGCTTCGCCATTGGCGTTCATGCTAGCATCCGTTTTCGCGTGCGCGTGGTCTTCCTCGGAACCGGCACCTCTCACGGCGTGCCGATGATCGGCTGCGATTGCGACGTCTGCCGGTCCACCGACCCGCGCGACAAGCGCACGCGCCCGTCCGTCTACCTCGAGCTCGACGACGACCTGCGGGTGCTCGTGGACACGACGCCGGACTTGCGCGCGCAAGCGCTGCGGCAGGACATCCGCCGGCTCGATGCCATCCTCTTCACGCATGCGCACGCCGACCACGTGATGGGGCTCGACGAAATCCGCCGCTTCAACGTGATCAACAAGGCGCCGGTCCCGGCCTTCGCCGACGACCGCACGCTTGCGGATCTCACGCGCACGTTCTCGTACGCCTTCGAGGCCGGCGCGCCGAAGGGCGGCGGCGTGCCCGATCTGCGGCTGTGGCGCATCGGCGGCACGTTCCTGCTCGGCCGCCAGGAGGTGACGCCCGTGCCGCTCGTCCACGGGCCGTGGCGGATCCTCGGGTTTCGTGTCGGGCGCTTCGCGTACCTCACCGACTGCAGCGGCGTGCCGGAGTCGTCGGTCGCGCTGCTCGGCGGCCTGCACACGCTCGTCCTCGACGCGCTCCGGCGCAAGCCGCATCCGACCCATTTCACGCTCGATCAGGCGGTCGCGATGGCACGCCGGATCGGCGCCGAGCAGACGTACTTCACGCACATCGCGCACGACCTCGGCCACGCGGAGACGTGCGCGGCACTACCGGCCGGGATGGCCCTGGCGTACGATGGGCTGACCTTGATGGTCAGCTGACTCGGCGCCGATGCAGGTCTTTCACTTTCCCGATTCGCCCCGCCCGAAGTGGCCCAACCCGATTGCGGCGCTCGGCAACTTCGACGGCCTGCACCGCGGCCACCTGAAGCTGCTCGAGCGCGTGCGCCGCGAGGCGGGCGAGCGCGGCGGCACGCCGGTGGCGGTGATCTTCGATCCGCATCCCCCGCGCGTTCTGCGGCCCGACAAAGCGCCGCCGCAGCTCATGACCCTCGATCAGAAGCTCGAAGGCTTCGAGCGCGCCGGCATGCAGGGCGTCGCGATCGTGCGGTTCACGCACGAGCTGTCGCGCTGGGAGCCAGAGCTGTTCGTGGAAACCGTCATCGTCGACTGGCTGCGCGCGGCCGAGGTGTGCGTCGGCGCGAATTTTCTGTTCGGCCGGGAGCGCTCGGGGACGTTCACGCTCTTGCGCGCGCTCGGCGAGGACCGCGGATTTCGCTGCGAGAAGATCGAGCCCGTGCGCTATAAGGACTTCGTCGTCTCGAGCACCCGGATTCGGCACTTGATCGGCGAGGGCCGCGTGGACGAAGCGGGCGCGCTCCTCGGCCATCACTATCTCGTGGACGGCACGGTCGTGAAGGGCGAGGGCCGCGGCCGGACTCTCGGATTTCCGACCGCCAATCTGGCCACGTCCAACGAGCTGCTGCCGGCGCAGGGCATCTACGCGACGATAGCCGTCGTCAGTGGCCTCCAGTATCGCGCCGTGACGAGCATCGGCGTGCGGCCGACGTTTGTTGACGGCGGCCCGGTGACGGTCGAAACGTACCTGCTCGACGGCGGCCGCGATCTCTACGGCGCGCCGCTGCGGCTGGCGTTCGTCCAGCGGCTCCGCGAAGAGCTCAAGTTCGACAGCGTCGACGCGCTGCGCGCGCAGATGGCCGACGACTGCGCCAGGGCAGCGGCCCTGTTTCGCCAGATCAGCGTGTAGGGCTGATAGAATCCCTTCCAGCTCATGCCGCAGCCCTTCGAGTTAGAGGTGCCCGCCGACGAACGCTATCGCGTGCTCGCTCCGGAAGTCGCCGGGAAATATGTCGAGGTCCTGGGCGGGACGGCGTCTGACGCCCAGGGGCTGTCGGAGGCGCTGGTGGCCGCGATGCACAAGGTGGCCAACGGCCACAGCGACGTCGTGCGGCTCCAGTTCGAGCTCAAGACCGGCGGCGTGCACGTGACGGTGCGTTGCGGCGACCAGTCCGCGGTCGTCGAGCATAAGATCAAGAAGGGTTAGGACCCGCGGAACCTGTCGAACCCGCCGAACCCGTCGAACCCGTCGAACCTGACCTGATGCTTCTGTACAACACGCTTACGCGCCGCGAGGAAGACTTCGCGCCGGCCGACGGCAAGACGGTGCGCATGTACACGTGCGGCCTGACGGTCTACGCGCGCGGGCACATCGGCAATTTCCGGACGTTCGTGAGCCTCGACGCGCTGCGCCGCGCGCTGAGGTACCAGGAGGGCTACGAGGTCCGGCAGGTGATGAACTTCACCGACGTCGACGACAAGACGATCAACGCGTCGGCGCAGGCCGGGGTCTCCCTGCACGAGTACACGGACCGCTACATCGACGCCTTTCGTGAGGACGCGGCCGCGATGGGCCTCGAGCCGGTCGAGGAGAATCCGCGCGCGACGGACGAAGCCAACCTGCGCGCGATGGTCGAGATGATCCGCCAGCTCGGCGAGCGCGGGCACACCTACTCGTCCGATGGCTCGATCTACTTTCGGATCTCGACGCTCCCGGAGTACGGCAAGCTCGCGCGTCTGGATCACGAAGGCATCCAGGCCGGCGCGCGCGTCGACAGCGACTCCTACGCGAAGCAGGATGCGCGCGACTTCGTCCTGTGGAAGGCGAGCAAACCCGGCGAGCCGACGTGGGATTTCGGCCTCGGTCCCGGGCGGCCCGGCTGGCACATCGAGTGCTCGGCAATGGCGCTGCGCCTGCTCGGCCAGCCGCCGATCGACCTGCACGGCGGCGGCATCGATCTGATCTTTCCGCACCACGAGAACGAGATCGCGCAGGCCGAAGGCGCCACGGGACATCCGTTCGTGCGGCACTGGGTGCACGTCGAGTTCCTGAACCTCGACAACGAGAAGATGTCGAAGTCGCTCGGCAACGTCTTCACCGTGCGCGACGTGCTCGACAAGGGGCACCGCGCGTCGGCGTTGCGCTACCTGCTGCTCTCGGTGCACTACCGGAAGCAGCTCACGTTCAACTGGGACGTGCTCGAGCAGGCCGAGGCCGCGCTCACCCGGCTCGGCGACTTCCTCGCGCGGCTCGACACCGTGACCGGCGGGACGGCGCATCCGGTGCTGGCGGCGCGCGTGGTCCAGGCGCAAGAGGACTTTCGCGAGCGGATCGCGAGCGACCTGAACATTCCCGGCGCGCTCGGCGTGATGTTCGACCTCGTGCGCGACATGAACGCCGCGATCGACCGGCGCGAAGCCGGCGCGCCGGATGCCGCGCTCGTGCGCGAAGCGTTTGCGGGCTTCGATCGCGTCCTCGGTGTCATGGCGCTCCGCCGCGCCGAGGACGAGCGGCCGCCGGTGCCGGTCGAGGAGATCGAGCGGCTCATCGCCGAGCGCCGGGCCGCGCGTCACGCGCGCAACTTCGCGCGTGCCGACGAAATCCGGAAGGAGCTCGACGCCCGCGGCATCGTGCTCGAGGATCACGCCACGGGCACGAGGTGGAAACGAAAATGAAAGCGCCTGAGATCAAAACACCGCTGCCCGGGCCGAAGGCCAAGGCGATCATCGAGCGCGACCAGAAGCACGTGTCGCCGTCGTACACGCGCGACTATCCGTTCGTCATGGCCCGGGGCGAAGGCGCCGTCGTCGAAGACGTTGACGGCAACGTGTTTCTCGACTGCGCCGCGGGCATCGCCGTCACCGGCACCGGCCACTCGCACCCCGCCGTGGTCCAGGCCATCGTCGACCAAGCGCACAAGTACCTGCACATGTCGGGTACAGACTTCTACTACGAGCCGCAGGTCCGCCTGGCGGAGGAGCTGGCCGCGGTGGTCCCGATCAAAGGCGACGTCCGCTCGTTCTTTGCCAACTCCGGGACCGAAGCCAACGAGGCCGCGATCAAGCTCGCGCGATACTCGACGAAGCGCGTCAACCTGATCGCGTTTCTCGGCTCGTTCCACGGGCGGACGCTGGGGTCGCTTGCCGCGACGTCCAGCAAGTACGTCCAGCGCCGCGGCTTCGGGCCGATGATGCCCGGCATGTACCACGCGCCGTACGCGAACTGCTATCGCTGTCCGGTCAACCTGAAGCCGGAGTCGTGCGCCGCGGAGTGTCTCGGCTACGTCGAAGATCAGATCATGGTGCACCTCGTCTCACCCGATGAGGTGGCCGGCGTCATCGTCGAGCCCATCCAGGGCGAGGGCGGATACGTGGTGCCCGCGCCGCAATTCCACCAGAGGCTGCGCGAGCTCACACGGAAGCACGGCATTCTGCTCATCGCGGACGAAGTCCAGTCCGGCATGGGACGCACCGGGCGGATGTTCGCGTGCGAGCACTTCGGCCTCGACGCCGACATCGTCACGATCGCGAAGGGCATCGCGTCAGGCTTGCCGCTCGGCGTCACGAGCGCGCGCGCCGACGTCATGACCTGGCCGCCCGGATCGCACGCGAGCACGTTCGGCGGCAACCCGGTCAGTTCGGCGGCGGCGCTCGCGACGATCAAGGTGCTCAAGGACGGCCTCGTGCGCAACGCGGACGAGGTCGGCCGCTACCTGATCGACAAGCTGCGCGCCTTGATGGACAAATACCCGCTCATCGGCGACGTGCGCGGCCGCGGGCTCATGATTGGCGTCGAGCTCGTGCGCGATCGCCAGACGAAAGAGCGCGCGACGACAGAGCGCGACCGCATCGTGCAGGAGATGTTCAAGCGCGGCGTCCTCATCCTGGGCGCCGGGCGCAACGCGATTCGCTTCGCGCCGCCGCTCGTCATCAGCACACCTCAAGCGGACGTCATCGTCGACATCTTCGAGCAAGCGCTTCGAGTCGTCACGGCATAACGTTAGCCTCCGTCGATCTGAAACGCGTCCTGAATGACGCGAATCGTCATGCCGTTGGTCGTGATGCCGTCGATCGCGACGACGTCGAACCGGCAGCGGCGGTTGAGGCTGCCGGTCCACGCGAGGTAATCGAGCGCCATCGCGCCGATGCGGCGCCGCTTACGGAAGGACACCGCTTCGGCCGCCCAGCCGCGACGGTTCGACTTCCGCGCTTTCACCTCCACGAACACCACGACGCCCCGGTCGTTGGAGACGATGTCAATTTCTCCAAACCTGGTGCGGTAGCGCCTCGCAAGAATTACGTACCCGCGGCGTTCGAGCTCGCGGCACGCGAGATCTTCGCCCGTTTTTCCGAGGCCTTGCCGGTCGAGCGCCGTGGGCACGGCATCAGTCAAAGCAAACGGCGGGCCACCGCCAACGCCGCCCGAGCCCTCCTCGTCTAACGCTGCTGATGTCCCGCTTTCTTTCCGATGCCAAATCCGCCTGGCGCGTGATGTCGCGCGGGCGGGCCACGACGGTGTTTGCCGTGCTCGCCTTCGCGCTGGGCACCGGCATCACGACCGCCGTCTTCAGTCTCTTCTACGGCGTGCTGATCAAGCCTCTGCCGTATCCGAATCCCGACGAGCTGGTGGTCGTGTACGACACGCAGCCCGCGTGCTCGACGTGTCCAGCCTCCTTCGAGAAGTACACCGAGTGGAGGCAACGCAATCAGGTCTTCCAGGCGATGGGCGGATCGTTCAATCCGCTGGTCGTGGTCACCGGGCTGGGCGACCCGGAACGCGTGCAGGCGGTTCGGGCGACGTTCACGCTGCTCGACGTCTTCCAGGTCCACCCGGAGGCGGGCCGCTGGTTCACCGAGGCCGAAGACCAGCTCAACGGTCCCAACGTCGTCGTGCTCACCGACGGCTATTGGCGCCGGCGATTCAACGGCGACCCAGGCGTGATCGGCCGCAAGCTGACGATCGACGACGTCCCGTACGAAGTGATCGGGATCATGCCTGCGTCGTTCCAGCACAAACGGGCCGAGCTCTTCATGCCAGTGCAGCGGGCGTACACGCCGGGCAATCGCGGGAATCACTTCCTCGTGACGTACGCGCGACTGAAGGCAGGCGTGACGCCGCTTCGCGCCCAGAAAGAAATGGTCGCGCTCGGCGCGACGCTCGCCGGCGAGTTCAAGCACAACCACGGCATCGACGTGCAGCCTTACTACGACGCGGTAGTCGGCACGGTCGCGGGGCCGTTGCGCATCCTCATGGGGGCCGTGTCCTTCGTGCTGTTGATTGCGTGCGCGAACGTTGCCAATCTGCTCCTGGCGTCCGGGCTCTCGCGGCGGCGCGAATTTGCCGTGCGCACCGCGCTGGGCGCGACGCGCGGCGACCTGGCGCGCCAGCTCGTGCTCGAAAGCGTGTTGCTCGCGCTGGTCGGTGGCGCGCTCGGCCTGGTGCTGGCAAATTGGACCGTGCAGGGCTTCGTGGCGCTGGCCGACACCGCGCTGCCGCGCGCTTCGACGATCGGCGTCGACTGGATGGTGACGGTCTTCGCCATCGGCGTCTCGCTCGTGACGGGCCTCATCTGCGGGCTGTGGCCCGTCTTCCGCGTAAACAACCGGTCGATCGCGAGCGACGTCCGTCAGGGCGACTTGCGTTCCGGGACGCAAGGCGGCCGCCTCGGCGATTCGCTGGTCGTGGTCGAAATCGCGCTGGCGTTCAGCCTGCTCGTCGGCGCCGGGCTCTTCATCAAGAACCTGGCCCAACTCGAGTCGCAGGACACCGGCTTCTCGTCCGAGCACGTGGTGGCCTTCGATCTGGCCGCGAGCGGGGCGCGCTATCAGGACGCCGATCGCCAGAAAGACTTCTATCGCGAGCTGCTGCCGAGGCTCACGGCAGTCCCGCGGGTCTCGAGCGTGGGCTACACGAGCCATCTGCCGATGTATCAGTACGGATGGAACGGGGAAGTGACGCTCGAGTCGGGCAATCCGTGGAAACCCGGGGACGCGCCGCTCGTCGAGAACCGCTGGATCGGCGGCGACTACTTCAAGACGATGGGCATCGTGCTTCGCCGCGGGCGGATGTTCGACGATCGCGACCGCGCCAGTTCCACGAAAGTCGCGATCCTGTCGGAGGCGGCCGCGAAGAAGTTCTGGCCGGGTCAGGACCCGATCGGTAAGCGGCTCTCCAAAGGGGGCCCGGGCAATCCGATGTACGAGGTCGTGGGCGTCGTGCACGACGTGATGAGCTTCGGCCTCACGCGCAAGATGGGCTACGAGCTCTACGTGCCCATCGAGCAGGAGGCGTTCGGCAACCTCACGGTGGTGATGCGGACCGACGCGCCTGATCCGACGTCCGTGATTCCGGCGGCGCGCCGCGCCGTCGCTGACGTGGACAAGGACCTGCCGCTCTCGCGGGTGCAGACGATGACCGACGTGGTCTCGAAGTCCGTGACGCAGCCGCGCCTCGTCTCATCGCTCACGTCGCTGTTTGGCGCGCTGGCTGGCGCGCTCGCGGCCGTCGGCGTGTACGGCGTGATGGCCTACGCCGTGCGCCGGCAGCGGCGGGAGTTCGGCATTCGTATGGCGCTCGGCGCGGATCCCAGGCGCGTGCGCGCGCTGGTCGTGCGCCGCGGGCTCATCCTCGGCGGGCTCGGCATCGCGATCGGTGCGGTCGCGGCGTTGGCGCTGACGCGGATGCTGCAATCGTTGATTGGCAACGTCAAACCGGGCGATCCGGCGGTCTTTGCCGGAGCGGCGCTCGGGCTGCTGCTCGTGACGGTGCTCGCCGGGTACTTGCCGGCCCGACAGGCGTCGCGCACGGACCCGCTCGTGGTGCTGCGGGTCGACTAGTCCCCATCCGTCCCATCGGCGTTGCCGGGCCGTCCCAATCTCGCGACCCGGCAGGCCCTGGTGTCGACTCCGGCCCGGCCCGGCGGCCACCGGCGTGGCACACTTCTCGCAGCGAGACCAGGCCATGACGCGCATCCTCCGCGACCTGCGCTACGCCTTCCGTGCGCTCGTGCGAACGCCTGGATTCACGGCGACGGTGCTCATCACCATCGGGATTGGCACCGGCACGAACGCGACCGTGTTCAGCTTCGTGGATGCGTTGCTGTTTCGACCGGCCGCCGGCGTGGCGCACGCCTCTTCGCTCCTGGCGCTGTACACGAGCGACTACAGCAGCGGGCCGTACGGCGAGACTTCATTTCCCGATTTCGAATCGATTCGGACGGGGACGCACGCGTTCGCGCAGGTCGCGGCCGCCGACAACGACAACGTCGCCGCGCTTCGCGTGGGTGATGATGCGTTGCGAGTCAGCGTCGCGGCCGTGACCGGCGACTTCTTTTCGGTGCTCGGCGTCCAGGCCAGCCATGGGCGCGTGATTCAAGCGGGCGACGCGAGTGCGTCGGCGACGCCGGTCGCCGTCATCAGTCACCGGCTGTGGCAGCGCGCATTTCACGAGGATGCGTCGGCACTCTCGACCGCCGTCAACGTCAACGGCCGGATGTACGAGATCGTCGGCGTGGCGGCCGCGGATTTCAAAGGCCTCGATGTCGGGCGCGCGACCGATCTATGGATCCCGCTGGTCGCCCCGCCAAACACGATTGAGGAGCGCGACCGGCGGCGGCTCTCGGTCATCGGGCGCCTGACGGAAGGGGCATCGCTCGCCGAGGCCCAGCGCGAGCTCGACGCCCTGTCCGCGAGTCTGGCCGCGGCGTATCCCAAAACCAATCTCGGCACGCTTGCCCAGCCGAACGACCCGCGCCCGATCGTCGTACGTTGGCACACACGGCTCGACCCGAGCTTCCGTTCCCAGGTCGCCGTCGTGGCCGCGATCATCCTCGGGGCGACGGCGCTGGTGCTGATGATCGCGTGCGCGAACGTCGCCAGCCTGCTGCTCTCGCGCGCGACCGCGCGCGGTCGCGAGATGGCCGTGCGCCTCGCGCTGGGCGCCAGCCGGACCGATCTCGTCCGGCAGCTGCTCTGCGAGAGCGCCCTGATTGCCGTCGGCGGGGCGGCGCTCGGCGTGCTGTTCGGCTTGTGGACGGTCGGCGCGTTGCCGTCATTTTTCCCGCCTGAGCAGGCGGAGCTGCTCGACGTGCGCATCGACGTGCGCGTGCTGACGTTCACGACAGCCATCGCGATCCTCAGCGCGATCATCGTGAGCCTCATGCCGGCGTTCGGCACGCGAGGCGCGAGTCCGGTCGTGGCCCTTCGCGGTGATCGGGGCCTCGGGACGCGTTCGGGCGGACGACTTGGCGCGCGCAACGTGCTCGTCGTCGGACAGGTTGGGTTGGCGTGCGTGCTGCTCGTCGGTACGGGGCTGTTGGTCAAGAGCCTTGGCTATGCGCTGCGCGCCGACCTGGGCTTTGCCGCACGCAGCATCGCGATCGCGTCCGTCGACATTCCCAGCGGCCTGGTGGACCAGGTGTACGGTTCGGCGTACTACCGCGACGGCTTGCAGAACGTTCGCGCCGTGCCCGGCATCGAGGACGCCGCATGGGTGCTCACCCTGCCGATGAGCGGCGGAGGCCGGCGCGGATTCCAGATCGAAGGCTATCAGCCGGCGGTTGGGGAGGGGCGCGAGCATACGATCAACACGATCAGCCCGGAGTACTTCCGGACCATGCGGATTCCGATCCTCGCGGGACGCGCGTTCGACGAGCGTGACACCGCCGCGAGCCCACCTGTGGCAATCGTGAACGACGCGTTTGCCAAACGCTACTTCGGTGGCGCGGCCGTTGGCCGCCACCTGACCGATTCCCGCCGCACGACGCTGGAGATTGTCGGCGTCGTCCGCACGGGCAAGTACCGGGATCTGCAGGAAGCGCCGTTGCCGGTGGTCTTCTATCCGCTGTCGCAGAGCTACTTCTCGCGGATGAAGCTCGTCGCGAGATCCACAGGCGATCCGCATGCGATGCTGGCGTCCATTCGTGAGGCGCTGCGTCACGCACGCAGTGACGTGCCGGTCTACCAGACCTTGACGCTCGACGAGCACCTCGGCGAAGTCCTCGCCGCCGAGCGATTGACGACGGCCCTGGTGACCGCCTGCAGCGGGCTGGCCATCGTGCTCGCCATGGTTGGCGTGTACGGCGTGATGGCCTACGCCGTTGTGCGCCGTACGCGGGAGATTGGCGTGCGAGTCGCGCTCGGCGCGCGTCCCGGCCAAATCGTCAGCCTCGTCTTCTCGAGCGGGCTTCGGCTTACGGTGATTGGCATGGCGATCGGACTGGGGGCGTCCGCGATCGCCTCCGGCGTCATCGGCTCAATGCTCCACGGCGTGAGCGCCAGAGACGTCTCGAGCTTTGCCATTGCGCCGGCGGCGCTGGCGCTGATGGCCCTGCTGGCCGCCGTCGTGCCGGTGCGGCGCGCCCTGCGCGTCGATCCGATCGTCGCGCTGCGCCAGGAGTAGCGTCAGGGCGCGCTGTCGAGCAGGTCCGCGATCGATCGGATCAGGATCGGCCCTGCGGCCAGCTCCTCGTCGTTGTGATCCGCGCCAGCAATCGTGACGAACCGCTTGGGATGTCGAGCCGCGTCGTAGAGCAGCTCGCTGTCGCTTGCGGGAATTACGCGGTCCTCATCGCCCACCACCACCAGCAGTGGACACGCGACGTGGCCGATGCGTTCGATCGACGGGTAGCGATCTCTCAGGAGCCAGCGGACCGGGAGCAACGGGTAGTGGTGCTGGCCGATCGCGACGAGCGAGGAGAAGGGCGATCGGAGAATGAGCGCAGCCGGCGGGTACTCGAGCGCGAGGCGCAACGCGACGGCGGCGCCGAGCGACTCGCCAAAGAACGCGATGCGCGTCAAGTCCACGTCGTACCGGTGGCCGGCGTAGGCCAGCGCCGCGCGCGCGTCGCGCGCGAGTCCCTCCTCCGACGGCAGCCCGGGGTTGCCGCCGTATCCGCGATAGTCCACGAGAAACACCGCGATGCCTCGCGCGGAGAGCTGCGCCGCCAGATACGCGCGGTCTCCACGGTGCCCGGCATTGCCGTTGAACACGATCAACGTGTGGCCCGATCCCGGCCGGACCGGCGGAACGAACCAGCCCTCGAGCGTGAGGCCATCGACGGTCTCGAAGGTCACGACCTGTGCGTGGGGGAGTCCTGCGGCAGCCGGCGACGGCACGTCGCTCGTGGGAAAGTAGATCAGCGCGCGCTGTCCGGCCCACAGCAGCGCGATTCCCACTCCGGCGACGATCAGCACGTCGACGAGCACGCCCCGAGTCTATTGCGATTTGGCGCGCTATCGGCCGGACGGCGTTTCGCCCGGCACGATCACGATCTCGCGCTTCTCGACGCCGCGCAGCACGGTGAGAGGCGTCGGCACGCCGATGCGATCCTCCGTCAGCAGGCGATGAAGATCGTCGACGCCGCTCACGGCGTGGCCGGCCATCGCGACGACGATGTCGTTGTCGCGGAGACCGGCGGTGGCGGCAGGGCTCGCGGCTTCGACCGACGCGACGAGAATCCCGGACGATACGGCCAGGCCGTGATGGCGCGCGAGCCGCCGTGAAACCGGGACCTTCTGTCCCGCCACGCCGATGTAGCTGCGGCGCACGCGGCCGTCGCGGAGCAGGCGGGACACCACGAAGCGCACGGTGTTGCTCGCGATCGCGAAGCAGAGGCCCTGCGCCGGAAGAATCACCGCGGTGTTGACGCCGATCACTTCGCCCCGCGACGTCACGAGCGGTCCGCCCGAGTTGCCCGGGTTGAGCGCCGCGTCGGTCTGGATGATGTCGTCCATCAGCCGGCCCGTCCGCGCGCGCAGCGAGCGGCCGAGCGCGCTGACGACCCCGGCCGTCACCGAGCAGTCGAACCCGTACGGGTTGCCGATCGCAATCGCCATCTGACCGGCGCGCACGACGCTCGAATCGCCGAGGCTGGCCCACGGGAGATGACCGTCCGCGGTCGCGCCGTCGACGCGCACGACGGCGAGATCGGTGTCCGGATCCTCGCCCAGGACGTCGCCGCGCGCCCGGTGGCCGTCGGGCAGGGTGACCGTGACGGACGCCGCGCGGTCCACGACGTGGCTGTTCGTGATGACCAGTCCGTCCGGCGTGAACACGAATCCGGAGCCCGATCCGCCCCGCCGGCCGCCCGCTCGTGACGCCGCGGAAATGCTGACCACCGACGGGCCGACGTGCTCGACCGCGCCGATCACCGCCTCGGAGTACGCGTCGAGCAGGACGCGATCGTCCGGCGCAGGTTGTGGAGACGCCATGAGATCAGCGTAGGACGCGCGGCCGGCAGACGCGCCCCCCGAATGGGTTACGGCCGGGTTGCTAAACTTTGCAACGTAGAGTAGTGTGACTTAAGGAGTATCGCCGCCGTATGGAGACCATCGAGGATTCCGCCGCCAGCTTCGTCGACACGATCCGCCGCTCGCAGATTTTGCGCCTGTTCTCGCTCGGCCTGTTCACGCTCGTCCTGCTCGTGCCGATCGTGATGATCGCCAACCTCGTCGACGAGCGCCAGCAGCGCCGCAACGACGCCACCGCCGAAGTGATGGCGAAGTGGGGAAGCGCGCAGACCGTCACCGGCCCGGCCCTCGTCCTGCCGTACACCGTCAGGTGGACGGAGACGGACGCGAAGGACAAGACCATCGCGCACGAAGAACGGCGCAACCTCGTCGTGCTGCCATCGCGGCTGCGGGTGAAGGGAACAATCGACACGACCGTGCTCGCGCGCGGGATCTTCCTCGTCCCGGTCTACAAGGAGGCGCTGACGCTCGTGGGGGAATTCGACCAGCTGCGGCCGGGCGACCTCGGCATCAAGCCGGCCGATGTGATCTGGGACCACGCGAGCCTCGCGATCGGGATCTCCGAGGTGCGCACGATTCAGGACCAGGTGACGGTGGCGTGGAACGGCACGCCGGTCGCGTTCCTTCCGGGCGCCGGCGGATTTGCGGACGTGGCGGCGGGCATCCACGCGCCCGTGCCGGTGAACGAGACGACGAAGACGTTTGCGTTTTCGGTGCCGCTCAACCTCAATGGCAGCGTCGGCGTGTACTTCGTGCCGGCGGCAGCGGACACGGCCGTGGAGATCACGTCGAACTTCAAGGATCCCAACTTTCAAGGCAACTGGCTGCCGACCGATCGAGCGGTCACGCCGCAGGGGTTCCGCGCGTCGTGGGCAATGCCGTCGCTCGGCCGGAACTACCCGCAGACGTGGGTCTCGCCCTCGACCGGGATGAAGGACGCGATTGAGAAATCACGCTTCGGCGTCGAGCTCGCGAATTCGATCGATCCGTATCGCATGGCGGACCGCAGCGTGAAGTACGCGGCGCTGTTCATTCTGCTCACGTTCACGTTGATCTGGCTCGTCGAGGTCCTCGCGCAGGTGCGCGTGCATCCGATTCAGTACCTGATGATCGGCGCGGCACTGTGCATCTTCTATCTGCTCGAGCTGTCGCTGTCCGAGCACATCACGTTCCCCGCGGCCTACGTGACGGCGACGCTCTCGGTCGTCGCGATGGTGGCGGCCTACAGCCGCGTCGTGCTCCGCGAGACCGGCCGGGCGCTCGCGGTGGGGGCCGGCGTCGCGCTGCTCTACGGGTACCTGTACGTGCTCCTGACCAACGAGGACTTCGCGCTGCTCATCGGATCGATCGGGCTCTTCGTCGTGCTGGGCGGGATCATGATTTTGACGCGACGCGTGGATTGGTACACGTCAAAGCAACTCGGCAATAGCCCAATAGCCCAATAGCCCAATGACCCAATGACCCAATGACCCAATGACCCAATGACCCAATGACCCAATGACCCAATGACCCAATGACCCAATGACCCAATGACCCAATGGCCCAATGGCCCAATGACCCATGCCTACGCTGCGCCGCGCAGGCCGTCGCGCTGGGCAATCCGCTTCGCGAGGGCGATGCCCGACCCCAGCGCGCCTTCCATGTAGCCGACGAACGCGTAGTTGGTGTGCTCGCCGGCGAAGTGCAGCCGGCCGAGCGGCGCGCGCAGAATCGGTCCCTGCGACGTGACCTGGCCCGGCGCCGGGAACGAGTACGACGCCATCGTCCACGGCTCGTTTGGCCAGTCCATGAAGAGCGGCGTGCCGACGAACTGCGCGGCGATGCCTTTGTAGGCAACGCCGAGGGCGTCGAGGTAGTTCTTGGGGCGCGCGGTCGCAGCCCAACCGTGCACCGTATCCGCCGACGGCCCGCCGGAGAACGCGACCATGACGGCCTCCGTACCGCTCAGGTTGTTCGTCGCCTCCCACGTCGCCGTCACCGGTCCGTTGCCGAGCGAATTCGGCGAGAGCTTCGCGCTGCGCCAGAACCGCGACTGCAATCGGAGCAGGCACTTCACGTTGTGGCCCATCTGCGGCGTGAGCCGCGGATCGAGCGGCGGATCGATCGTGATCTTCGGCCACACCGACGGCGGGACGGCGAGGATCACGTCGTCGCCGTCCACACGCGTGCCGTCGGCGAGCGTGATCGACGCGGTCGGTCCGCCGGCGCTGATGTGCGTGACCGCTGATTTCAGCTGCACGCGTGATTCGAACAGCGTCGCGCGCAGCCGATCGGCCAGCTGCGCGTTGCCGCCCTCGCAGCGGAACACTTCCGTCTCGGTCCAGTACGCCTCGAGCCCGCCACCTTTGATTTGCGAGAGATTGCCGAGATGGCTCTGCTTCGCCGTGACCACGCCGTTGTCGGACGTGAACTCGGCGTGGAGCGCCAGCTTGCAGTCGGCGGAGAAGTTCTGCCGATCGATCCAGGCCGCGACGTTGTCCGCGTCGAGCTCTGCGGCCTGCGGGCTCTTCCACGGTTCGTCGGCGTTGACGAGCGCGGCCGCGTTGTCGAGCATCGCGTAGGCGCGCTCCATCTCGTCGTAGATCGCTTCGGCCTTGTCCGCGTCGAGCATCTTGCCGTTCAGGACGATCGGCTCGTCGCCCGCGGATTCGATGATGTCGCGGTAGCGGAGATTGAACCGCTGCTTGTAGGCGGCCCAGGCCAGGTGATTCGAGCCGATCAGCTCCGCGCCGGCTTCGACGACCTTGCCCGGCGCAAACGTCTTGATCGATCGCACGCGTCCGCCGACGCGGTCGCGCGCCTCGAACACACGCACGTCGTAGCCAATCGACGCCAGCTCGTGCGCGGCGGCCAGGCCCGCGAAACCCGCGCCGACGATGAGCACGCGTCCGGGCGGGCGTTGGGCACGCGCCAGGTTGTCCGACAACAGCAGGCCGGCGGCGCCGAGCATCGTGAGCCGCAGCATCTCGCGGCGCGTCGGGCCCTCAACGGGTTTGTGCAGACGAGCGCGGAGCTGCCGGTAGAGCGCACCAGGCATGGCGGGGTGGCGACATGATACGACACGGAAGGTTCTACGGGTTCGTTGGGTTCGTTGGGTTCGTTGGGTTCGTTGGGTTCGTTGGGTTCGTTAGGTTCGTTAGGTTCGTTAGGTTCGTTAGGTTCGAGAGATCACTCGTCGCGTAGCGCTCGGACGGGATCGATGCGCGCCGCTCGTCGAGCCGGCACGACTGCGGCGAGCATGGCGACGACGCCGAGGGCCGCGAGCGTCGGGAAGAGCGCGAAGGGCTCGACCGGGGAGATGCCAAAGAGCGCGACGCGAAGCGAGAAGGCCAGCGGGAGGACGAGCGCAAGGCCGACGCCGCCGCCGATCGCGACCAGCCGGACGGATTGCCAGATCACGAGCGTCATCACGTGGCGCGGTTCGGCGCCAATTGCGACACGCACGCCGATCTCGCGCCGCCGCAGGGAGACGACGTAGGCGAGCACGGCATAGAGCCCGGTGAGCGCGAGGATCAACGCGAGCGACCCGAACGCGCCGACCGACAGCGCGACGTAGCGCAGCGGGCTGATCTCGCGCGCGATGCGCGCGGCGATCGTGTCCGATCGCGTCCAGGCCAGCTCCGGATCGATCGACATCATGATCTGACGCAGATCCGCCGTAGCGGCCGCCGAGTCCGGCGCGCGGACGACGCAGACAAGCGACGTCGGCGGCTCGCTCGGCATCGGCAGATACATCGCCGGCTCCTTGTGTTTGTCCGGGTAGTCCATGGGATCGGCGATGACGCCGACGATCTGCAGCGGGATCGCTGGATCCTTGCTCTCGCGATGCGAAGGGAGCAGCGACAGCGTGGAGCCGACGACCTCGCCGCCGGACTTCGCCAGACGTCCGGCAAGCGTCGCGTTGACCACCGCGACGGGCGCACCGGCGTCCGCGCTCGTCAGGACCCGCCCCGCGAGCACACGCGCGCGCATCACGTCGAACCAGCCCGGCGTCACCCGCCCGCCGAGGACTCCCTCGCGCTCGGTCGGCGTGGAGGGACGCGAGAAGACCACTTCGCCGCCACTTGGACGGAAATCCGCGAAGCCGGCGGCGGCGATCCGGGAATCCTGGCTCGCTCGCGCCGTGAGCTCGCCGACGAACTGGCGTGCGCGGGCCGGCGAGTATCCCGCCGACAGCCTCAAGTCGAGGTCGGTGACGACGATCTCGCGGGCCAGACTGGAGATGTTGCCGTTGAGGGCCGTGAGCGACCGCGTGAACAGCGCCCCCATGAACAGCAGCGCGAGCGACAACGCGACCTGAAGGACGACGAGCGCGCTGCGGAGCCGCGCGTGCGCCGGTCCGCCGATGCGCGCGCTGTGCCCCAGGCCGGTGGCAATCGCGCGCCGCAGCACGAGCCAGGCCGGCGCGATGCCGGTCGCGATCGTGACCGCGGCCGCCACCGTCAGGGCAAACCCCGCGACACGCCAGTCGAAGGGGATCGCGAGCGGAAGGAAGTCTCCCGTGAGTCGCAGCGCGACCACGGCCCCGGCCGCGCCAAAGGCGACCGCGGCGCCCGCAAGCACGACGCTCTCGAGCGTGAGGAGGCGAATGACCTGCCACCGCGTGGCGCCGAGCGAGAGCCGCACCGCGAGCTCGCGCGCGCGATCGGTGCCGCGGGCCAGCTGCAGGTTCGCGACGTTCGCGCAGCCGATCGCCAGCACGGACAACGGGACGCTCAGGAACAGCGCCACGATCAACAGCACCTCGGTCGGCGCGTCGCCGGGGCCGAAGCCGTGCGGACGGACGACGATCCGCGCGTTCGGTCGTGTGGCCGGGAACGCCTGTTCGACGCGATGCGCGGCGATCTGCAGCTGCGCTTCCGCGTCGGCTCGCGTCGCCAGCGGCGCGAGCCTCGCAATGCCGCTCAGCCACGCGGCGTCCGGCGCGGGCACGCCCGGCCACGATCGCGCGAGCGAGAGCGGCAGCCACAGCTGCAGCCCGGTCGCGAGGCTCTCGCCGACGTCGACCGGTTGAATGCCGGTAAAGCGGACGGGCGCGATGCCGACGATCGTGAGCGGCCGGCCGCTGACCGAAAGCGACTGACCGACGACGTCGGACCGGCCGTCGAGCATCGTGTGCCAGAGGTAGTCGCTGATCACGACGACCGGCGCGCCCGCCCGCTCGTCGTCCGCCGTCAACAATCGACCGAGCTGCGGCTCCGTGCCGAGCACCGCGAAGTAGTTGCCGGACACCAGCGCGCCGACATAGCCCGACGCGTTCCCGTTGACGACGACGGCCATGCTCAGGTCGCCCTCGGCCGAGAGGCCCGTGAGCGCCGGTCCATGGTCGTGCAGGATCTCGAAGTCGTCGCGCGACAGGGGATCGGCGGCGACGACCTCGCCGCGCCCGACGCTTTCGCGGCCCTCAGCGAGGTCGTGCCCGAGGTACACCCGGATGATCGACCGGCGATCCCGAATGCCCGCCTGCTCACCGAAGAGCAGGGAGTTGACGATGGAGAAGATCGCGATGGAGGCCGCGAGCCCGATGCCGAGACAGACGACGACGAGCGCGACGTGACCGGGGCTGCGTTGGAGCGATCGCAGCGTCTGGCGGACGTCGGACGACCAGCCGGATCGCCATGCCCCGCGGGCCGCCGGCTCGGATCGGGATGTCCATCTGGCGGAGAGCGCGTCCCACGGCGCGCCCGTCGCGTACCGGAGATGGCCGGTGGCGTTCGCCTCGATCTCGCCCAGCCACTCCTCTCGCCAGCGGTCACGCAAGTGCTGCGGCGCCATCCATGCGGACGTGCGAACGACGAGGCGAGCGATCGCGCGCGTCATGCCCGGCCCCGTCGCGGAAACAGCTTCGACACCGCGCGGTATCGCGCTTCCGCCTCGGCCAACTGCGCGCGGCCGGGCTTGGTGAGCGCGTAGTACCGCCGGCGGGGCCGGCTGGCCCTGCGCGCCGGCTCGCCGTCTTCCCAGTTGGACTCGACGAAGCCCAGCGCCTCGAGCCGGCGGAGGGCCGGGTATACGGTCCCGCTCGGCAACCCGGTCGCGTCCATCACGTCGAACCCGAAGCGGTGGCCCTGGGAAAGGGCCTGGAGGACGAAGAGGGAAGCGTAAGACAGGACCGACATAGGTTCGTTTCTACATAGCACCAGACGAAAATTCAAGAGCGAAAGTTTCGGATCGGGTTCGGCGGGTTCTACAGGTTCGACGGGTTCCGCGAGTTCGGCGTCACGCCGTCAGCCTGATCGCTTGCACGGAACCTGCGGAACCCCGTCGAACTCGTCGAACCCGCCGAACCGAGGTGTGCTTTTACCCGGAGATCTTGCCCTCGATATCTACGTTCACGACCGGCGCGATGCCCGTGGCTTTGAGCGACGCCTCGATGGAGGCCTTGTCGCCCACGATCACGATCGCCAGGTGGTCGAGATCGATGTACTGCTTGGCGACGCGCAGGACGTCGGCGGCGGTGACGGCGGCGATACGTTTCGTGTACTCCTGGTAGTACGTGTCCGGCAGGCCCTGGATCCAGAGCGAGGTGATCGCGCCGTTGATGCCCTGCACGGATGCGAACGCCCCGGGCAGGCGCTGGATGAGCGAGTCTTTCGCGGTGGTGAGCTCCTCGTCGGTGACCGGTCTCGCGCCGACGATCCCCTTGAGCTCTTTCATGAACTCGACGAGCGCGGCGTCGGACTTGGCGGAGACGATGTCGCCGCCGGCGCGGAACGGGCCCGGGCCCTTGCCGTACGCGAAGCTCGAGTTGACGCCGTAGCTGTAGCCTTTGTCCTCGCGGATGTTCGCGTTGAGCCGCGACTGGAACATCCCGCCGAGGATCGTGTTCATCACGCTCAGCGCGTAGAAGTCCGGCGTCGACCGCGGCGGGCCAGGGTTGCCGATCGCGAACGTCGACTGCGCGGCGCCCGGCTTGTCGACGAGAAAGATCGTCGTCGCCTTCAACGCCGGAAACGCCGGGTAGGTGAACGTCGGCTTCTGCCCGCTCTTCGCCCAGCCGGCCAGCGCTTTGTCGATCGTCGCCTGCACGGTTGCGGCGCTGACGTCGCCGACCACCGTCACGAGCGCGCGTCCCGGCTCGAAGTACGAGTTGCGGAACGCGAGGATGTCGTCACGCGTGATGGCTTTGTACGACTCCTCGGTTGTGAACAAGCCGAATGGGTGCGTGTTGCCATAGAGCAGCCGCGGAAACACGCGGTTGGCGATTGCGCCCGGCTGGGATCGCGCCTGCGCGAGCGCGACCAGGCGCTGTCCGCGCAGCCGCTCGAGCGCCTCGGCGGGAAACGTCGAGTTGAGCAGCATGTCGGCGAGCACGTCGAGCGTCGGCGCGAACTTGGTCGTGGTCGAGAGAAAACCCATCGACCCGCTCTCGCTGCCGATGGCGACCGAGACGTTGGTGCCGAGCAACTGCAGCGCGTTCGACAACGCTTCGCCGTTGCGCGTCTTCGTGCCCTCGCTCATCATCGAGGCAGTCAATCCGGCAAGACCCTGACGGCCCGCCGGCTCGAACTGGTTCGCACCGCCCATCATCGTGATCGTGAACGACACGAGTGGGAGGTCGTGCTTTTCCGCCACGACCAGCTCGGCGCCGTTGGCGAGCGTGGCCTTCGTCCAGGCCGGCACGTGCAACACCGGCGGCGGCGCGGCCGGCGGAGTCTTCGTGCGATCGATCGCCTGCTGGGCGTGTGGTCCGGCGGAGACGAGCGCGACCGCGATCGTGAGCGCGAGCACGCGAAGGGTGGTGCGGGTCACTGTCCACCTCCGACCTTCTTGCTCTGATCCGGTTTCGAGGCCTGATCGATCTTGCCCTTCGGTACGATGCTCAAGATGACGCGTCCCGGCGTGAGGTACTTGTTCGCCACGCGCTTGACGTCCGCCGGCGTCACCGATAGGTAGTGTTGGTACTCTTTCTGAAAGTAGCCCGGGTCGTTGTGAAAGCCCGCGCCGTCGGCGAGCGTGAACGACTTGCCGAGATTCGACTGCAGGCCGCTCACGAAGCCGAGCTCGAGCCCGGCCGTCGCGCGCTGAATCTCTTCCGCCGTGGGGCCGTCCGCCTTCATTTTGGCGACGATCGTGTCGGTCGCGGCTTCGAGATCGGTCAGTGAGTGACCCGGGCGCGGCGTGATGATGACGCCGAAGTCGCCGACGTCTTCGTTGCTGTTCTGGAACGCGCCGACCGACGCCGCGGCCTGCTGATCGTAGACGAGCGCCTTCGTGAGGCGCGCGGTGCGGGGGCCGGTGAGGATCGAGCTCAGCACGTCGAGCGCGAACCGGTCGTCGCTCTTCTCGCCGACGGTCGGCCACTGGATGTAAAGCCGCGGCACCTGCACGTTGTCTTCGAAGACCAGCCGCGTTTCCTTCGCGAGCGTGACGGGCTGGACGTTCGGCCGGGTGACGGGCTTGCCCCGCGGAATGTCGCCGAAGTACTTCGTCACCCAGCCCTTGGCAATCGCGGGGTCGAAATCCCCGACGATCGTGAGGATCGCGTTGTTGGGCGCGTAGTAGAGGCGGAAGAAATTCTTGACGTCCTCCTCGGACGCGGCGGACAGATCGGTCATGCTCCCGATCACGTCCCACGAGTACGGATGCGACGGGGGATATGTCGCCTGCGCGAGGATCTCCTGCGCGCGGCCGTAGGGCTGGTTGTCCATGCTCTGCCGGCGCTCGTTCTTGACGATGTCGCGCTGCGCGTTGAGCTTGGCGAGGTCGAGCGAGTCGAGCAGGAAGCCCATGCGATCCGACTCGAGCCACATCTGGTCCTCGAGGTAGTTCGACGGCACCGTCTCGTAGTACGTCGTCCGATCGTTCGAGGTCGTGCCGTTGTTCGACCCGCCGATGCCCTCCGTGAGCTTGTCGTGCAAGCCGTACGGCACGTGGCCCGATCCGGTGAACATGACGTGCTCGAACAGGTGCGCGAAGCCCGTGCGGCCGACGGTCTCGTTCTTCGAGCCGACGTGATACCAGACGTCCACCGCGACGGTCGGCGTCGTGCGATCCGGGGCGAGGATGACGGTCAATCCGTTCTGGAGCGTGTAGCTCTCGAACGGAATCTTGATCGCGCTCGCCGATCCGGACGGGGCCGGTGACGGGCGTTGCGCCGCCGCGGTGCACGCAAACACGGCAAACGCAACGCGCATGGTGCGTTGTCTGAGGCTGACCACAGTTCTTCCTTTCTGCAGATCGTGGCCTCAGTATACCGGGACGCGTCCGGCGGACGCGCTCAGCCGCCGCAGGGGTTGATCGACACCTGACCGACCTTCGACAGCATCTCCTCTTGCTGCTGCTTGAGCCGCTGCGCCGTCTCGCTGTTCGCGATCTGGTTGGCCAGGGCGCCTGCCACCGCCTTCGTCATGTTCTGGATCGCGACCTCGTCAGCGTCGCTCGCGGCGACGGTCAGAAACCGCACCCCACCCATTTCATCTTGCGACTGGAATCCCCACTGCACTCGCCGCGGCGGGTTGCACGGGTTCGCGGGATTTTCCGCGGAGTTGTCGTAGACGATCGTGACGTCGATCTTCGTGCCCTTGGGCAGGAGTACGGGCGTCTTGTAGAAATACCGGTCCTGCCAGTTGAAGTTCCAGTTGGGAATCGACAACAACGTCTGCGTCGTCTTGTCGGGGAACGTCGCGACCGCTTTGATTTCCTTCCCGAGATAGTGCGCGTGCGCCGTCACGGCGTACGCGAGCATGTTCGCGAACACATTGAACGTGCCCTTCAGCTCGTAGTGCTTCTCGCCGGGCGGGATGTCGATGCCGGCGAGGAAGCCGAAGAGTCCCGGCGCGCCCATTTCGCGGAACTTGCGCGCGGGCGCCGTGTCGGTGAAGTACAGACCGATCTTCGACCGCTCCTGCTCCGGCTTGCCTGTCGGATGCAGGTGGAGCTGCAGGATGAAGTCAGAGCCTTTGCCGATGGGCGAGGCGAGTCCCTCCGGCAGCGCTCGGGGCGTGCCGCCGACGGCCCAACCCCCGAGATCGCCAGAGGGCGCAAACGCCGGCACGAATGAAACCGGCATCATGCCGTTGAAGCCCGGTTTGCCGTCCATCGAGAGCGAGGCCGTCGAGCCGCCGCGGACGAACGAAAAGAGCGCGTGGTGCACGACGCGGCGAGTGCCCGGCCGGAACTCGATCGCGCGTATCCACTTGTCGTCGGCGAGGCCAGTCGGAATCGTGAAGTTCCGGTAGATGTCCGGGCCGTCGGCCGGGACGTCGAACGCCTCGGGCATTTCGAGGACGAGATCCGGCGTGCCGAGCTGCCAGCCGTCGGCGAACTTCGGCAGAGGTGGCAGCTTCGTGAGATCGCCCTTGGGCATGCCGAGGCGCACCCATTCGCCGATCGCGGTGATCTGCTCGTCCGTAAGCCGGCGCTCGCCTAAGAATTCGGGTCCGTCATGTGCCGCGCGCCACGGCGGCATCAGGCGCGACTTCGTCACCGACGCGATCGTGCTGCCGCGCTTCGCCACATCGTCGTAGGACATCAGCGAAAACGGCGCGGCTTCGCCCGGGCGATGACACGTGACGCAGTTGTCGAAGACGATCGGCGCGATCGTTTCGCTGAAGGTGACGGCCGGCGGTGGCGGCGTGGGCGCCGCCGTGAGCCAGGCCGCGCGGCTGGTGATGGCGATCGAGAGCAGAGCGAGTGCCAGGAACGTGCGCCTCATGACGCGAATCCTCCGGGATCGGTGGCCGTTCTATTGTCGATAGTCTAGGCGTCACTATTGTCGATAATCGAGGTATCATTGTCAACGTCACGCCATGCCGAAACCTGCTGACCTGCTCCAGGGCACGCTCGACCTGCTCATTCTCAAAACGCTCGCGCGCGAGCCGCTCCACGGCTGGGGCATTTCCAAAAAGATTCAGGACCTGTCCGACGATGCCTTGTCGGTGCAGCAGGGATCGCTGTATCCGGCGCTCCATCGGCTCGAGCACCAGGGCTGGATCTCCGCCGAGTGGAAGGACACCGATCTCGGCCGGCCGGCGAAGTTCTACCGGCTCACGCGCGACGGCAAGCAGCAGCTCGAGCGCGAACTCGAGACATGGAAGCGCTTGTCCTCGGCGGTCGGTCTGCTGTTGAAACGAGCGTAGCGAGGTCCGCATGACGCTCGGCCGGCTTGCGCGTATCGTTCGGCATCGGGTCGCGTCGATCTGGCGGCCGCGGGCGCTCGACCGCGAAGTCTCGAGCGAGCTCGCGTTCCATGTCGACGCGCTGACGAAGGAAGGAATCGAGGCCGGTCTCTCGCCCGAACAGGCGCGGCGGGCGGCGCATCGCGCGCTCGGCAACACCGCGCTCCTCGAAGAGGAGTGTCGCGACCAGCGCCACGTCCGCTGGTGGCACGACTTCCAGCAGGATCTCGTGTACGGCTGGCGAGTGCTGCGGCGGCAGCCGGGATTCACCGCCGCCGCGATCGCGTCGCTCGCGTTGGGCATTGGCGCCAACGCCGCGATCCTGGGCGTCATCGACGCCGTGCTCGTGCGGCGCCTGCCGTTTCCGGACGCCGATCGGCTCGTCGTCATCAGGACTGCTCGCGACGATCAGCCGGATCAACTCACCGGCGTGTCGCTGGCGGACTACCTGGACTGGTCGGAGCGGCAGCGGTCATTTCAGTCGCTCGGGCTCTCGATGCCGTGGCCGGCCGATCTCGGAGCGGATCCCGGTGGACAGCCGGCCGAGCGGCTGCTGGGCCAGCTCGTCACGGCGGAGACGTTCGAGACGCTCGGCGCGCAAGCGGCGATCGGCCGGACGTTCACCCGGGAAGAAGGGAAGCTCACCAGCCCCACGCACGTCGTTGTCATCAGCGACGGGCTGTGGCGGCGCCGATTCGGCGGCGATCCCGGAATTGTCGGCAAGCCGATCCTTCTCGATCAGATGGCTCGCACCGTCGTCGGCATCATGCCGGCGGCGTTCCAGTATCGCGATGCCCGCGCGGATTTCTGGCTGCCGCTCATCGTCAACACTCGTCCGGGCCAAAACCCGTCGCGCCTCTACGGCATCGTCGGGCGATTGAAGCCGGGCGTGACGCTCGACGCGGCCAGCGCGGAATTCCAGGCGCTCGATACGCAGCTGGCGAGCGACGCGCCGGACCGTCACGGCGGCTGGACGTCGCAGTTGTTCACGCTGCGCGACTCGATGTACGCCTGGACGTTGAGGCCAGTCCTCACGCTCCAGGTGGCCGTGGCGTTGCTGCTGGTACTCACGTGCGTGAACATCGCGGCGCTGCTTCTGATCCGCGGCGTTGCGCGGGGACCGGAGATCCGGCTGCGTCTCGCGCTCGGCGCGGGGCAGAGCCGGATTGCCCGCCAACTGCTCGCTGAAGGGGTGCTGCTGTCGGCGGCCGGCGGTGCGGCTGGCGTCCTCGTCGCGTGGCTCGGGTTGCACGGCATCGAGGCGGCGATCGCGCCGCCGCTCGGTCAAGCGCGGATGCCCGAGCTCGGGCTGGGCGTTCGCGTCATCGGCGCCGCGCTGATGCTCTCGTGCGGCAGCGTCCTTCTGTTCGGCCTCGTCCCGGCGTTGAGGACCGCGCGTGTTGCCACGCGCGTCGATCGCGAAGTCGTGCCACACGTGCGGGCGAGCGGGTGGCTCGTCGCCACGGAGGTGGCGATGGCCACTGTCCTGCTCGTGGGCGCGGTGCTCCTGACCAGGAGCTTTGTGCTCGTCAGCACTCGCGACCTCGGGTTCGATCCTTCGGGGCTCGTGACGTTCGACTATCGCGCGCCCGCCTGGCTGCCGCGCCAAATCGGCGAGTACCAGGGCTTTCAGTACTTCGAGATCAATCCCGCGCCCGCCCGGACCCTCGAGCGCATCTTCGATCGGCTGCAGCAGGTGCCGGGCGTGGAGTCGGCCGCCGGCAGCGCGCATCCGTTGCTCGACAGCGCGACGACGGCGATCGTGCCGGCCGTTTCCGCCGAGTCCTCCGCGCGACTCGATGTCGCCTACGACATCGTCACACCGGGGTTTTTCACGGCGATGCGATCGACGCGATTCAGAGGGCGCGATTTCGCCGCGAGCGATCGCGTGACGACGCCGTGGGTGGTCATTGTCAACGAGTCGGCGGCGCGGGCGATCTGGCCGCATCAGGACGCGGTGGGGCAGCGGCTCACGCTCGACATCGTGCCCGAGGAACGGCCGCGCGAAGTCATCGGGGTCGTCAGCGACATTCCGTTGCAGCGGACGCAAGTCGGTGCGCAGCCTGTCGTGTACACGTCGTTTCTTCAGCAGCCGTCGCGCTTCCGCGCGCCGTGGGCGGGGTTGCTGGGCCAGATGAATTTCGTCGTCCGCCGCGCGCGCCCCGATCTGGACGTGATGCCGGCGGTGCGACTCGCTGTCGCCGAGATCGAGCCGACACGTCCGATCGGCAATGCGGCGGAGATGAGCGATCTCAGCCCCGTGCTTCGCGTTCGCCAGTCGTACGCGCTCGCGATGGCGGTCTTTGCCGGCGTCGCCGTGCTGCTCGCGGCGATGGGCGTGTACGGCGTGATGGCGCGCGCGGTCACGGAGCGCACGAAGGAAATCGGCATCCGCCGCGCGCTCGGCGCGGACTCGACGGACGTCGTCACGCTGCTTGGCCGGCGGACTTCGTGGCTCACCGTGACGGGTCTGGGCGCCGGTCTGGCCATCGCGCTGGTGCTGACGCGCTTGATCGCCTCGCAGCTCTGGGGCGTGTCGCCGGGTGATCCGCTGACATATCTCGCATCGGCGATCCTCGTCGTCGCGGCCGCCACGGCCGCGAGCGTCGTTCCTGGCCGGCGCGCGATCGCCGTGGATCCGGGCACCGTCCTCAAGAGCGAGTGAGTGTCACGAGGCTCGTTGCGATCGGGTTCGCCCTCGGCGCCTTCGCGCACTCGACTGGTCTAGTCCTGCTGCTGTTCGGATACACGCTTTACGGCCCGCACTATCCCTGGTGGCGTCACGCGCTGATGGTGACCTTCGATGCGACGATCGCCACGATCGCGCTTCGACGTTCGACGTGGCTGATCGCCGCGTTGTGCGTGGCTCTCCTCGAGCAAATCGTCGTCAACGGGTTCGGCTGGGTAGCCGCGTTGGTAGCGATTGCAATCGCGGCGTGCCTCTTGACGAATAGGCATATATCTGCTTATAAATAGGCATGCGCAGGAAGCCGGGATCGCTGGTGCCGCTCGAGCAGGCGGTGTGCGTGACTGCCGCGGCGCTGATGCGGCGCGGCGTCGAGGAGTTTCACGGCTACGAGCTCGCGAGCCATCTCGCGAAAGACGCGGAACGCCGGTTGCTCACGGCCTACGGCACACTGTACCGCGCGCTTGGGCGGCTCGAGGAAATGGGCCTGCTCGTGAGCCGGCGCGAGGATCCGGCGATCGGCGCGCGTGAGAACCGGCCGAGCCGCCGTCTTTACAAACTCACACCGAAGGGGCTCGCCGCGGCGAGCGAGATCGTGGCCGCCCGGCGGAAGCCGGCGCCGGCGAAGCGTCGGCGTGCGGTGACGGCATGACACCGGCATCGTTGCGCGCGGCCGCCGTCGTCGTGCGCATCTGGACGCGCCTCTACACGTGGCGGCTGCCGGCCGACATTCGCGCCAGGCGCGTGGAGGATGTCGAGTCGGATCTGTGGGAAAGCCAGCGCGCCGGCACCACCGCGATTCAGATCGCCGCTCGGCTGGTGCTTGGCATCCCGGACGATCTCGGTTGGCGCATCGACATGGAGCGAGCTATGAAGCGAGCGTTGTTTCCGGCGATTTCAGTGGCGGCGTGCATCGTGGCGATGGTCATTCTCGTTCGCGTCGTCGCGGTGCTTTCCGCGGCGCCGCCGCCTCCGGAGTCTCCGCGCGTGACCGCGGCCCGTCGTGCCGCCGTGCGCCCTCCGCCGCCTCCACCACCTCCACGACCTGGTCCCGGCGACGACGCGCCTTTCGTCGGCGTCTACCGTTTGATCGAAGCGGGCGAGTCTCCGTGGCTGGCCAACGGCGTCCGCAGCCCCTACTGGCCGGTCGACGCGAGCCTCCGCCTGGAAGACAGCGTCGTCGTTCGCGCCACGCTTCAGCCGGACAACACCGTCACTGACTTACGTATCGTTCAATCGATTCCCAAGTTCGATCGACAGGTGCTGGACGTTATCCGGAAACGCGCTTACACCGCGACGACACTCAACGGCCACCCGGTGGCAACGAAGATCGAACTGATTGCGCCGCTTACTGGTCGTCGCCTTCGCTGAACGCTCGCTGTGCTCGCAGCTTCGGCGGGCGAGGCAAGCGGTGCAGGCAAAGCCCCCAGCACATAACTGAAGCGCACGAGCGGCAACGAGTGCGCCACGCGAACGGAGCGCGACTTGCCTAAGTGCTTTACCACTGGAGGCGAGTCGCGCGAGTGAGCGTGAAAGGGAGTCCGAGGGACGAAGTCCCTCGGAAGAATGTTGGAGCGGGAAACGGGATTCGAACCCGCGACTTCGACCTTGGCAAGGTCGCACTCTACCACTGAGTTATTCCCGCCCTGCCAGACCTTTGAGTTTACACGACCTCCACGGCGGCCGACAACTTCCCGCCTTCGCTGGGCGCTCGCTTCGCTCGCGGCTTCGGCGCGGCAAGCCTGGCCGTGGAGCCCGTCTCGCTACTTCTTCGGCGCCGCGATTCCCACCGTTTCCTGGTGGAACACGGCCATCCAGTTCGCGCCGCGCTTCGTGTAAATCGTCGACTGGTAGGACGGGCTGGGCATCGCCTGGCCCATCGCGGTGGCCTTGCCGGTCCACGTGTACGTCAGGATGACGGTCGTCGGATTCACCCAGATGTACTTGTAGTCGGCCCGGTGTTCCTCGGTGACCTTCATGTCCATCGTCGGGAGTTGCTTGTACATCTCACCGATCGAGGTCGTGCCCATCATCGGGTCGATACCAAACCCGTCGTCGGCGATGAGCGTTTTGAGCGTGGCGATGTCTTTCTTGTTGAACGCGTTGCTGATTTTCTCTTCGTTGGCGACGATCTGTTTCTCGACGGCGGCGCGGTCGGCCGGCGCCATCTGGGCCGAGAGTCGAACGACGGACAACACGGCCGTCAGGGCGAGGGTCACGCCGAGGAGAAGGGTCAAGTTGCGCTTCGTCGATTTCATCCTGTGGCTCCTTGTTCAATCCCCATACGGAGCACGGCCGGACGAGTTCCGGAGGACACGCCGCGTTCGCGCTCGGATGGGCTGAGTGGGTCTAGTGTAGACTGAACCTTCTGTCCGGTGCGGCACGGTCGGTTGCGTGCGCCCGGCTCCCAAGGCGCCGTCGCCAAGCGGTAAGGCAGAGGTCTGCAAAACCTCCATCCCCGGTTCAATTCCGGGCGGCGCCTCCACTCCAAATCGCTGTTCGGATAGGTCGTTGTAACGGGTTTTGTAACGGGCTGGCTCGCGCGCCCCGGTTACAGACTGCAGATCGGGGGACTTGCCGTTTTTCGCTACAATGCCCGGGCACCCCAGATGCTCTTCTACCTCGTCATCGGCATATTTCTCGTTGCCCTGTACGTCGCGTTTGAGACCGCCGCCATCGCGAAGCACCAAGCTGCAATGGCTGAGTATCTTCGGGTCGCACTCGAGGAAATCAAGACCGCTCAGACCCTTCCTCCGACCAAGCAGTTCGCTTACGGATGGTACGACGGCGGCTGGCCGTTCTTGCCGTCGAATGAAGAGGAGAGGGCGCCGCTTGAGAACCCCGCTCCTCATCGAGGAGCGGACGACTACCTAACGGCGATGTACCTCGCGGAATACAACGCCCTGGCGGCGCCGAACGAGCGAAGGGAGTTTCTGCGACACCTGAATCGGAACGGTGTCTGGATGCGGGAGCCCCTTCTTGACGCCGTCTTTGCAGACCCCAGTCCGTTCGTGAGAGCGTGGGCGGCAGCGCACCTGGACATTGATCGCAAGGACTACAGCGACTGGAAGAATCCTGTGGGAATTCGCGACTACGAACCAGCGTTGCTGGCGGACGAAGACCCTTTGGTGCGTGCGAGTCTGTGGAGCAATCCGAAATGTAGTCGTCTCCCTTGGGGAATGATTCGGGTGGCGGAGGACTGGAAGGAGCATTTTAAGGGTCTTGCGCAGTTGGAGAGACTGGCAATGATGCGCAACCCCAAGCTGTCCATGCACTATGTGGTAGCGCTCCTCGAAACATCGACGGACGAATTGGGGTTGAGTCGAACAGAACATGCCGCCGTCTTGTCGGCAGCCGCGTCCAATCCGGACATCGTTTGGTCCAGCCGAGCACACGGCAGGGATTTCTGGCTAGCCCAAGGCGACGCGAATTCCCCGTTTGAGGAATACGGGCGGATGTGGAAGCTCAGCATCGACAAATGGCGTGACGTGCCAAGGGTGGTCCATGCGTTCTTGAAGTACGTTCAGACTACCCCAGAGGTAAAGATAGAGACATATAGCGACCTCCGGAGCGACAAGCCAGAAGAGACAAAGTGGCTCAGGCAAGAAATCATCAGCTCTTGCGACCCGATGCAGGACCGCAAGGTGCTCAAGCTGGCATGGGATGACCCAGATGAGGAGTGTCGGAAGATTGCAGCGGAAAGAGTCGGACGATTCTCTAAGTTTGTCGGGGTCAGCGAGAGAAAAGCCGGGAGCCCCCAACAAAAGAGGTCACTATGAAGGATGACGATAACGAAGTGAACTGGGCGGCGGTCACGGCTCGGTGCTTGGCCTATCTCTGCCTCAAGAATTCGCGTTACGCGGACAAGTCCCTCCTTGAGCAAGCTGGCTTCCTTGAGAAACTTGGGTTGCCACTGGAGGAGCGCGCGGGTGTCGTTGGGAGCACGGCCGCCTCGCTTCGCGAACTCGCCCGTCAAGCCAAGACCAAGAAAGGAGCGAAGAAGAATGGCAACCGTCGGTGACGAATCAGATGAGCAGCCAGATAGCTTGACAGCATTCGAATCGAAGCTGCTTAATGTCCTGGCACTTCTATTAGTTCAAGAGCGCAAGCAGCCCGAGCAAATCGCTCTACTGAATCGAGCCGGCTTCCGACCATCAGAGATCGCCACTCTGCTCGGGACGACACGGAACACCGTCAGCGTTCAACTTTCCATTCAGAAGCGCGACAGGAAAGCGGCGAAGACCCGGAAAGCCAAGCCGTAACGTCCCAATGGCCAAGATCAACCCCGATCTACTTGCTGCGATCAAGAAGCGCACCGGGCTCAGTCAGGCACAGGTCTACGCACGAATCAAGCAGACAGCTAGCGCAGAACTCCTTCCTCGCCATCTTGCAGCGATTCGAGTTGGCGCAGACGCCGGGCTGACCATCAACAAGTACGCCAGTGGCGATGAGCTTGCGCAGCTGCGGAGTGCCGGCTCACCTGTCGCGCCGCCGCACGCTTTGCCGCAGCCAGCTGCAGCCCGAGCTGCCATCGCAGGTCCAAAGAAGCGAGGCGCGAAGCGGAGCGGGCGCACAACGCCGAACGCTGTATTTGTTGTGCACGGGCGCGACAACGCCGCAAGGAACGCGATGTTCGCGTTTCTCAGATCTGTCGATGTCAAGCCCATCGAATGGACTTCAGCCATTGCCCTCAGCAAGAAGGCGGCGCCGTACGTAGGGGAAATCCTGGACGCCGCATTCGCCAAGGCTCGTGCGATTGTCATACTGATGACGCCAGATGATCTCGCGCAGCTGCGTCCCGATCTATTGCAACCGAGCGATAAACCCTATGAGCGGCTGCTGACGGGCCAGGCGCGCCCTAACGTGCTATTCGAAGCAGGGATGGCGTTCGCCACCCATCCGGATAGAACAGTGATTGCGCAGCTCGGGACGGTGCGCGAGTTTAGTGATGTAGCAGGTCGCCACGTGGTTCACATGTCTAACGAATACGCTCGACGACAAGAGCTCGTCACGAAGCTCAGGAATGCGGGATGCGACGTGGACACGACCGGAACCGACTGGGTGAATGCCGGCAACTTCGTGGACCCTCAGGCCAGAACACCGAGCAGACCCAGGGCTAAGAGGTAGCGACCGTCGCTGCTTGCCTTGGCACGGCCAGCTTTGACACACCCTCATTCAGATCGGCCTCCGACGCGATGGCGTACCGCCGATAGACGCTCTCCGTCTTGTGGCCCGTGAGCTTCATCGCAACCGAACGTGAGACGCCCGCACGTTCGAGGTTCCGGACGGCCGTGCGCCGCAGGTCATGGGGAATGCGTCCCGGGCACCCGGCTTTGACGCACGCGGCCTTGAACGCCTTGATGAGCGACACGATCCGGTCGCCCTTCCGGTGGAATACCCAGGGTATGAGCTTCCCGCGGTTGGCGTGCAGCTGCCGGATCGCCCACTGCGCTTCGATGACCGCGACCAGTTCAGCAACGTGGCGGTACGGGAACGTCCGGCCCTCGCGGTTCTTCGTCGTGCCCGGTTCGAGCCGCAGCAGGCAGTTCTTCCGGTCGACCTGGGTCCACTTCAATCTCAGCAGTTCGGAATTGACGCGCCACCCGGTCCAGTAGGCCAGCGTGATCACGGGCTGCAATTCTTTGGGCAGCTGTTCCAGCACGGCCTCGTACTCGTGGTCCTCGAAGAAGCCCGTCCGCACGTTGTGCTCCTTCAGCATCGCGATCTTCGGCTTGACCATGAGCTTCCCGGCGTCGAGGGCGAGGGTGAACATGTGCTTGAGCCACATCAGCTCGCGGTTGATCGTCGCGGGCTTGCAGCCCGACTTCCGCCGGTGCCCGATGTAGGCGTTCGCGGTCGCCGTCGTGATGTCGGTCATCTTGAGATGGCCGAAATACGGCGTGAGGTGCTTCTTGATGCGGCCTTCGAGCTTCTTCGTCTCGCGCCCGTTCGCCTTGTGGTACGCGATCAGGTCGTCGCGTCCCTCGGTGAAGCGCATCCGACCCACCTGCGAGGTGACGGGCACCCCCTTCGCGGCCTCACCGGCGCGCAGGTCGTAGAGCCGCTTCGCGTCGTAGCGCTTCGTCGACTTGGAGCTTTCGTACTGCCACTTGCCGTTCGTCGCCTTGTACTTGACCCACCAGATCTTGTTGCGAACGTAGATACCCATGAGCTTCATGCCTCCATATGTCTCACAATGCAGGACATATCAATGGTGACAAGTTGGCGACACGAAGTACCCATCGATGTAGTCGCGTTGGACATGCGCGAGCGCGGGACGTGCAACGAACGACGTCCTGAGCCGAGGACGCGCTCAGAACGTCGCTCAGCGACCCAGATGTGCGTGCCTAGCGCGTTGAACAACGCGCTAGCTCGTCGTCATCGCAATCGGCGTGCCCGATTTTCGGGCCGGTTTCGGGACAGAAATCCCTCGGACAAGCGGACTTGATTTGCCGTGGGTTGGCGGAATACTGAAGTGCCGGGTTTGGTCGACCGCGCATGGAAGGGCGTGTATGAGCGCCGCGAGGGCGCGCCATCGACCTTGCAGGATTAACCCGGCGAAACTCCCAGAGTTCGCCCTCGCTTTTGACGGTCCCGCCTGAAGACAAGCGGGTGACGCTGGCCTCCGTCAACGTGCCAGGATTCGGTTCGGCAGCGCGCGTTCCGATTCTGGAGGGCGACGCGCTGACCTGTGCGGACCAACCGAATCAGAACGCCCGGAAGTAGGGCCCTCCAGAAATGGAAGCGCCGGTTGTGATCGCCGCGGCCTCGGAGGGCCCCATGCCTGAGGCCGAGGGTCACCGCGACGATCTTGAGGTTCCAACCGGCAAAGTCACCTTGGCGTCGACCCTCAGAGACTCGTCGAAAAGCTCGCGGTTTGGGCCTCCGTGCCCACGGGTCGGATGTTCATGCCGATCGGGCGTCGGCCGGGCGCGGACCGGTTCACGCGGCAGGTCAAGACCTGACCGACGTAGAGGTCCGCGAAGACCTGCGAGATGCGACCGCGCGTGCAGTCATCGAACGCCTTCGCGCCGAGGAAGATCTCCTCGTTGTCGTCCGTGCGGCCGACCGCAAAGCCCGCCCCGACGTGGATGACCGTGAGCTGGACCCACGGGTGCTCGGGCCGCGAGTGGAAATAGACGTCCACGGCGCGCGGACCGCGCGGGTTGTCCGCGACGCTGCCGGCGTCCAAGACGTCGCCGGGGTCCAGGCTCTCCACGACGGTCCCGCCCCGGAGGTCGCGGGCGTGGACGAAGACGTCGCGCTTGTCGTTCTTGTCCGTGGGTCGGCAGTAGATGCCCTGGCCCTTGATGTGGTGGATTTCGAGGAGCATCAGCTCAGCTCCTTGACCGCGCGCGCTCGCGCCGCTTTGAGCTTCGCGACCAACTCTTCGAGCAGCGCGAGGGCCTGGTCGATCGCCCGGATCGCTTTCTGCGTGTCCTTCATGGCGCTAGTCCTTCAACGAGCCGATGGCGCGCTCGTTCGTGTTCGCTGCGGATTTGGCGCGCTGAAGGTCGTCCGCCGCGCGCTCCCTCGTCGTCGTGACCGTTTTCTTCGCCTTCACGACGAGTTCTTGAGCGGCGAAGTTGAACTGCACGCCCCCGACCACGCAGTCCTTCGGGATGTCGAGCGTCAGCTCGTGGATGCGCTCCAGCTTGGCCAGCGTGGCATCGCACTGCTTGACCTTCGCCTGCGCGCGGGTGATCGCGTCCTGGTAGCTGGCTCGGGCGCTTTCGAGCCGGTCGCGTTGGTGGCGCCGCTGAATGGCGGCGACGCGCTCGCGTTCTTCGGTGACAAACGTCATTCGTATGCTCCGTCCGCTTCGATGAGCGTTTCGGCGCTGGACCGCGTGCCGGCGGTCAGCGCGGGTTCGACATCCTCAATCCGTTCATTCAGGGAGAGCTTGAGCAACCGAAGCTCGCGGAGGAGCCAGTCGGCCCGAGCGCGCTGCCCGGTTCTCAGCCGGGGGAACCAGGCGGGCGTGGCCCGGTCCAACCGTAGCTCCTCGTGCGAGACGCAGAGCATCCGCACGGTGTCGCGGAGCCAGTTCGGCCGGGCCTCGTCCACGCTGTCGAGGATGGTCGCGATGTCCGAGGGCGCGAGGATCATCGCTGCCCCGGCACGAGCGGCGACATGGCGTGGTAGTTGTCGAGAAACGCGTCTTGTTCATCAGCAGTCAGCGTGTCCCAGTGCTCGCGGACGACGTTGGACGCGTGCTCGAACTGCGCGCGGGTCAGCCCCCGGGCCACCCGCTCGCGGTCCTTGCCGAACATCATCGCGTCGGCGAGGGCGAGCGCGCCGGATGACACGAGGGATTCCCTCGCTGACGCGGCGTCGCGCGGCTCGGCGTCGGACTTCCGGCGCTCGGGAAACATCGCGTCGTTGACCGCCGACTGCGACGGGCTCGGCGCGACCGCGCTCGGGCCGCCGACTTTCTGGCCGTCAACGCGCTCGGTGATCGGGCTGGGTGCGCGACCGATGGATCGATCGGCGCGGCCGCGGAGGAAGTCCGCTACGCGGTCTTGGCGTGATTTGTCGAATTGGGACACGGGTGGATTCCTCGGTAAAGGGTGAACATTCATTCCTCCCGATAACCCACTGGCCCGCACATTTCGGAATACCGACTTGGCTCTTGACTGCCTCGGTCGAAGCTCGACGCGCAGTGCTGCCGCGCGAGGGCGTCAGCTCTCGCCTGCGCGAACGGAATCTCGCCTCGGAGGATGCCGTTTCCAACGGCATCGCCGTCCGGGTGACACCAGCCGAGGTCGGGATCGTCCCTGAATCCAGCTTCCAGCAGCTTCTTGGCCGGCCACCTCTTCGAGGGTCTCACCATGACGGGTCGTCCTCGGGCGGGTTGCGCTTGTAGTCTTCGTTCAGGGACGCGAGCGTGACGGGCTCGTCCGCGTCGTCTTCTTGCCCGTCGCTCACGGGCGCGCTCGACTTCTGCGGCGGTGGTGCTGTACTACGGGCCTCGCGGTCCGCTAAACGCTCGGCCACCCGCGCGTCGTTCTCGCGCTGCGCGACCTCCGCTTGAAGTTCTTCAAGCGTGAGATCGCTCTCATCAAACGCCGGCATGGTCCACGACTCGGCCAGCCGTTCCACCGCCCCAAAGAATCGATGTGACCACCCGGTCGGCGGTGCCTCATCGCGGAGGCGCTGACGACCGAGGGTCTTGATGCGTCGGGTGATCGCCACGCTGAACTTCAGAAGGTGGACTTCGGCTTGAGAGAGGAGCGGCAGCCAGTCGCGGTAATCGTCCTCACCGAGGGTGGCCTTCCGCGCGGCTTCATCTTTCGCGTAGGCGAGCAGCAGGTCCGCCGCGCGCAGCCGGATGCCGTCATCGCGGGACGCCGCCAACTCTCGGACGATCTCGATCGGGTCGGTGATGACCTTGCGGTCCTTTTTCTTGAAGCGGTAGGCCTGGTTGTTGTTCGCGCCGCGGTGCGTGACGCACAGGCCCGAGGGTTCGGCGACGTTGACGAAGCTGCCGCACCGGGAACCGTCGGTGAGAATCCATGCGCAGCGTTGGGTCTTCGGACGTCGGGGCATGGTGATAGATCCATCGTGACAAGTTCTCGACGCCGTGCGCCCTGTTTGCCGAGAACTTGGAAGATTTTCTTCTCGGAAGCGCTGAGAATGCTGACGCGCTGACTCACTGAGACACTGTCAACTTTCAGATTTCTTAGTAGACCTCGCTGTATCAGACCGCAGCGGCAACCGCCGACTTTCTCGGCAGCCCGGCAACCCGGGCGCTGCGGGTGTGGCGGTCAGTTCGCAGAGGACAGATGTTTGTCGAACGTCCGACAAGCGAGTCGGTGCGATTCAGACGTCGTCTTTCGGGTGCTGTCACGCGCTTGTCACCTCGACTCGCGCGCTGACTTAGGGTCGAAGTCCGAGATCTCCGCGCAATTCGCCGCTGACCGCTGTCTCAGTGAGTCCTTGCCTTTGAGCGCGGGTTGGGTTCCCCAAGGGTCGAACGTTGCTACTCCAGCGATGTGGTGGGTCGCTGAGCGTTCGTCTCAGCGATGTGGGTGCGGTAGTGCGCGTATGACGCGCATGTTGGGCGGCGTGCGGCAGGCGAACTGCGGACGTCAGCAGCTGTAACGTGCGTAACTTTACGTAACGACCGAGGGTAACGCGCTTCCAGCGCGTCTAAATCGCCCTGTAACGCATGTAACGTGTATTAGTAATGATTGACTGTAGATAAAACAAACAGATTGGGAACGCATGGTGACGCAAACGTTGGAAGTCAGGTGTTACCGTTACAGCGTTACATCGAGATTCCCGTGCAAATCTGAGTCAGCGCCCAATCCGAGGTCGTAACCACGCGGTGAAACACGGCGTTACGCGACCAGCGGCCCCGCGACCCTCTTCAGAACCCACCGACGGGCAACCTCCCGGTCGCCGTTCACGCCGCGAGCGGGCTTTTTCTCGTAGCCGAGCTTCTGCATGATCAGCGCGAGTCGCTCCATGAGCACCGGCGTGCGTCGGTCCATGGGAATGCCGAGCAGACCGAACGGGTGCTCCAGCCGAATCCGGTCCATCGGCGTGTCGGTGTGATGTTGGAGCAGCCGATGAAGCTCGATGTAGTACGGGTCCTCCATCAGGTGCTCGTCTTGCTGCTTCGCGGCCGCGTCCCACAGCGATGGGTCCAACCGGATCGATTCGTCCTTGCGGTGCGTGGCCTCGGCCCACAGCTGGTCGCGATCGCGGCGCAGCCCCTCGACATCGATGCGCCCGATCTTCACGCCCCAGAAGCGCCGGTTGCCCGTCTGGTCTTTCAAGAACTGCTGAACGTTGGTTGACCCCGCCAAGACGAAGCACCTCGGTCGACGCACCGGAATCCGCGCGTAGGCCAACCGCACGGGACCGTCCGCCTGACGTGACATGAACGCCTTGACCTCCTCTTGTGCGCGGCGGTGCTGGCCCTGCAAGTCGCTAATCTCAGCGATCCAGATGCCGACCGTTCGCTCGATGGTCTGCTTGGCATCGACGCCGATGGGCAGGCTGTCCGTAAACCACTCGGGTCTGGGGACGAGGGTGCTGAGCGCCGTTGATTTGTAGGAGCCCTGCCGCGGGTCGATGAGCGTCAGCATCTCGTCGAACTTGCAGCCGGGCTCGAACGCGCGATTGACCGCGGCTCGCAGCCAGGTTGACCCGTAACCGCGAGTCAGCGGTGTGTCGTCCACGCCGAGATGCGTCGTGAGCCAGCGATCAATGCGCGGTGTCCCGTCCCACTTGAGTCCACGCAAGTACGTCCGCACGGGATGATGCGTCCGTTCCCGCGCCAGCATGCCGAGGAATCGGAGATAGAACGAGACATCGGGTTGCAGCTTGAAGGTCTCGTCGAGCGCGAACCAGAGATCGTCGGCGACCGCGTCGTTGAGCGGGCCCTCGTATCTGTCGGGCCACTCGACGCTGATGACGTCCGCGAACTCGTCGTAAGCCAGCGTGACGCCGAGCTTGGTCAGCGCGCCGCGCAAGTTCTTCTGGCTGTTCGCCTCGTCGCCGTCCGGCAGCACGTCATCGCCCCACCGCTTGACGTTGAGCCACTGTCGGACGTCGCCGATGGTCCTCTCGACGCAGTGCGCGTGCAGGCACTTGAAGCCGTCGGCATCGCCATCGGTCACGTGCAGCACGGTCGCGGAGCTGACGCTTCCAGTCGTGTGGTCGCTCGCCCACGGGCAGGTGACGTTCACGTAGCCGTTGGCGTCGGCGTGGTCGACGGCCCGATCGACGAGGCTCCGCAGTTCGAAGAGCTCGAACACGTTGCCGCCCTTCAGCTGGTGATACAGCACGGTCAGCTTGGGCGAACAGTCAGGCAGTGTGTTCGGCATCAGGCCGATGCCGCGCTCGGTGACGGTGAAGAAGCGACCTCGGTCGTAGACTTCCACCCCGGCGGTCTTCTTGACCATCTTGTCGAACTTGTCGATGACGCCGTGGCAGAACAGCTTCAGGCCGGTGCCGCTGGGGCTGATCTCCAGGTAGGCGTCGTCGAAGCACCGGACGACGCGCTGCGCCCATCCCGCGATAGCGCTCGTGTTCGGGTCGACCACGTCATCGAGGTCGATGCCGGCCCACGTGTCGCCGAGCACGAACCCGACATCGAGTCCGGTGGCCTTGGCCTCGTCGTAGGTCGCCCAGCACGACGGATCGTAGAGGTAGTTGGAGCCCTTCGCGAAGATGCGTTTGGTCTTCGGATTGACGGGCACTTTGACGGATTTCCCGTTAGCTCGCTGGCGAGTCTTCCAGTTGATCCAGCGCGGTGCGTCGAGCATCTCTTTCGGAATCACGGACGGTTCTCCCTCTCCCGGTGACCAAGGGCGACGACCGACAGCGCCGGGAGAACGCTGCCGGTCCGCGGTGGTCTAGGCCGCGTTAGTCGCTATTCCTCCAACTCGTGGTGTTGCTCGATAAAGTCGACGGCCCGCTCGAGGTCCGCGAACCGCTGCACGACGCTGACCGTCGGCAACGCGGGCACGGGCTGATCGGCCGGATGCTGGAACAACACGTAGGTGAAGCGGGCTTGGCGTGACTTGCCCGCAGGCCGCCCGAGGGCAGCGAGCCACGCGATGAGGCGCTGCGCCTGGCCGAAGTTCGTGGCGCTCGGGATGACAGCGACGATCCAGTCGGTGATCATCGCGTCTCCTGTTTCAGAAACGCTTCGAGGTCCGCGCGTAGCACCATGAACGACTGGCCGACGGCCGCGCTCGACAAGCGAGGGACCTTACCCTCGAGCACGAGGCGCCGCAGGCGGTCGTAGGACAGGCCGAAGATCGCTTCGGCGTCCTTGAGCGAAATGTATTTCCCGTTGGGGCGTGGCTTGCGCTTCACGGATATCTCTCCCGTGAGCGCCCGCCAAGTGACCGGTATACCTTGGGTGGGGTGGCTCTAACTTCCGTTCGCTGCGGGCATCAACAACGGCGTCAGTTGAGGATGTGGTCCCGCGTGCGGTTCTGGCTCCCCGTGGAGCACGAACGGCCTATCAGACGTTGATCGATGATCGCGCCGAAACGTGATCGTGTCAAATCGATTTGCTCGCATCTGCAGTTGCTCGATTTGCTGAAAATCTCGTGTCACCAACTTGTCACGGGCACCGCGCAAACCGGGAAATCTGGCAACTCCAGCAAACGGAGCAAACGGTGACTTCAGCGCGTCTGAGTCGCGGTTTGCGATCTGACGCGGGTTTTCGCCGATCGCGCGAGCGTCCTGCAAAACCTCCATCCCCGGTTCAATTCCGGGCGGCGCCTCCATTTTTGATCCGGGGGCGTTGCCCCCGGACCCCCGACAACTTGTGCGCCGAAGCCAAGCAGGCCACGTTTGGCGAAGGCGGACGCTCACTCGTGCGACTCGCCTCCAGTGGTGAAGCACTTAGGCAAGTCGCACTACGTTCGCGTGGCGCACTCGCTGCCGCTCGTGCGCTTCTGTTCCGATTGCGAGCACAGCGTTCAGCGGAGGCCGCGCACTCGCTGCCGCTCGCGCACGGGCGCGTCGAGATAGAGTGAGGAGGACACCGCAGATGACTCCGCCGCGCCTTTCGGAGATCGAATGCCCCGACTGCCACAGGGCAACCTGGATCCTCGACTGTGACTATCGAGGTGCTGATATGGCAGGCGGCATCGAGCTCGCTTATCCGGAGCGGACCTACGCCTGTCCTGGCTGCGGCAGAAGCGGCCCTGGGTGGGTCGTGAAGCAGCAGTCGCCTGCGGAGTTCTTACTCCAGCCACACGACCTGTACCCGATGACTCGTGCGGATTTCGACCACTGGGTGGTGATCTTGCGCACGCATTTCCCGGATCATCCGATGCTCGCGGAGCTGGAGAAAAGCTTCTTTCCTCGCATTCCGGGCGAATTCCGTCCGAGGCCCGAGTACAGGCTGACCGGCCAATCTCGGTGGCGCGCCCCTCGGCGTATGTTCGGTCTCCTCGCGTCGATGCTCGCGAAGGTCGGCTTCTCGCGAGCCCGAACAGATACGACAGGCACGGGACGGGCTCCTCGTACCTGACGTACCCGTCGCACCCGAATTACTTCACCGGCGTCGCCCACGCGTCCTCGTCAGTCTTCCACGCGCCGCCTTCCTTGACCATCGTCACCTTGCCCGACGTGGCGCGGCCATCGCCCGTTTTCGCCGTGAGCTCGAGCACCGCTTTCGACGCGTCCACTTTCTGACTGACGACCTTGATGTCGGTGAGCTTGTCTTTGGCGATGCTCATCTTGAGCATCTTCTCGACTTCACCCTTCGGCGCGTTCTTGAGCATGCTCTGGTACTCCTTCGAGATGAAGGGGAAGAGCGCCTCGGGCGTCGTCGCCTTGGCGGCGGCGTCGAGGTAGGCCTTGTACGCGTCGAGCGGAGTGCCGGCCTGGGCCGACATCCGGGTCACCGAAGCACTGATGCCGAGACAGAAAACGACAATTCCGACCGCGGCGAGACGGATTCTGGCCATCGCAGGCTCCTTTTTTGTGGGCCCTGATTCTAAACGGGCCCGTGATTGGGGCCAATAGGCAGTGCGGCTGCTTCTGTGTATACTTTGTAACGGCGCGGTACCAGCACGCTCGCGCGCACGGCTGTTTCGACGAAGAAGACCGCAAGGGAAGGCTTCCCAGCACCCCCCAGGGTTCCAAAACCGCTTCGTAAAACTAGCTCTGTCGGAGTGCTCCGGGCTCGAAGAGGGAGACGAAGGCACGATGGAATGGGGAAGTTTGCCGTCCCGCGGGGGACGGTGCGGACGCTGGCTCGTTGCGCTCGCCCTGGCCACAATCACGATCTTTCCGCGGACCGCCGCTGCGGGCCCGATCATGGGCACCTCCTGGGACGGCACGCCGCCCGGGACGTTGGCGGATATCGTCGGGCAATCCAGCTTTTCCTTCGGGCTCGGCCCGTTCACGTCAGGCGTGTACGAACTGACCTGGCTCGGCGCCCTCTCGGGTTGGCGCAACTACACGACGATCGGCACGGGCGATCAAGTGCTCTTCGATCCCGGCTACATCGCGCCGGGCACGCAGCAGACGGTCACCATGACCGACGCCTGGACGATGTGGGCGACGACGCCCGATCTGACGCGTGCAGATTCCACCGGCGGACAGTGGGCGTTCACGTCGATCGGCCCCGACCGCTGGGCGTGGGGTCTCGAGGACATCTCGCTCGCGTACTGCGACTGCGACTACCAGGACGCCTACGGCGTGATCGCGCGTATCGGGAACATCCCGTCGCCGCCGACGATCACTTCGGATCAGCCGGGCGATCCCGGCGGGCCGGGTGGACCCGGCGGTCCAGGCGGCCCCGGTGATTCGGGCGGGCCCGGTGGTCCAGGCGACCCTGGTGGCCCGCAGGATCCGCCGACGACCGTCGATGACGTAATGACGCCGGTCCCTGAGCCCGGGACGATCGCGCTCGTGACGATCGGCCTCGCGGGCCTCGGCGCGCGCCGCCGCAACCGACAGCGATAGAATCGCTGCACGGCTGCCAAATCCTCATCCCCCGACGACGAGATCGATCGTCTCTACCAGCTGCCGCTGGCTGAGTTCACGGCCGCGCGAAATGCGCTTGCCAAACAGCTCGGCCCGGCTGGCGCGTCGATCCGTACGCTCGAGAAACCCAACATCGCGGCCTGGGCGGTGAACCAGCTCTACTGGCGCCGCCGGGCTATCGTCAACAAGCTGATCGACGCCGCGAACGCGCGGCGGTCCGCGCACGCGAAGCTGCTCAAAGGCAAAGGCGGCGACGTGTCGCCGGCCGAGCAGTCGCACGCGACCGCGCTGCGCGCGGCCGTCGCCGAAGTTCGCGCCATTCTTGCGGGCGCCGATCACGATCCGTCGCCCGCGACGATGAATGCGGTCACCGATACGCTGCAGGCGCTGCCGACCTCGGCTCCGCTCGGACGATTGACGGAGCCGCTGCAGCTCGTCGGCTTCGAAGCGCTCGCCGGGCTCGTGCCGACGAGCGCCCTCCGCGCGCTCGTGCCGCCTCCGCCGCCGGCCCCGCCTCGCGACGCGGCCGACAAGAAAAAGCAGGGATCGACCCGCCGGCGCGACCTGGCCGACACGATTCGCGCCTTGCGGGCCGCGAAGCAGGACGGACGCAGGGCGGAGGCCGCGGCGGCGCAGGCCCAGCGAACGCTCGCGCGCGTCCGCCAGGAGCGCGATCGGCTCCAGGACCAGTTGCAGTTTGCCGTCAAGCAAATCGAGGACGCCGCCAACGAGGTCCGCGAGCGCGAGCAGGAGCGCGCCCGGGCTGAGCAGGAGGCGTCCCGCCTGGACGCGAAGCTCAAGGCCCTCCGCGCCGAAGCCTAACGGTATTTACTAGACGCGGTCGTAGTCCTGGGCGTAGGATTCCGGGCCTCCCCCTCCTCAGCTCATTGCGGTCGGCCCTTGCCCGGTCAGGTCAGGGCCTCTGAGGAGGTTCGTATGCCACCTAAAGCTGCCTCGCGCGGCCAGGAGCCGCGCTTTGTCTTCAAGGGCACTGTGCGCAAGCTTCGCGCGTCTACTGAGCCGGAAGTGAAGGCGTCGGCGCGGACGGCGATCGTCCGCATCGACGAAGTGATCCACGCGCCCGAAGTGCTCGCCGATATGGCCGGGCACGAAGTGACGGTCGAACTGGGCGGTCGCGACAAGCTTGCGGCCGGACACCAGGCGATGTTCTTCGCGCACGGCTGGGTGTTCGGCGAGAGCCTCGCGGTGTACGCGGTGCATCATCCGCTCGTCGAGTCGGTGCACGTCGCGATGGCGGGCATCGCGGGCGATCCCGTCGCCAACCTCGCGAGCCAGGACGCGAAGGCGCGCTTCGACAAGGCGTCAGTCGTCGTCTCGGGCGAAGTCACGAGCGTGAGCGTCACCAACGGCGGCGACGCGCCCGTGAACGGCGCGAACGGTCATCGACTCACCGAGCACGCGCCGGTGTGGCGGCAGGCGTCGATTGCCGTGCACGCGGTGCACAAGGGCAAGCTCTCCGGCAAGCGCGCGACGGTGCACTTCCCGGCGAGCAGCGACGTCCTGTGGTACCGCGCGCCGAAGTTCCACGCGGGGCAGCAGGGGTTCTTCATGCTCCACAAGGACGAGCCCGCGGCGGGCCCGCGCGGCAAGCTCGCGCTCGCGCCGGCCGAAGCCAAGACCGGATGGACGGCGCTCGATCCCTCGGACTTCCAGCCATTCGACCAACCCGGAGGCGTGCGCGCGATCGTCGACGCCGCGGCCGGTCAGCCGTCGCGCGGAGCGCGGCGCGGGAAGTAGGGCAGCGGCACGGGCCAATTCTCAGGAGCACGACCATGGCAGCCAAAACATCACGTCGAAAGAACGGCGCCGCGCGGCAGGCGCGACGCGCCGCCGCATCCAACGGAAAACCCAACGGACACGCGGCCAACGGCCTGAACGGCAAGCAGACCTCCGGGCTGGTGTTCGTCATCAACATGATTCCGCGGTCACTCAGCGGCGAGACGTCTCAGGACAGCGAGCCGCATCTGACCGTGAATCCCGCCAACCGCAAGCAGATCGTCGGCACGGCGTTCACGCCGGATCCCGCCGGCGGGCCGCGCGCGCCGATCTACATCTCGCCGGACGCGGGGCTCTCGTGGAAGCTGAACTCGATCGTGCCGAGCGTCGCGGGCAGTATCGGGACGGCGGACATCACGACGGGATTCAGCGGCAAGAGCAGCCGGTTGTACGCCGGGATTTTGAACGCCGGCAACATCCACCTGCAGTTCCTGCGCACGCTCAATCCGTTCACGCCAACACCGATGACCGTGCTGTCCGATCGCGCCAACGCGGACCAGCCGTTCACGCTCGCGACGAAGAAGGGAGCGAAGGAGCTCGTCTACATCGGCGACAACGACTTCAACGCGCCCGGGGGCAAGACCGAGACGCTCGACGAGTCGCTGAACGCCGGGGTGCCGGCGCCCGCGTTCTCGTCGATCCGCGTCGAGAAGCGATCGACGCTCGGTCAGGACGGCCCGCAAACGCGCCCGGCCTCGCACAAGGACGGTACGGTGTACGCGGCGTTCTATCGCTGGCGATCGTCGTCGGGCAGCTTTCCGGCGAACACGCTCGTGATCACGGCGGCGGACGTCGTCGTCGTGCGCGACGACAACGCGGGCGGGGGCTCGCCGCCGTTCAGCGCGCTCGTCGATCCGGGCGATCTCGTCGTCGGCCGCCGCGTCGTCACCGGCGTGAGCTTTCCGTTCATGATTCACGGCACGGCGGCCACGGGCCAGCAGCGGCTCGGCGGATCGATCTCCGTCGCCGTCGATCCGAAGGACAGCTCGACGGTCTACCTCGTGTGGGGCGACCGCCAGCCGGGCAGCGTGCTCACGCTGCACCTGCGGGTGTCGACGGATCGCGGCGCCACGTGGTCGGCGGACGCGCTGACGATCCCGAACGCCACCAACGCCGCCATCGCCGTGACCGACTCGCGCCAGATCGGCTTCCTGTACCAGCAGATCAAGGGCACGGGCGCGTCACAGCGGTGGGAGACGCATCTGCGGCGATCGAAGGACGCGGTGAACTGGAGCGATCTCGTCCTGTCGAACACGCCGTCGACGAGCCCGGCCAAGACGTTCGATCCGTACCTCGGCGACTACGACCACCTCGTCGCGGACGGCAAGGATTTCTGCGGAATCTTTGCCGCCAACAACACGCCGGATTTCTCGCACTTCCCGAACGGCGTGTTCTACCAGCGCAACGCGAACTTCGGCACGCACCAGCTGCTGAAGCTCGACGGGACCACGGTCGTCGCACCGTCGATCGATCCGTATTTCTTCCGGGTCAAGGGGTAGGGTCGACGTCGATCACGGTGTAACCGGCACCCTCGCGTTTGAGCAGGAACGTGCCCTGCTGGCCCGCGTGCAACTTGGGCGCGCGGGCCCACGCGACGTCGGTGCTCGCGGGAAATCGCACGCGAACGGACCGCGGTACGCGACGACCTTTGCGTACCGCGGTTACCTCGACGACCGCCTCCTGCCATTGCGGGTCGTGCTCGGTGATGGGTCCGGGAAGATTGCGACGCGGTGCGCGAGGAGCGGCCGCGCGCACTCTCCCTACGCGTCCGGAGACGACGACGTCCGCCGCGGCGAAGCGGGCATTCACACTTTCAGGTTACTCCTCTCTTTGAACCTCGTGGAACCCCAGGGAACCCCCTGTCGTCCTTCCGTGTGAGGTGTCCATGCCCCGCGTCGCTCCAGAGATGGTCACGACCACGAACGACTTGTCAGGTTACCGCGTCAACCGCAACCTTGGACTCGCGCGAGGCATCGTCGTGCGCTCGCGCAGCATCCTCGGCAACATCGGCGCGGGCCTGCAGGCGCTCGTCGGCGGCAACATCACGCTCTACACGGAGCTGTGCGAGAAGGCGCGCGAGGACGCGTACGAGCTGCTGCTGCAGCACGCGGGAGAGCGCGGCGCCAACGCGCTCATCGGCGTGCGCTACGACGCGAACGAGGTGAGTGACGGGATCACCGAGGTGCTGGCGTACGGCACGGCGGTCGTCGTCGAGCCCACGGAGAAATAGAACTGGGGTTCCTGGAGATTCCCAAGGGTTCCCGGGGGTTTCTGGGGGTTCGGCACCCAGTCCCGGTGCGGCTGATCCTTCGGGAACCGCGAGGAACCTCGAGGAACCTCGGGGAACCCCAAGGAACCCCAAGGAACCCCAAGGAACCCCAAGGAACCCCCCAGGAACCTCAAGTTCTCGTTCTTGATTACTTCAACAGTTTCACCGCGGTCTCGAGCACGACGTCGCGGCCGTCCTTGAACTGCGCGCGGACGGTCTCCAGCGTCAACGGCACGCGTACGTCCGGCGCGATGCCGCCGGCCAGTTCCCAGTTGCTGTCGATTTGGACGTGACCGTTCGCATCGAGCGATTGACCGTTGGGATAGTCCACTGTCAGTCCGCCCGGCATGAGCACTTCCGCACCCGACATGCCGAAGGATCCGTACGTGCCGTAGAAGCCGACGACGTGACTGCCGGCACGCTGGCGCGCGACGAGCGGGAAGCCCTCGCCTGAGCTCACGCAGCGGTCGTCGACGAGCACCGCGAGCGGACCTCGGAAGCGCGGATCGCGCGGCGTGGTCCAGAGCGTGCCGGTGGGCTCGCGCTCGAATCGCCCGGTGACGTCGTCGTAGAGCGTCGCCTGCTCGTAGAAGACCGGGCGATCAACGAAGTACCCCATCATCAGCGGCACGAGCTTGTCGGCGCCGCCGATGTTGCCGCGCACGTCAACGACGATGCCCTTGACGCCGGCGGCGGCGAACGCGTTCATCGCCCGGCGCACCGTCGAGTCGGGCAAGAGCTGCGGCAGCGTCGGCAGCTCACCGCGGATCTTGATGTACCCGAAATTGCCGTCGAGGATGCGCCAGTCGATGTTCGTGCGGCGCAGGCTGAAGTCCAGGGACTGGCCGGCGAGTTGCAGCGGTTCGTAGTTGTCCTCGGCCGCTACGAGCTCGATGGTGCGAGTCGCGGCGTCGCCGGGATTTCTGAACACGATCGTGGCCCTGGTCCCGACGCTCGCGCGCGCCAGGAGCTTGAGCTGCGCGAGCCGCACGCCCTCGACGGTGGCGGGCGGACTGGACGCCCAGATCGTCGGCGTCTGCGCGAGCGCATCGTCGATGCCCGCGCCGTTCCATTGGAGAATCGTCGCGCCCCACTGCATGCCCTGTGCCGCCGCGGGGCCGCCGGGCAGAAGGACGTGCGCGATCGTCTGACCGTCGTCGAGCCGAATCAGCGCGAAGCCGAAGCCGCCCTCGATCGCCGCCTCGCGGGCGCCGCCGTCGTCTCCGGAGAGATCGACGTGACCGTCGTGCAGCGCCCACAGGTACTCGCGGAGCGCGAGGTAGTAGGCCGCGCGATCGTTCGTGCGCGCGGCGGTCTCGATTCGCGACGCGGCGGCGTCGTGGAGCATTTTCCAATCGACGCGCTTCAATTCGCCCATCGCGTACGCGCGTGTGAGGTGCGCGTGCAGCTTCTCGAACGCGGCGGGCCACTCGAGTTTCGAGAAGTCCGGCGTCTCGGGCCCGCTGAACAAGTCATGGAGCGGCGCGTTCGCCAGCGGATCGACGATTTCGATGAACGCGGCGTTGAGCAGGACGATGAGCGTCACCAGGCCGGCGGTGACGCGCACGAGGAGCGCCTTGGCGAAGGAGCGCGGCGGTGGGGCGACGGCGGCGAATCGCGCGCGCCGGAACGCGAGCACGGCGACGACCAGGGCGACCAGCGCCATCGGAACGATCTCGGTCCGGTGCCGGGCCAGGACGACCGCGGCGAGCACGACGACGACGCTGGCGATCCCGAAAACGCGCCAGACCTGGGGCCGCGCGCGCCGCCAGCTGGCGAGCCAGAGCGGGCCGATCGCGGCGTATCCGGCGAGCACGAACTCAATGAGAGTCATGAGGAACGCCCTGTCGGAGAAGTCCGAACATTATGCGCTGTGGCGGTAGAATTGCCCGCGATGCGGTCGAGGTCGTCTCGCTGGCTCCTTGCGGTGGTGTCGGGCGTCGTGTTCGCGGCGTCCGTCGCGCCGGCGGCACAGAAGCCTCCACAGGCCGAGCCGCAGCCGGCGCCGATGACGATGGACGCGTTGCTCGCGTCGCTGCCCGCGACCAAGGCGCCGAGCCTCGACGAACCGCGCGCGCAATGGCTGGTCGCTCAACCGTTCGCATGCCTCGACGAGCTGCAGCCGCGGCCGGGCAACCGTCCTTACTTCTGGGAGGCGACGTTCCGGCCCGTCGACAACTACGACAAGGTGCGCGCGTTCTACGGCTGCGGGGATTGGCACTCCGCCGTGAACGCGACGTGGACGCTCGCGGTCGTGCTCAAGCGGATGCCCGAGATCTCGGTCGGCCGGCTCATTCGCGAGAAGCTGAGCGATCACCTCGCCAAGACCAATCTCGACGGGGAAGTCGCGTTCTTCAAGGATGCGGGCACGTTCGAACGGCCGTACGGTTACGCGTGGCTCCTGACCCTCGGGGCCGAGCTGCAGACGTGGGACGATGCGCAGGCCGCGCAGTGGGCCGCGAACGTCGCGCCGCTGTCGAAGTATTTCTCCGAGCAGACGATCGCGTACCTGAAGGATCTCGATCGTCCGGTCCGGACGGGCGGCCAGACGAACACCGCGCTCGTGCTCACGCTCGCGTTCGACGCGAGCGAGACGCTGCACGACTACGCGCTCCGATCCGCGATCAGCGACTACGCGAAGAAGGCGTATGCGAAAGACGTCGACTGCACGACGGAGTCGGAGCCGGCGCCGGGCGATCTCGTGTCGCCGTGTCTGACCGAAGCCGCGCTGATGAGCCGCATTGTCGACCGCGCGACGTTCGTGCCGTGGCTGGACAAGTTCCTGCCCGCGCCGAACTCGCCGAAGTTCCGGCCGTTGCTCACCGTAGCGACGGCGCCGGCGGGCCGTGCGGGTGGCGGCGGAGCGGGA
>DATEGZ010000055.1:0-3025 GCA_035279905.1 Vicinamibacterales bacterium
GGCCTGGCGCATGTCCGTCCGGGCCGCTTCGAGCCGCGCCTCGACTTCGAGGCGGGCGACCGCGGAGGCCTGCGCGTCGGCAACGCGTGATTCGAGCTGCGTGCGTGAGGCTTCCCAGCGCTCGCGCTCCGAGCGATGTTCATCCGTTGCACGGTGCAGGGCGCGCTGCGCCGAGTCGAGCTCGTCGCGCAGGCCGTCGCGCTCGGCGCGCAGTCCATCGCGTTCGGCGTGCGCGGCGTTCCGGCCGGCCTGGACCGCGTCGCGATCGTTGCGGACCGCGTCACGTTCGGTGCGGAGCTGGTCACGCTCTCGCAGCAACTCGTCCCGAGCGATGCGAAGCGCGTCTCGTTCGCTGCGGAGGCCGTCTCGCTCGCTGCGCAGGCCGTCGCGTTCGGTGTGATTCGCGTCACGCTCGACGCGGACGGTCCCGAGCTCCGCCCGGACCGCGTCCTGCTCGCGGCGCGTCGCGTCACGTTCGGACGTGAGCTCCGCGATCGTGCGCTCGAGGTCCGCGCGTTCGCGCTGGCGCTCGTGACGAATCGTGTCGAACTGGTGCAGCGCGGCCGTAACCTGATCTCGCGCGCCGTCGAGCTCCGCCCGCGCGGCGTCGAGGTCCGCCTGCACGGCCGCCCGTTCGCTCCGCGCCGCGGAGAGCTGGCGCTCGAGATCCGAGCGCGCGTCTCCGTGCCCGCGTGTTTCCTCGATCTGGGTCTCGAGCGTGCGGCGCCGCGTGTCCCATCCCGTCCGTTCGGACAGGTGACTTTCGACCGCGTGACGCAGCTCGCTGCGCGCGGCGTCCAGCTGGCCGGCCAGCTCGTCGCGCGACGCGGTGATGTCGCGGACCGCCGCACGAGCGGTCTCGACTTCCGCCTCGAATTGCTTGCGCGCGGCACTCACCTCGCGCAGCTCCGTTTCCGCGGTCGCCAGGCGCATGTCGAGCCCGTGGCGCACGTCGGCGTCGGTGATGAGCTCCTGCAGGCGCTCCTCGAGCTGCGCCCTGGCGGCGTCCCACGCCGATCGGTCGGCGAGATGCGAGGCCTTCGCCTTGTCGAGCTCCGCCGCGATTGCGCTGATGCGCGCCCTGGCCTCTTCGGTGACGGCCGCGAGGTTGACGCGCGCGATCTGTGCCTCGCCGGCGTCGGCCGGCCTCGGCGGACGAAGCACGGCGATCATGCCGCGCGCGCCGCGTGCGTCCCGCTCCAGCATCACGCCGTCGATCTCGAGCGTGCGAGGAACGCCGTCGAGCGCCTGCACCTCGATCGTCAGGCTGCCTCGATCGCCTGATCCCACCCTGGCGACGAGCGCGCGCAGGTCGTCGCGGCGCTCGGGCGCTGCAAATCCGCAGAAATCCCGTCCGACGACGTCGGCCGGACGCGAGCCGCCGAGCAGCGGCAGACCGGCCCCGTTGATGGCGAGGATCGTGCCGTCCGCGCTCACGATCGCCAGCCCTTCGGGCATGTTCTCGACGATCTGCCGGAGACGCGTCTCGCGCGCCTTGATCATCGTGTGCTGCACGACGAGGTCGTGCCGCTGATGGATGCGATTGAGCGAGGCAATCAGGCGACGGCGATAGATGCCGCTCTTCGGAATGCAGTCATCGACGCCCAGGTCCAGCACGCCGGCGGCGGTCTCGCCCGCGTTGGGCGCCGTCAGCACGACGATCGGCAGGTCCGGCGCATGCCCGCGGACGTACTTCAGCACCTCGAGCGACGGCGACTCGCCGGGCGCGTCGTCGATGACGACGGCATCCGCGTGCAGCGGATCGGGTCCCGGCCCAGGCGTCCGGCCGGCGATGGCGCCGTCGGCGATGGAAGTCGTGCGCTCGGCCTTCACGAACGGCACCTGGTCGAGCAGGCTGCCGACCAGCGGATCCCGGCCGACGTAGACGACGCGCAGGCGCCGCTCTTCGGCGGGCCGCAGGTGCGGGCTCTGCTTGATGCGGCTCAATGTCTCGGCCGCGTGGACGGCCGTGTCGCCGCGCACGAGCAGCACGTCGTCCGCACCGGCGGCGACGGCGGCCGAGAAAAACTCCTGCCGCCACTCCGTGACGATCGGGACAATCGCGATCGGCACGCGATCCTGCCGCAGTTTGGTGATGAGCGTGAGTGTGTCGTGTTCGGCCGACGTCGGCGCTGTGAGCAGGCCGTGCCATCCGCCCTTGCGAATTTCGGCGACGGCTTCGTCGAGGGTGGCGACGTGCGAGATCTGCAGCGCCGGCGCGATCTTCGCGAGCTGCTGCGCCGTGACTCCGCCGGAGTCCGGCGCGCCGTTGATGTACAGAACTTTCATCGCCGCTCCCGCTCCCGGGCCACAAGGACCCCGTGAGCGTCACCAGTCATTGCCATTGAAGATTTCGCGCAGCTCGCCGCTCGACTGGGTGACCGTCGCCGTGAACGTAGTGATCTCGGCGGACCAGTGCTCGGGATCACCACCGGCGCCGGCGTTGTCGGTCGCGGCCGGCTCGGAGGCGGATGCCGGCGCAGGCTCGGCGGCCGCCGCTTGTGGCGCCGGCTCATCGGCGAGCGCGGTCAGCGTCTCGTTGAACGCCGCGGCGACTTCGTAGACCAGACCGGTTTGATCGATCTTGGCGATTCGGGATCGGACGACGCGTCCGCGCACGACGACGGCGCCGTCGGGCGTGACCAGCCGCAGCGCGACGGTCGATCCCGGCAGCAGGCGGCGCTCGCACTCGAACCGCGCGCCGCCGCGCGAAAGGTCGATCAGACGGACGTCGGGACCGGGCGCGAACGCCGCGGTGAAAGGCAGTTGGTCGGCAGGCAGCCGCGGATGGATTCGTCGCTCGCGACCGCTGGCCTCGGTCTCGTGCGACTCAGTTGTCTTACCGGCCTCTTCCGACACGCCCGATTAGAGGCAAGGGCGGTACCAAGATTGATCGTCGCGCGCGAGCGGCGGAGGGCCATTTTTGGCGGCTCCGGTGCGATCCGTGCGCCAATACGGCCCGTCGTGGCTGGCCGCGATGACAGTTCTGTGAGCGACTTACAGTATCTACCCGGCGGCCGGCGCG
>DATEGZ010000056.1:0-10642 GCA_035279905.1 Vicinamibacterales bacterium
CGGCGCGGCCGGCGGCGGCGCGCCCGCGAAGGGTGGTGCGTGATGATCGAAGGTCGCGCCACGTCGCGCTACATTCGCACCTCGGCACAGAAGGCCGGGCTCGTCCTCGATCAGATTCGAGGCCGCGACGTCACGAAGGCGCTCGCGGCGCTCAAGTTCTCACCGAAGATGGTGGCCCGCGACATCGAAAAAGTGCTGCGCTCGGCGATTGCCAACGCCCAGCAGCAGGAGGGCTTCAGCGGCGACGTCGATCGGCTGTTCGTCGCCGAGGCGTGGGCCAATCAGGGCCCGAGCATGAAGCGCATTCGCCCGGCCCCGATGGGCCGCGCGTTTCGCGTTGTGAAGCGCACCGCGCACCTCACGGTGGGCGTCGCCGAGCGGCCAACGAAAGTCGCCGCGGTCGGGACGCCGAAGCGCGGCGCCGCGCCCAAGGCCAAGGCCGCGAAGACGACGAAGGCCGCCAAAGCGGCGCCCGAGACGACGGACACGACTGGCACGGACCAGGCAGCGGACTAGTTCACTGAAGGACTGACGATGGGTCAAAAAGTTCACCCGTATGGTTTCCGGCTGGGGTTCAACAAGACCTGGCGGTCGCGCTGGTTTGCGGACAAGGACTACGCCAAGCTCCTGCACGAGGACCTGAAGCTGCGCGATGAGCTCAAGGAGCGCTTCGCGCACGCCGGCGTCGCGCGCATCGACATCGAGCGCGCCGCGAGCCGGCTGAAGATCGACATCCACACCTCGCGGCCCGGCATCATCATCGGCCGCAAGGGCACGGAGGTGGACAAGCTGCGGCAGGAGCTGCAGAAGGTCACCGGCCGCGATGTCTTCATCAACATCCTCGAGATCCAGAAGCCGGAGCTCGATTCGCAGCTCATCGCCGAGTCGGTGGCGATGCAGCTCGAGAAGCGCGTGGCGTTCCGCCGCGCGATGCGCAAGGCCGTCGAGTCGGCGCTGCGCTTCGGCGCGCGCGGGATCAAGGTGCGCGTCTCCGGCCGGTTGAACGGCGCGGAAATCGCCCGGTCCGAGTGGTACCTGCACGGCCAGCTGCCGCTGCAGACGCTGCGCGCGGACATCGACTACGGGTTTGCCGAAGCGTTCACGACCTACGGCGCGATCGGCGTCAAGGTGTGGCTCTACAAGGGCGAGCGTCTGTCGCCGCGCGTGGGCCGCGAGGAAGAGTACCGGCAGCCGCGTCGCGCGAGCGGCGATCGCCCGGATCGTGGCGATCGCGGCGATCGTGATCGCATGAGGCAATAGCCGTTGAGAAGAGTTGGGGTCTGACCCATGGTGGCGTAAGCCGGGTCTGACCCCCTCCGCTGGTTCGAAGCGGAACATGGATTGAGAGAACGACATCATGATGATGCCGAAGAAGGTCAAGTACCGGAAGCAGCAGCGCGGACGGATGCGCGGGATGGCCTGGCGTGGGTCGACCGTGTCGTTCGGCGACTTCGGGCTGATGTCGCTCGAGCCGTGCTGGCTGACGGACCGGCAGATCGAGGCGGCGCGCGTCGCGCTGACGCGCGGCATCAAGCGCGGCGGCAAGGTCTGGATTCGCGTGTTTCCCGATAAGCCGATCACCAAGAAGCCGCAGGAAACGCGCATGGGCAAGGGCAAGGGCGCGCCCGAGGCGTGGGTGGCGGTGATCAAGCCGGGGCGCATCCTGTTCGAGATGGAAGGCGTCACGGCCGCCGAGGCGCGCGAGGCGATGCGGCTGGCGTCGGCGAAGCTGCCGATGAAGACGCGGTTCGCGCAGCGCTTCGCACAGGAGCTCGTATGAAGGTAGCCGAGCAGCTCACGGATTTGCGCGGGCTCACGGTGGACGACCTCCGCCAGCGCGTGCGCGATCTCGACGATCAGGTGTTCCGCCTCCGCATCCAGCGGTCGATGGGGCAGGCCGAGTCGGGCAACAAAGTGCGCCCGCTGCGCAAGGAGCTTGCGCGGGTCAAGACGGTGCTCCGCGAGAAGGGGATCAAGGACTAGACGTATGGCGAGAGCGGAGATTGTCGGCATCGTCGTCAGCGACAAGATGCACAAGAGCGTCACCGTGACGATCGAACGTCAGGTGCGCCACGGGATGTACGGCAAGCAGCAGAAGCTGACGTCGAAGTTCATGGCGCACGACGAGAAGAACGAAGCCAAGGTGGGCGATCGCGTGGCGCTCGTGTCGTCGCGTCCGCTGAGCCGGCGCAAGCGGTGGGTCGTGACGCGGATCGTCCAGAAGGCCAAGACGGTCTGACGACCGGCGGGCCCGTGCTGATTGTGAGGAGCAGACCATGATTCAGATGCGCTCGATTCTTGACGTCGCCGACAATTCCGGCGCGCGCAAGATCGCCATCATCAACCCGATCGGCGGATCGACCGGGCGATTCGCCTCGATCGGCGACATCGTCACGGCCTCGGTCAAAGAGGCCACACCGGACGCGACGGTGAAGAAGGGCCAGGTCGTCAAGGCCGTCATCGTCCGCACGCGCAAGGAGCTGCGCCGCAAGGACGGCAGCTACATCCGGTTCGATCGCAACGCCGCGGTGCTCATCAGCAACGAGGGCGAGCCGATCGGCACGCGCGTGTTCGGCCCGGTGGCGCGCGAGCTCAGAGAGCGACGATTCATGAAGATCATCTCGCTCGCGCCGGAAGTACTGTGAGGAGGCACCAACTTAGAACTTCGAACTTAGAACTCAAAACTCGGGGATCAGAGACTCACAGTTCTAAGTTCTAAGTTTTAAGTTCTAAGTTGCAGGGATTGCTTATGTATCGACTGGCTGCACCAATTCGGAAGAACGACAACGTGGTGGTCCTGACGGGACGCGACCGCGGCAAGCGCGGACGTGTGCTCGTCGTGCTGCCGAACAAGGGGCGGGTGATCGTCGAGGGCGTGAACTTCATCAAGCGCCACACGAAGGCCAACCCGCAGCGCAACGTCAAGGGCGGGATCGTCCAGCGCGAGGCGTCCGTGCACGCGTCCAACGTGCAGCTCGTCTGCCCGGAGTGCGGCGCGCCGACGCGCATCGGCTCCAAGCGGCTCGACGACGGACACCGCGTGCGAATCTGCCGCAAGTGCAACGGAGTAGTAGACAAATGACCGGCGCCAAGACCGTGAACCGGCTGAGAACGAAGTACGAGGGCGAGGTCGTGCCGGCGCTCCGCAAGGAGTTCGGCTACGCGAACGTGATGGCCGTGCCGCGTCTGGTGAAGGTCGTCGTGAACATGGGCCTCGGCGAGGGCACGCAGAACGCGAAGATCGTCGACACCGGCGCCGAGGAGCTCGGCAAGATCACGGGCCAGAAGGCCTCGATCACGCGCGCCAAGAAGTCGATCTCGCAGTTCAAGGTGCGCAAGAACATGCCGATCGGCGCGATGGTCACGCTGCGCGGGGAGCGGATGTACGAGTTCCTCGACCGGCTGATCGCGATCGCCCTGCCGCGCGTGCGCGACTTCCGCGGCGTGTCGGGCAAGGGCTTCGACGGCCGCGGCAACTACACGCTCGGCCTGCGCGACCAGCTGATGTTCCCCGAGATCGACTACCTCAAGGTCGACAAGGGCCGTGGTATGAACATCTCGGTCGTGACGACGGCGAAGACCGACGAAGAAGCGCGGCGGTTGCTGCAGCTGATCGGCATGCCGTTCAGACAGAACTAGGGAGCAAAGGAACGATGGCGACAACGGCCAAGATCGTAAAAGACCAGGGCAAGCCGAAGTATGCGATTCGTCATCGCAACCGGTGCCGCCGGTGCGGGCGCCCGCGCGCGTATCTGCGCAAGTTCGCGCTGTGCCGTCTGTGCTTCCGCGAGCTCGCCCTGCGAGGCGAGGTCGCTGGCGTGATCAAGAGCAGCTGGTAACCATTGAGACATTGGGCCATTGGGTCATCGGGCAATTGAACGCGGCAACGCAGCAGCCAATAGCCCAATAACCTGATGGCCCAATAGCCCGATTCAAGGACTTGGACAGGTATGACTGACCCGATCGCAGACATGATCACCCGGATCCGCAACGCCGTGCATGCGCGGCACCAGCGCGTGGAGATTCCCGCGTCGCGGTTCAAGGCGGAGATCGCCCGGATCCTCGAGCAGGAAGGCTACATCCAGAGCTTCAAGGTGATCGAGGCCGGCGGCGAAGTCGCGCGCCCGGTCATCCGGATCTTCCTGAAGTACGGCCCGCGCGGTGAGCAGGTCATCTCGGGGCTCGAGCGCGTCAGCCGGCCCGGCCGCCGCGTCTACCTCGATCGCAGCAGCGTGCCCGCGGTCATGGGCGGCCTCGGCACGAGCATCCTGACGACGTCGCGCGGCGTCATGACGGGCCGCGAAGCCGTGAAGGCCGGCGTCGGCGGCGAAGTGCTCTGCAACATTTGGTAAAGGGATACCGCGAACCCCGCGCCGGCCAGGCGCGGCGGTGAGCGAGAGCGAGCCGGGGGTGGGGCCCCGGCGAGCGGAGAAAAGAAGATGTCACGAGTCGGGAAAAAACCAATCTCCGTGCCCAAGGGCGTGACGGTCGCCGTCCAGCCCGAGGTCGTCGAGGTCAAGGGGCCGAAAGGCACCCTCAAGCAGCGCGTGCCGCCCGGCGTGAAGTTCCGCGTGGACGGCGGCGAGCTGCTTGCCGAGACGGTGCGCCAGGATCCGGAGCTCAGCAAGTATCACGGGCTCGCGCGCAGCTTGATGGCGAACGCGGTCCAGGGCGTGACCGAGGGCTTCAAGAAGGAGCTCGACATCGTCGGCGTCGGCTACCGGGCGGAGGTCAAGGGCAAGCAGGTGGTGTTCGCCCTCGGCTATTCGCACCCGGTCGTGTTCGACATTCCGACGGGGATCGACATCGTGATCGACAAGCAGACGCACGTGACCGTGACGGGCATCGACCGGCAGCTCGTGGGCCAGGTCGCGGCCGACATCCGGCGCATGCGCAAGCCGGATCCGTACAAGCAGAAGGGCGTGCGGTACACGGGCGAAGTGCTCAAGAAGAAGGTCGGGAAGACGGGAGCGTAATCATTGGGCCATTGGGCTATTGAGCCATTGGGATATTGGGAAGCCGGCCCTTCCAATAGCCCAATGACCCAATGACCCAATAGCTCAATACGAGAGTCCTTATGAAGATACGAACGAAGAAGGATCGCCGTCAGCGGATCCAGCTGCGTCAGCGCAAGCGGATCATGGGCACGGCCGAGCGGCCGCGGCTCTCGGTGTTCCGATCGACCGCGCACATCTACGCGCAGGTGATCGACGACATGGCCGGCAAGACGGTCGCGTCGGCCGGGAGCACGGAAGCGTCGCTGAAGAAGACGTTCAGCGGCAAGGTGCGCGGCGGCAACCTGGCGGGCGCGGAGGCGATTGGCACGGTCATCGCCGAGCGGCTCAAAGAAAAGGGCATCACGCGCGTCGTGTTCGACCGCGGCGGCAACCTGTATCACGGGCGAATTCGCGCGATCGCCGACGCGGCGCGCAAAGCTGGATTGGAGTTCTAAGTGGCGCGTTCTGGTGAGCGAATCGACGCGGGCGAGCTCGAGCTGAAGGACACCGTCGTCTCCATCAGCCGCGTGACCAAGGTCGTCAAGGGCGGCAAGAACCTGAGCTTCAGCGCGCTCGTCGTCGTGGGCGACGGGCACGGCGTGGTCGGGTTCGGGATCGGCAAGGCGAAGGAAGTGCCGTCCGCGATCAAGAAGGCGATCGAGGCCGCGAAGAAGGTGCTGGTGCGCGTCCCGATGAAGGGATCGACGATTCCGCATCCGGTGCTCGGCAACTTCGGCGCCGGGTCGGTGCTGCTGAAGCCGGCGCCGGACGGCACGGGCATCATCGCCGGCGGCGCGGTGCGCGCCGTGGTCGAGTCGGCCGGCATCAACAACGTGCTGACCAAGTCGCTGGGATCCGCCAATCCGCACAACGTCGTGCGCGCGACGTTCGTCGCGCTGAGCGAGCTGCGCGATCCGGCGGCGGTGGCGCGGCTGCGGGGCAAGGATCTCGAGGAGTTGAACGCGTAATGGCGAAAAAAGCGGCTCCGGCCAAGGCGAAGGCCCTGAAAATCACGCAGATCCGAAGCGGCATCGGCTTCGATCGGAAGCAGACGCTCGCGCTGCGCGGGCTCGGGCTGCGGCGCATCCGCCACACCGTCGAGGTGCCGGACACGCCGGGCACGCGCGGATTGATTTTGAAGGTGCGGCACCTGGTGACCGTCACCGAGTAGCGAGGACTTATGTCGTTGTCGAATCTGCGCCCGCCCAAGGGCGCCAAGCACGCGAGGAAGCGGGTCGGCCGCGGGCCGGGCAGCGGGCACGGCAAGACCGCGTCGCGCGGCAGCAAGGGCGCGAAGTCGCGATCGGGCTTCCGCTTCAAGCGCGGCTTCGAGGGCGGCCAGATGCCGCTCCATCGCCGCGTGCCGAAGCGCGGCTTCACCAACATTTTCCGCGTCGAGTACGCGGTGGTGAATCTCGACACGCTGGCCGAAGTGTTCGAAGCGGGATCGGCGGTCACGCCGGAGCTCCTGCGCGAGCGCGGGCTGGTGCGTCAGGCGCGCGCGCCGATCAAGGTGCTCGGGCGCGGCGAGATCTCGAAGGCGCTCACCGTGCGCGCGCATCGCTTCAGCGGATCGGCCGCCGAGAAGATCGCGAAGGCCGGCGGCAGCGTCGAGCGGCTCGAGCCGATCGAGGAACCCAGGAGCGTTGAACGGCGGGAACCGCAGAAAGCTGCGGCGCCGGAGGTGAAAGCGGAAGGCGAGAAAGCCGTGAAGTCGGAGAAAGCGGAGAAGCCGAAGAAGGCGAGCAAGAAAGAGAGTCAGTGATGAAGTGGTGACGCGGGGTGGTGCGACGTCGCAGGCGGGTGTCCCGCCTCCGATCCTTCCGTGCCACGCCGCCTGACCACTTCAGATTGCATCCCCTATGGATAGTCTGAAGAACATCTTCGCGATCCCGGAGCTGCGCAAGCGGGTGCTCTTTACCTTTGCCTTGCTCGCGGTCTACCGGGTCGGCGGGCATATCCCAACGCCGGGCATCAACGCCCAGGCGTTGAGCATCCTGACCGAGCAGGCGAGGAGCAACCTGTTCGGGCTGTACGACATGTTCTCGGGTCAGAACCTGTCGAAAATGACGGTATTCGCGCTTGGCGTGATGCCGTACATCAGTGCGTCAATCATTCTGCAGCTCTTGACGGTGGTCTGGCCGTACCTCGAGCGCCTCTCGAAAGAGGGCGAGCTCGGCCGCCGCAAGATCACGCAGTACACGCGGTACGGAACGATTCTGTTGAGCGTGGTGCAGTCGCTCGGGATCGCGTTCTATCTCGAGAACACCACGCGCGTGACGGGCGGCCTGCCGCTCGTCTACGAGCCCGGCTGGGCCTTCCGGCTCATGACGGTGCTGACGCTCACGACCGGATCGGTCCTCGTCATGTGGCTCGGCGAGCAAATCACCGAGCGCGGCATCGGCAACGGCATGTCGCTCCTGATCTACGCCGGCATCGTCGTGGGCTTGCCCCACGGCGCGGTGCAGACCTTGAGCCAGTTGCAGACGGGAGAAATGGGCCCGCTGCGGCTCGTGCTGTTGATCGTGCTGATGGTGGCCGTCGTCGGCGCCGTCGTGTTCGTGGAACGCGGGTATCGGCGCGTGACCGTGCAGTACGCGCGGCGCATGGTCGGCCGCCGGATGTACGGCGGGGCGAGCACGCACATCCCGCTGAAGGTGAACACGGGCGGCGTCATGCCGGTGATTTTCGCGTCGTCGATCCTCGCGTTTCCGCAGACCCTCAAGCCGATGTTCGCGGCCAACGGGTTCATGGACCGGGCGATCACGCAGTTGTCGATCGGCTATCCGCTCTACAACCTGCTCTACGTCGCGCTGATCATCTTCTTCGCGTACTTCTACACCGCGATCATCTTCAATCCGGATGACGTGGCGGAGAACATGCGGAAGTACGGCGGGTTCGTGCCGGGCATCCGGCCGGGCAAGCGCACGGCCGAGCACATCGACGGGATTCTGGCGCGCGTGACGCTGGCCGGCGCGATCTACCTGGCCATCATCGCGCTCCTGCCGGAGTTCATGCTGACCGGCTTCAAGGTCCAGCCGATTCCGTTCATCGGCGACTGGCTGGATTCGGTGACGCCGCGGTTCATCACCGAAGGCTTGAACGTGCGGTTCTACTTCGGCGGCACGTCGCTCTTGATCATCGTCGGCGTCGCCATGGACACGGTGCAGCAGGTCGAATCGCAGCTCATCATGCGGCATTACGACGGCTTCATGAAGAAGACGCGTATTCGCGGGCGTCGCGGGTAAGTCCGAGTGCCGGTGCGTTTGTTGATTCTCGGGCCCCCTGGCGCAGGGAAGGGGACGCAAGCGGAGCGATTCGCACGCGAGCGCGGGATTCCCCGCATCTCGACGGGCGACATCCTCCGGGACGCGGTCCAGGCGGGCACGGCGCTCGGGCGCGCCGCCAAGGCGGTCATGGACTCCGGTCGGCTCGTCGGCGACGACGTGATGATCGGCGTGATCACCGAGCGGCTCGCGCGGCCGGACGTCGTGCCCGGGTTCGTGCTCGACGGGTTTCCGCGCACGGTGGCGCAGGCGGTGGCGCTCGACGGGCTCGTCGACGACCGGGCGCCGCTCGTGATCGTGGACGTCGAGGTGCCCGAGGAGAAGCTGGTCGAGCGGTTGAGCGGCCGGATGATTTGCAGCTCGTGCGGCTGGCTGGGCGCGCCGGGCGCGAAGGAATGCGCGAAGTGCGGCGGGACGCTGATTCAGCGGCCCGACGATCGGCCCGATGTCGTGCGCGAGCGTCTGCGCGTGTTCATGCGGGCCACGCAGCCGCTCGTCGAGTACTACCGTCGCTATCCGACGTTCAGGTCGGTGGACGGCGACCAGGGTGAGTCGGCGGTGGCGGCGGACATTGCCGCGGCCGTCGCGTCGGTGCTGGGAGACACGCGATGATCGTGTGCCGGTCCGCGGCGGAAATCGAGCGGATGCGCCGGGCGAATCAGTTCGTCGCCGAGGTGCTGGCGAAGCTCGAAACCGCGGTGGCGCCGGGCGTGACGACGGCGGATCTCGATCGGCTGGCCGAGACGCTCGTGCGCGACGGCGGCGCCGAGCCGGCGTTCAAGGGCTACCGCGGGTATCCCGCGACGCTCTGCGCGTCGGTGAACGACGAGGTCGTACACGGGATTCCGTCGGCGGGTCGCGCGCTGCGGCCGGGCGACATCATCTCGCTCGACATCGGCGTGAAGCTCGACGGGTTTTACGGCGATTCGGCGGTGACGGTCGCGGTGGGCGAGGTGCCCGACGCCACGCACCAGCTGCTGCGCGTGACGAACGAAGCGCTCGAGCGCGGCATTCGCCAGGCGCAGGTCGGCGGCCGGTTGTCGGACATCGGCCACGCGATTCAGGGCTGGGTCGAATCGCACGGGTTTTCGGTCGTGCGCGAGTTCGTGGGGCACGGCATCGGGGAGAAGCTGCACGAAGAGCCGCAGATCCCCAACTACGGGCAGCCCGGCCGCGGGCCGAAGCTGGCCGAGGGCATGGTGCTCGCGATCGAGCCGATGGTCGCGATGGGCCGGCCGGAAACGCGGGTGCTGGCTGATGGCTGGACCGCGGTGACGCGCGACGGAAGTCTCGCGGCGCACTTCGAGCACACGATCGCGGTGACCGCGAACGGACCGCTGGTGCTCACGGCGCGACAAGAAAAGACCTCGGGAGTCTTTTTCATGTGAGTGACGAGAAAAAGACTCCCGAGGTCCTCTCGGGCACGGTGCGAGAGGTGCTGCCGCGCGCGCTCTATCGAGTCCAGATGGACTCGGGGCACGACATCACGGCGCACGCGCCGGGTGGAGCCGGACGGAACTTCGTCAGGCTCGTGGTGGGTGATCGGGTCGAAGTGGCGTTGACCGCGCGGGACAGAACGCGCGGAAGGATTGTGAAGAGACTCTGACGGGTTCGACGGGGTTTGACACGTTCCGCGGGTTCGTTGAGATGAGCGGGGGTCTGACCCACGGCGGCGTAAGCCGGGTCTGACCCTGATCCGGGTGCGGTCGAAGCGATCGCGACACCGAGAGGATGTAACGATGAAAGTCCGGGCGTCAGTGAAGCGAATTTGTGACAAGTGCAAGATCGTGCGCCGGCAGGGCGTCGTGCGCGTGATCTGCACGAATCAGAAGCACAAGCAGCGGCAAGGATAGGTAGTTCATATGGCACGTATTGCAGGCGTTGATCTGCCGCGCACGAAGCGCGTGGAAATCGGGCTGACCTACATCTACGGCATCGGCCGCAAGCGGTCGAACGACATCCTGGGCGCCGCGGGCGTCAGCGCGGACATCCGCGTCAAGGATCTGTCGGAAGAAGACGTCCGGAAGATCAGCCGCGTCATCGAGGAGCAGGGCCGCGTCGAAGGCGACCTGCGCAAGGAGATCTCGATGAACATCAAGCGGCTCGTCGAGATCGGCAGCTACCGCGGGTCGCGGCACCGCCGCAACCTGCCGGTGCGCGGCCAGCGGACGCGGACCAACTCGCGCACCCGCAAGGGCCCGCGCAAGGGCGCGATCGCGAAGAAGAAGGTGGAGTAGCAGATGGCCAAGCAGCAACCGCAGGACGCGGCCGCGGCGGGCGCGACCCCCGACGGCGGGAAAGCGCCGACCAAGAAGAAGAAGACGTTCAAGAAGCGTGGCGAGAAGCGGGTCGTCCATC
>DATEGZ010000057.1:0-16595 GCA_035279905.1 Vicinamibacterales bacterium
CAGGCGTCGGCACCGCGATGCCACCGACCGCGGGGGCGATCAACGGGCGCACCGACCACCGATCACCAGCCTGAGCGCCTAACGACATGCCCGTAACTACCGAATACTTGTCTTATTCATCCTGTGCAGAGCCTTCCTAGTTTCGATCTCGGCGGCCAATTGCCAGCATTGATCAGTCTATCGGCCGCGGAGCTAATGATGCGGCCGAAGGGTATATCTTTAAGTGTCGCGTGCCACCTAATACAGAAGTTTGCGTTAGAAGGTCGGGATTACGCTTTTGCAGGGAGAAATTGCCTTCAACGCAGCGTGACCTCTTTGAGCTGGCCGCTCATAACCGTTCTGAGATCAGTGGTTGGTACGAACGGGACCATGCGAAAATTGGAGAGCACCTGCCAGCTACTTGTGTCGACTGCGACGCAGAGTAGTCCTTCGCCGTATCGTCGAATTACGACGCATGGCGACGGTGTTTGCAAGAGTACATGTACCTTCTCATGTGCTGCTCGATATCTGCCCCACCAGTTCATGAGGAGCACGCCAAAAATGAGAAGAAGCAGGAGGCCGGTTGCACCGCTGCCTAACTTCTCGCGTACACCGGTATGGAACGCTTGCTCGAGATTTGCATCTTTGCCTGCACCGGCTTCCAGCATTCTCCGAACTAAGCGCTTGCCCCAATCTCCTTCTTGGCTGTAGTCGCGGATCGGCCTGACGAGAAAATCCTTCGTCGTGTAGTACGCCGCGGCGAGAAGCGTGATCGCAAGCACCACGTGCCAGGCGACCTTCCACCACGGTTGCCAGGTAGCTGTGGCTACGGATACGAAGGCCCCCAGCAAGAGCACCACCGGCAGGACAATTAAGTACACCGTCGCGAAAACTGGTCGCCACGGCATCATCGGTATGAGCCTGGCGTAGCCCAAGGCCGAGGCGAGAAGGGCACCCGCCGCTGTGGCCGCGACCAGTATTGTCGTGGCGTCGATTCGAACGAACGTGTAGGGCACACCGAACCAGCCGATGAACCCCGCTTCGTACGCGAAAGTGAGCGCCGCGCCCACCATCGGCGCTGCCGCCAACAGCAGGGTTTCTGTGAATCGAATATTTCGTCTAACGTGCTCGGATCCGCTGGTCGGGGCGGACATAGTTGCGTTTCCTCCCGGCGCCCTGGTCAGAGCCTCTCACCGGGATCTCCTGGGCGAAAGCATTTGCTTAGGAGCGGCTTGCTGGCACCGCCTAACGTAGCTGCCTAGCCCCAACAATCGCAACATCGACGCTTCCATTCTTGGCGCGTCGTTGTAAACTTCTTCCGGTCAGAGGGAGTTGCTGTCAAGCTGGTCATCCGTCATTTCGACCAGGGCGAGTAGGGTTGATTGGACGACCGCGCAGGAGGGGAGCCGACTCATGAACGTCTCGTACCCGAAGTCTGCTCGTGTGGCCACGCCCGCACTGCTCGATCGGCAACGCCGCCTTCTCGAGCTTCTTGATGCGCTTGGCGGCTCCGCCGGCCGCCTCGATTTTCAGAAACTCCTCTTTCTCTACTGTCAGGAACCCTACGGTGCAGGGACGTATGAATTCGTCCCCTACCGGTTCGGTGCGTTCTCGTTCACATCATACGCCGATCGTCGCAAGCTGATCGAACGTGGTTTGCTCGCAGCCGATGACGAGCAGTGGCAGCTCACGCCCCAGGGTAGGCGCACAATCGGCGGGACACAAGACATGATGATGGCGACGTTTGCAGGTCGGTATCGCCATCTCCGAGGCGATGCTCTTGTGGCCGAGACTTATCGGCGCTTCCCATACTACGCCATTCGCAGCGAGATCGCGGATCGCGTGCTCCACGGCGAGAGGAAGGCACTCGCACGGATAGCGGCGGCCCGTCCTCCTTTGCCGAGGTCCGGTACTCTCTCGACAATCGGCTATGAAGGCCTAACCATCGAGAACTACCTGAACGCGGTTATCGGCGCAGGCGTGACACTCCTGTGCGACGTTCGTCGCAACCCGATCAGTCGAAAGTATGGCTTCGCTAAGCGCACGCTCGCGAACGCCTGCGAAGGCGTAGCTGTTCGTTACGAGCATCTTCCCGAGCTCGGCATCGCATCCGAGCAGCGACGAAACCTTGTAACGCAGGCTGACTACGACGCGCTTTTTACTGAGTACGAGCTCGACTATCTGCCGAGCCAGCTCGCTGCGGTCAAACGAATCGCTGCGTGGATTGCGGAAGGCCAACGAGTGGCGCTCACATGTTACGAGCGCCTACCGGAGCAATGCCATCGCCACTGCGTCGGTGAGGCTGTCGAGAAGGAAATTGGAGCTGGTATGGCTGCCAGTCACCTCAGTGCGTGAGGCTGCGTGGAGAAGCAGCGAATCCTCATAACCGTCAAGACGTATCCGACGCTCTCACGGAAGTACGGCGAGACCGTTTGCACCGCGGGCGTACGCCAGGACGGTACTTGGGTTCGCATCTACCCTGTGCCCTTTAGACGCCTAAATGAAGAAGAGCAGTACCGCAAGTTCGATTGGGTCGAGTGTCGTCTCAAGCGAAATCCGTCGGACCCGCGTCCCGAGACGTTCCGGCCGGTCGATCAAACCGAGTTGCAGGCCGTTGGTCACATGGATACGGCTGACAACTGGCGCGAGCGACGCCGCATCTTGCTCGAGACCGCGCGTGTGTACACCCGCCTTGAAGATTTGATCGCCGGTGCGAAAGCCAACGAGATCTCGCTGGCCGTATTCAAACCCACGCGCATACTGGATTTCATCTGGGAACCCGAAGATCGCGAGTGGAACGAGGCGAAGCTGCGGGAGATGCGCGAAGCAACACAGCAGGTTGACCTCTTCGATGAAAGCACGTGGCGAGAGACGTTCAAGGTGATCGCCAAGCTGCCGTACAGCTTTTCCTACAGGTTTGAGGACGCCGATGGAAGGCGAAGTGAGTTGCAAATCTTGGATTGGGAAGCTGGAGCGCTTTACTGGAACTGCTTGCGATCCGTCGATGGCGATGAGCCGCGGGCTCTCGCCAAGGTGCGGCAGAAGTATTTCGAACACTTCCTAACGAAGGATCTCCACTTCTTTCTCGGAACGACACAGCAGTTTCACTTTGTCGCACCGAATCCATGGGTCATCATCGGCGTGTTTCCCGTGCCGCACGAGGGACAGCTCGCGCTGCTTTGACTCGCACGTTACAATCGGCCGCCGCTGCGCGCTTGAGATCGCCAGACACGCTGACGGAGTAGTGCGACACCACGGAAATGCCTAACGCTCGCCACGCACAGTCGCGCAATCCGCGGGTGCGCCGCATGGGGGTCGATCGCGAGCGGCCCTCGTAATCGGGGAGCTCGGCGATGTACGTTCTAACGTCGTCGTTGAAATTCAAAGCGTGGCGGCCCGGTGTCGTTTCAGCGGAAGCGTGGTGGGAAACGCCTCGCCACAGATCCGAGCTCGCTCACCTCCGCAGCAGCGCAACCGCGGCCATAGCGATCAACGATTCAACGCTTCGGCCGGGTCGCATTCGCGAACCAAGCCTCCGAAGCGCGTGCTCTCGCCTATTGTCATACCCCCATGCGACATTCTTAGGCGGACAGCCTTCGGATCGCGCCATGCATATCTCCCAATCCTCGCCCCTCTATTCGGCGAAAGACCTCCTCAATTTCCTCGGCTGCCACCACTCCACCGCCTTGGACCTTCTCGTGCTCCAGGGAGACGTGGCACCACCTGCCGATGAGGCCGATGCCTACCTCGACCTCCTCAAGAACAAAGGCATCGATCACGAACGCTCGTTTCTCGAGCAGCGCCGCGCCGAGGGCCGATCACTGTGCGAAGTCCCGCGACTCGATTCGATCGATGCGATGGCGGCTGCTACGGCGGAAGCCATGCGACAAGGTGTCGACGTCATCTATCAGGGCGCACTCGTTAGCCACCCGTGGCACGGCTACTCCGACTTCCTATTCCGCGTCGATACGCCCTCGGCGCTCGGCAACTACTCCTACGAAGTCGCGGACACGAAACTCGCACGAAGGGCCAAACCAAAGCACGTCGTTCAGCTATGCCTATACTCTCGACTCGTCGCGGTCACCCAGGAGCTGATGCCGTCCAGCGCGCATGTGATACTCGGCGACGGCAGCCCCTTCAGCTTTCGCTTGGATGAGTATGTCCACTACTGCGATGTGGCGTGCGAGCGATTCCTAACGTTCGTTGGCGCGAGCGACCGCACCACGGCGCCGGAGCCGTGCGCCCACTGCGAAACCTGCCGCTGGTCTAACCGCTGTACCACGCACTGGGAAGAGACCGATGACTTGAGCCTCGTCGCGCGCATGAGCCGTCCCCTGGCGCAGAAGCTGCACTCCGGCGGCGTCGCTACCTTGGCGCAGCTGGCCGTGTTGCCAAGCGGCCGCGCCGTCGCCGGAGTCCAACCGCGAACACTCGAGAACGTACGTCAGCAGGCCCTGCTCCAACTCACCAAACGCACGACCGGCGAAAACAAGGTCGAGACGCTGCCGCTGGAGTCACGCCGCGGATTCGCCCGGCTGCCGCAACCAGACGACGGCGACCTGTTCTTCGACATGGAAGGCGATCCGCTCTACTCCGCCGACTCATCGCTCGAGTACCTCTTTGGCTTCGCATACGTCGAGAACGGGAGTCCCACCTTCAAGGCCTTCTGGGCTCGCGATCGCGCCGGCGAAAAGCAAGCGTTCGAGGATGCGGTGGATTTCATTGTCGACCGCCTAACGCAGTATCCGAACGCGTACATCTACCACTACGCCCACTACGAGGAGACCGCATTGCGGCGACTCGCTCGCCAGTACGGGAAGTCTAAACACCAACAGGATGACGCGCTCAAGCACCTCGCGCAGCAACACGGCACTCGTGAAAATCAGGTCGATGACCTGCTGCGTAACCGCAAGCTCGTGGACCTGTACAAGGTCGTGCGCGAAGGCATTCGCGTTTCAGAGGAGTCGTACTCGCTCAAGAACCTCGAAGCCTTCTTCGCCCCCGAACGCACCCAGGACATTCAGGAAGGGAACGCGAGCATCGTAGCGTTCGAGCGCTGGTTGGCCTTGGGCGACGACTCGCTCCTGAAGCAGATCGAGGAATACAACGCGTTCGACTGCCAGTCCACTCGGCTCTGCCGCAATTGGCTGTTAGGCTTGCGGCCGGCGAATGTCGAGTGGTTCGATCCGGAAATGGAGAAGGATGCCGAAGACGCTGAGCGTGAGCAGAAGCGGCGCGATGAGGACAAACGCGTTGCGGATATCACAGCGCGGCTGCTCGAGTGCTCAGATGAAGATAAACCGTGGCGTGAGCTGCTCGGACATCTCCTGGAATATCACCGCCGCGAAGCGCGCCGAGGGTGGTGGGATGTGTTCCGGCGGCTGGATCCTGGAATGTCGCATGACGACTTCATCGAGGACACTGATTGCATCGGCGGCCTAACGCCTCATCCTGCAATCGCGCCGCGGCCGGACAAGAGGTCGCGAGTCTACACGCTCACGTTTCCTGAGCAGGAGTTCAAGCTCGAGGAGGGAGACGCGATTCGGTCGGACACGGGAGAACAACTGAGCATCGTGAAGCTCGACCGCGACGCGCGCTCACTCGAGCTCAAGGTCGGGCCCACGCGAACGCGACTGGCTGACGTCATCTCGCTCATTCCGTGCGGGCCGCTGGACGACAAGATCCAGCGCAAGGCCATTGAGCGAGTGGCTCAGGCGGTGCTCGACGGGAAGGGCGACTACGCGGCCCTGTTGGGCATCCTTCGGCGCGACAAGCCGACACTCGATGGCGGCACCATCCTCCGCGATTCGTCACCGGACCAGCTGCTCACCGGAACGGTGGACGCGCTGCGGCGCATGAGAACCACGCACCTCGTCATTCAGGGACCACCAGGCACGGGCAAGACGTTTACTTCTGCGCACGCGATCGTCGCGCTGCTCGAAGCTGGCAAACGCGTTGGTGTCGCGTCGCACACGCACAAAGCGATCAACAATCTGCTCTCAAACATCGAGTCGGTGGCCAGCACAACGAACGTCGTCTTCGCCGGCATCAAGAAGAACAGCGAGGCTGGCCAGGAGCACGCGGGAGCGTTGATCGTCAACACGGATGACAACGATGATGTACGAGACAAGAAGTACCAGCTCGTCGCCGGCACTGCCTGGCTCTTCGCACGCGAGGAGTTCGATCAGCAGTTTGATTATCTGTTCGTCGACGAGGCGGGGCAGGTGAGCCTCGCGAGCCTCGTAGCAATCGGAACGAGCGCAAAGAACATCGTCCTTGTCGGCGATCAGATGCAGCTGTCACAGCCTGTAAAGGGTGCACACCCCGGCGGTAGCGGCGCGTCAGGATTGGATCACTTGATGAATGGCGCTGCGACCGTCCCACCGGATCGCGGCATTCTGCTCTCGCGCACCTGGCGAATGCATCCGGATCTCTGCGCTTTCATCTCGAATGCGTATTACGATGGGCGCCTGGAGCCCGACACATCTACGGCGCAGCAGATGTTGCTGCTTCAGAGCGACGCCCAAGGCGCGCTCGGCGAATCCGGTCTTCGCTTTGTCGAGGTCGATCATACGGAGCGCTCGCAATGCAGCGTCGAGGAGGTCGCGCGCGTGAAGGAACTGTACGACACGCTGCTCGGACAGGAATGGATCGACCGATACGGTAAGGCGAGCGCGATCGGTCCAGCCGATATCCTCGTCGTGACGCCGTACAACATGCAGGTGCGCGCGCTAACCGACGCGCTACCACTCGGTGCGCGCGTTGGGACGGTGGACAAATTCCAAGGCCAGGAGGCGGCGGCGGTTCTAGTTTCTATGGCGTCATCGGACGTCGAGCACGCGCCGCGCGGAATGACCTTCTTGTTCTCGCGAAACCGAACTAACGTCGCAGTCTCTAGGGGCCGTTGTCTGGCAAGCGTGGTAGCGTCGCCCGCGCTGCTGGCGGCGGCATGTTCCACGGTTGAGCAGCTACGGCTTGCGAACGGACTTTGCTTCGTCCGTTCTTATGCAAGAGAACACGCGGCGCCCGTTAGGAGTCAGCACGGGGTTTTCCAGCCCGCATCGACAAACACGGACGGCGGGTCCTTGCGCGTGACATAGTCGGCCAGGGGCCGCGCGACCAAACGCAGACGAATTAGTTGCACAAGCAGCGCGGGTATCGCGGCTGAACTCCGCGGGGTTTCGGTTGTTGCGCGCGCTATCGCGCAGGTTTGCTTGCTCGAGTCTTCAACATTTCCCAGAGTTCGTCAGATATCACTAAAGCGCAGCTGTGCCCTAATCACACCCTCGTTTATCTTGACCGCGCCTGTCTTCTTGTGAATGCTGAACCTAGGCATAAGACGTTGCAGCAGGTGCGACAGGTAAGAAGATAGCGCGACAAACCGGTAATAGGTCGGTTTGGTTGTGACACTTGGTCGGGTCCGTTGACAACGAACGGCAACTCGACCAGTATTTCGCAGCCTCTGCCTGGGCGCATCTCTGGATAAGATCGGTGACCAGCTTCCAACGATAGCCATCACCGCCGCGAGCCTTACGCTCGTCTTTCTCGGCTTCCTGTTCGCATCGTGGGAATCGTACGAAACGACGGCGAGGAGGTCGGTATACAGGAAATACCTGAAGCGTGCGTGGCTGGCCTTCATCGGAATGCAAGCGGCGCTGCTTGCTGTCGTGTTCGGCCTGGTTGCCGTAGGGACAGGGCACACCCATCTATGGCTTGATTATGCAGGCGTTATCGCCCTAGCGATCTGGGGAATGGTAACGAGCGCGCAGGCCGTCACCGTGCTCAAGGACATCCGGAAATGAGTCTAACGCTGAAAATTGAGCAGGCGCTCGAATCAGCGGGGTTGGTTCAGTTTTTCAACGATGACGCGCACCGATGGACGAAGGTAGCACGCGAGACGTATGCATTCTTAAAGGCGCAGTATCCGAAGGGCGGCGCGATTCGCGCAGACGATGTGGCGATCGTATTGGTGCCTACACTGGAGGTAAACGAGGCCCTCCGGAACTTTCTAGAAGCGAACAAGCTCACGCAAAAATACTGGTTCCGGAGCTTCGCTGACCTGATACTCGATCGAGCTTGGCCATCCATCTCGAAGTAACAGGAGGAATGATGTCAAAGGAGCAACGAGCAGCTCTTGATGAGGCTGCAAGCAAGTTTGTGCATAAGATCGTCACCGAAGTCTACGGCCAACGGCTTAGCAAACGCACCCTATCCGCGACAGCGCGCCGCGTCGTGGAGGCCCTGCCGCTGGACTGCATCGTTGAATCGGAGACGGCCCCATCCGCTCGCTGATGGCGAAGCAGCGACAGGAGTCGCCCAACAAACTCGGGCCCGACGTAGCGAAGACGGCCGTCCGCGTGATGCGGGAAGCCATCGATGCCTAACTCCCACCTTACCTCTGCCGGCCGCCGCACCCCACTCGTGGCCAGACGCAACGCCTCCAGCTTGAACTCCTGCGTAAACTGGCGCCGCGTCCGCGAAGGCTCACCCCCTGACCGGGATTCCTTTCGCTTCGATGTCATCACACACCTCCGCCCTGAACCTACTCCCAGGGTTATTGAGGTGTCTACAAAATCGGGGGAGGCCAGAGATCGCATAAGGCGATGCAAACCTACAGAACCCTCCCACGGCGCCCCGACTCTCAGCCTAACGCTCTGACTGATTCCGCTTCGGGGAGAAGACCACGCGGGAGATCGAGAACCAAAAAGCTCGCGGATGGAAGGCCGATCGACACGCTGTAGAAGAACACCCGAATTTGGGTGTACTTGCACACCCTTCCACGCCGTGCGACTCCGAACGACGGGGGCCAAGCGGTTCAAACGTGTCGAGCACGCGACCGCCCTAATCTGGAAACTCCTCCTGGTCGCCGAACAGCAATTTCGCAAGCTGAACGCCCCGCACCTGTGCCACGAGGTCTTCACTGGAAGTCGCTATCGTGACGGCGTACGCGTCGTCACCCCAGCCACCCGAGCATCACGCGCCGCCTAACTGCACATTTCCCCACTTCTTGACAAGACCTCGAACGCACATCATGTTAGGCCTAACTGTCACACACCTTACCGCAGACATGTAGGTCTACTTTGCGACACGACGGCCGACGAAGCGACATTCGGGAGGGCAATAAGTTTCCTGCGGCCTTTGAACGACTTCAAACAGCCAGCAGCGGGTTGCACCGTTCAGTAGATGCGGAAGCTAGGGCGCTCCGCGACAGGCGACGAGTGTCGCAATCCGGCCTCCTCGAGTCGCATATGGGTTCTTTTGCTTCAGCGTCGCCCTCTGAATATTGTTGCGCGCTCCAGATAGGCTTTCTGGTCAGTACTGCTGCGACCGTTCGGCTCGGAAGAGCGCGCCGGCTTCGTTCACTGTCAGAGGGTGCAATGCCAAGCCTTGGCACTCGCTCGTTTTGGTGCTCGCCTCCCGGCGGCCCAACGCAGCCTCAGCAGGTCCTAAAAATGAGTGCATACGTGAGTATTGTGCTTCATTCTGCCCACTATCGCTCCACTGGAGATTTTTGGCAGCGACTTTTCGGTGGCCAGGACAACGTGGCGCTCACGAGCAAGGTCACATACAGATATGGCAGCGACTCGATCGAGGCGCAGGCCGTGCAGGATAGTCGGCAGGTCAAGGCGAATCGAGATGCCTACCTCGGTATATCTCGTCTGGTAGCCCTAAAAGTTCCTGCCGACGCGGACGGATTGGAGCTCAGCGTTAGCATGACGGCTGTGAAGGACGATAAGCTCGGCACTGCCCTGAGCATGCTAAATAGTGACGATTTCAAGAAACCGCTGCAGCTTGCGCCGCGCGTCGTCGGCGAGGTGGCAGCAATTTCGAATATGGTAAAGCAACTCTTCTCCACCGCGGGCTCGCAACCCGAGTTGGATGCGAGCTACGCGGGCATCATCGATGTGACCCAGATTGCCAACCCTGTGGACAACTCGCGCCTTACGGCCGGTTACCTGGTCATGATATCAAACGAGGACGACACCGAGAACATCCTCGATCGCATTGCGCAAGATCCCACTCAGCTCGAAGTGAAGGCAGACGGCGTTCAGTACGCGAGCGCAGAGGTGAAAGCCACATACGTAGTGTTCCAGATTACGACCGATGCTGTCCGTGGATTGTCTCCGCATTCGCCGTGGTACGCCAAGTTCCAACAGGCCCTCGAAGCGCTGGACGAGGTGCCTAACGTGCCGAACCAGCCGCCAGGAAATGCCTGCGCTCAAGCACTGCAGCTTTGGCATGACGGCGCCGCTCTGTTAGCATCCGACGCCGAGTATTTGCCGAGTGAGCGCGATAGTATTGCAACAGCAGGCCTGGCTGAGATTGTCAAGCGGTGTCCAACGTGTCAGGCATTCTTGGGATCGCATGAGGTTTTAGAGATCAGCACATCAGTCAGTGCCGGTGCGCCAAGGGCGGTACCAAACGGTCAGCAAGGCATCAGCTCTTCGCAACTTCTTCGCGCGACCGACAAGTATTCTGGTGTACTCAGTTTGGCCGGCCTAACTTTAAGCTGGGATCACGTCACGTAAGGCGAGACTGGTACGCAAACCTTTCGATACTCATTCTTTATGGTACCAGGTGGCCACATCTCCGTAGACCTGCACACGCGGCGTCGGCCACCGAGTGCGAAAGAGTGCCGTCACAATCGACTGTATGCCAACTGACGCTGCGACCTCAATCGCCTATGTCGGTGCCTTCGTCGGCCTTGTGGGCGGTGGGATTGCGCTCTTTAACAGTCGGAAGGGTGTGACGTGGAAGCGCGCAGAGCTTGCGAGTAACTATATGAAGGACTTCAACAACAATCCCGAACTGGTGTTCGCGAGTCGTTGTCTGGATTGGAATGGAGGGAAGCTAGTCATCCCAGAGAACTTGCAGCCGTACATGCCCGACGGTGTGCGCTACATCGAACATGATCGCCAGATCTTCGCGAAGGCAATGCGTCCTAACTTGCAGATCGGAGAGCTGTCAGATGATCCAAGAATCCAAATTTACAGAACATCGATGGACTCATTCCTTTCGTGGCTATCTCTGGTATCCAGCGCTTTGGGTCGAGGCCTATTCTTGGTGGAGGACTTACAGGATGTCGGATATTGGGTCTCAAAAATCCAGAGTGAAATCGCTTTGCATGGATTCATCGTCAGTTTTGGATATCAGGAAAGCCTTGAGAAGCTTGTCAAGTTCTATCGAACGAGGAAGTCGCCATACAGGGATTGGACCTTCCCTACGAATGTCGTCGGCATGCGGCCGCAGTCGCGAGTTGAGGAGACGGTGTCGGTTCTCTAAATTCTGTCACCATTCTTCTCTAAATTCTGTCACCCTTGGGTGAGGGCGGCTAACTGGCCTTCGCGCGCCGGGGTGGGCTGTCCTCGTCGCTAAGGTGTCGCGTGCGGTATGAGCGGCCGCGCAGCGCGAAGTGCACGCCTCGCTCGAGGAGGCGATCGATGATCGCCTCGGCTAAGTCGCCATCATGCAGCACTTCTGGACACGGCTTCGATCAGAGCCCGTGATCGGTGAGCTGACGACTTGGAAAGAGCGCGCTGCATCGGGCGGCACGGAGGCATTGGCGCAGGGTGCGGCTGGTGAGCCAGTGTCCACGTACCATCACGCCGACGATGCGCGACGCGTTCGCGATATTGTCGAGGGGGTTGCCCCGGGTGAGCACGAGATCGGCGCGCGCTCCAGGTCTTATGACTCCGAATTCTCCCGGGACACCCATGAATTCCGCTGCATCCGCGGTAGCGGCCGTGAGCGCTTCGTACGGCGAGAGTCCGGCGCGCACGAAGTTTCTCAGCTCATCGTGCACGGCGTAGCCCGGCATGACGAAGGGATGGGGCGCATCGGTGCCGACCACGATCCGCGCGCCGGCATCGTGCAACGCCTTGACGATGATCGCGCGAACAGTGTCGCCCCGGCGGCGGGCGGCCATCTGTGCCGCGGTATACTCCGTGTCGGAGCTCCACCATCGATGCAGCATAGGCGTGGCGAACTGCATTCCCGGTCGCGTCCATGCTCGCGCGAGGTCGCGACCACTCACGGCGTTGCGCCACGCCACCAGCGTCGGGACGTTCCAGGTCCCGGCTTCGGCAGTCCTCCGCGCGATCTCCCGAATGCGCGATGTGTCGACCCAGTCCACGAGCAGCTGCCGCTCGGGGAGAAGGTGCGCCGGGCGCGCGAATCGCTCGCTGGTGTCGACATGTGCGAACGGCGAGGCGGGCGTCTGCAGCCACTCGAAGTACCCGGTGAGATGTTCGATCGACCACTGGTGCGCAGACAGCACGTGCTCGAGTCCAACGCGGGGCGAAACGTGACCGGCGACGCGGATGCGCAGGCTGTCCGCGGTTTCCATGATCGCGTCGTACGCCGCAGGCGAGAGGTTGTCGTAGACCTTGAGGAAGTCGTACCCGGCGCCCTTCTGCCTAACGACAGCCTGCCGTGCCTGGTCGGCCGTGACCACGACATCGCTTCCCGGCCACACCGGCGGGGATCCATCGAGCAAGGGGCCCGCAGTGAAAATGGTTGGGCCGATGATCGTCCCGCTGTCCGACTGCGCGCGCAGCGTTCGCATGTCGGGCGGGGTGGCCATGTGTCGCACGGTCGTGACGCCGTTCGCCAGGAGCAGGGGGAAGTACGCGCTCCCCTCGAGCAGGTGGATGTGCATGTCGGCCAGTCCCGGAAACAGGAACAGGCCGCGGGCATCGATGCGCCGAGCGGCAGGCGGCAGCGGCGTGGTGCGTGCCGGGCCAACCGAGACGATGCGGTCGCCGTGCACGAGCACGATCTGGCCGCGGAGCACGCGCGGTGAATCCATCGGCACGACCGTGGCACCGACGAATGCAACGTAGGTCGCGGTCGCCTGGGCGGCGCCGGGCTGGGCGAAAGCAGCGAGCAGCGCGATCGAGAGGCGGGTGGCGCGCCGGGCGCGGCCGAAATAGGCGTGTGGGTGCATAGGTACCAAGAGTCCTCCGGTGGTCCGACCGTCGTGCGACTCTCACCAACTCTACATATGTAGAGTTCGTGGGTCAAGGTTCCGGCGCCGCGGCCGGGGCTTCACCGCCAAGCTCTACACATGTAGATTCAGTCATGCCCGCCGGCTTGCGCTCGTCGCCCCAAACGCATCAGGTGCTCGCGTCGTTTCTCGATGCCCCGCGACGCTGGCACTACGGCTACGACATCAGCCGCGCCACCGGCCTCAAGTCGGGCACGCTCTATCCGATCCTCATGCGGTTGGCGGACCGCGATCTCCTCGACACTCGCTGGGAGCCGAGTCAAACCGGCCGGCCGCCTCGACACCTGTACCGGTTGACCGCGGCCGGCGTGCGGGTGGCGCGCGAATACGTCGTGCCGCGATCACATCGCGCGACCAGGCGCCTCGCCTTCGATGGGTGATCGGGCGCGATCGGTGATCCGACGCGCGGCGGAACGATCGATGATCGCGGCCGCGCGGCGCGCGCCGCCTAACGTGGCGGTGTGGGCCAACGCCATGCTGGGCGAGCTCGCGTCCATCGACGACGACTGGGAGGCCATCCGGTGGTCCCTCGGCAGCGTGACGGCCCTGGTGCGCTCCATCGGAGCGCACCAGCTGGCGGCAGCGACGGCCCGGCTGACCTTCCGCCGCGTTAGGCGAACCACCCTCTGGCTCCTGTCCGGCACCATCTCGGCGTCCGCACTCATGGCGCTCTGCCTGCTCGTCCTCGCGAACCTACCCCACATGTCGTGGCGGAACGTCGTGTTCGCTCCAGCGGTGGACCGCGCGACCGTCGTCGCCGGACTCGAAGCCATCTGCTTCGCTCTCGCCACCGCGTTTCGACACCGGCATCGGTCTGCCGCCGCCGGCGCACTCGTTGCCGGCACCGTGCTGCTGCTCCACGTCGTGACGTACGGCTGAACACGCTCGCACGCCGGCACCGGCGCCTGATGCGCAGCTCAGTTGATGCGCGTCGCCGTGCCGCGCTGGACGACCGTCCAGTCGTCGCCGTGCGGCGCGATTTCCCACGTGAAATCGTACGACGTTGCCGATCGCGGGACGACGACGGATCGCGTCTTGAGCGTCGACCCGCTCTCCGCATAGCTCGCGACCCAGGTCCACGTCCCGCCCGAATGCGTGCCTTCGGAGTACTCGACCCCGCCCTCGCCGTCGAAAAAGTACCGGACATAGACGTGCTTCTTGGCGTCGTATCCGGTGACCATAAGCGCTTTGTGTGTTCCCGTCGGGTTCGTCTCCTCATGGTGCGTGACGACAAAAAACCCGCCGGGCATCCATTCTTCGGTCAACGTTCCCGCGACCTTCCCGGCCGGTCCGACCATGCTTGCCTGCATGTCGGCCTCGGTTCGCCACGTCCCAATGAAATATCGCAGTTGTTCCACGTCCGGCCCCGGCTTGCGCGTGGCAGGTTGCTGCGCGCCGGCCACGGCTGCCAGAGCGACGCCGACGATCAGGCTCACGACAGCGGCTCGTCTCATCTGTGACTCCTCGTTGGGCGGAACGAGAACTCTACATATATAGAGATATGCTGTCAACCGTTGCACATTGTGTTCGCGCCCTACCGAGTCAATCCGAAGCGCGAGCTGTTTCGGATCGAGCGCACCATCCGGCGCGCCGTGCGCACGGACACACCTCACTGCGTCGCAATCTCGCGCGCTGTCACCTGCGCGCGGACCAGCGCCTGTGCCGCATGGCGGTCGAGCATCCTGAATCTTCCTCGGGCCTCCGGTGAGTGGGATTCGATCCCAGCACGGACGCCTCTACGAAACAGGAAGGCCCTCAGGGTGACAGAATTTGGAGGAAACAGGGTGACCCATAAAGAACGCACAGCGTTGGGCGCGGACTGGCCCGGAACTGGTCGCGACGTGCCAACTGTTATCGGAGTGCATGAGTGCGCGTTCGGCAGTCGGGCCTGGAATGCCAGCCGGTGGCGCCGAGGCTCGAGCGGCGAATAACGGCCCGGGCTAACGAGGAAGTAACGGACGGTGCCCACTATTCGCACGCGCTATCGCTCCGTGCGACCAACGGTCCACCTCTTTCGGATCCTCCAATGACTAACGCACTCAGAACAACGCTCGCGCTCTCGGCCCCGCGTGTGCTCGCTTGCGCGGCACAGAAAGCCTCGGGCTCACAGACCGACGCGAGCGACCCAGCCCCCGGCGCTTCCAGCGCGGCCGACGCGAGTTGGTCTGCGACGATCGACGGTGTGGCCGTGACCGGCAAAGGCGTCGACCCCGACTTGCAGCAGCGAAACGCCGCGTACGTGCTTCCGCGACAGGGACCCGGCGAGAAACACGTCGTCTTCACCCTGTTCGACACGAAGGGCCCCGCCGACAACACGGCGGACATCTCGATTGCTTTCCACTTTCCGCTCGCGAGTCTGCGCACCGGGAATTGTACCCGTCGCTGCTGGCGTTCTCCGCGCGCAGGCGTAAGATCCATGCGTTAGCCTACATGTCTGGACGGAGGAAGGATGAGACGCCTTGCGTTGATACTCGTCGCTGCAGCCGCGGCGTGCAGCAGCTCGACCGGGCCTAAAACGCCAGCCTTCGTTGGAACGTGGTCGCTGGTGTCAGTGGACGACGCTCCGCTGCCAGACACCGTTGCCGCCATTGGCAATATCGACGCATTCCTGCTGATGCAGGATGCCACGCTCGTGTTGACGGACGGAGCCGGCACCGACAGCCTGATCGCCCACTACCACCTTTCTGTGTCCGCAACGATCATAACGAACGTCGACCACGTCGTGCCACTCGACAATGGCGCGGAGATCGAATGGCTCGACCACAACGATGCGACTGACTCGATCACGGTTCGTGCGGATACGTTAGTCCTAACGACGTCCGAGTTGGTCAATCAGCTTCACGTCTATAAGTTCGAACGCTCCGTGCCGTGAGACGACGCCGACCGCGCCCCTGGCTATCTTGGCGAGTTCCTCCAGCCTCCATAGTTGCTCGGTGTGCGCTGCGTTAGGCGGAACGATACGCGGAAAATCCGCGGATGGGGCCGTCGCCAACACGATGGCTGTCATCAGTCGTGGCGTATGGAAACGCCCATTCAATGCCGACGCAGGCGTTGTGAGCAAAGAGATCCGGATTCATGGACGCAGCCGACCAGGCCATTGAGGAACTGATCCGTCCACCCAAGGAGATGCGCCCCGCCAACGGTCGCGGTGAGGAGCCAGGCCGGGGCTGGCGCTTCCCGACCTCCCAACCGATGACCATACTCGCGCGTACCCTACGAAACACAATCGTTGGTTCGAACGACGCACCCAGCGAAAACCAAAGACGGTCGCGCCTCCAGCGACGGTCGGTACCTCAAACAGGAATTCGTGATGAAAAAATCGGTCCTGATGTTCGCTGCTAGCGCTCTCCTCGCAACGCAAGCCCCTGCGCAGGCGCAATTGCCTCCGCAGCTGCGCGGATTCGATGCCTACGTCCAACATGTCATGGATCAGTGGCAAGTGCCCGGACTCGCCGTGGCGATCGTCAAAAACGGCAAGGTCGTGCTGTCCAAAGGCTACGGCCTGCGCGAGGTGGGCAAGCCCGACAAGGTCGACGGCGGCACCCTCTTCGACATCGGCTCCAACACCAAAGCCTTCACCGCCGCGGCCCTCGGCACGTTAGTCGCCGCC
>DATEGZ010000058.1:0-73043 GCA_035279905.1 Vicinamibacterales bacterium
GTCGCCTCGCCTCCGCCGGCCGCGGCCCCACGGCCGCCGCGGCCAGGCCCTGAGCCTGTCGAAGGGCCGCCACCATTCGCCGCTGCCGGCTGATACCGGCGCATCGCGAGGTACTTGCCGTCGCCGCTGAACGAGAACGACTCGATGCTCTCGACGGTCACGCTCTCGCCGGTCGCGAGATTCAGGATGCCGAGCGAGTTCTGCACCGGGCGATTCGCCGCGCGCAGCCGCTCCTGCTCGGCCTCGGACTGCGTGATGCTGTAGGCGAGCCACCTCGAGTCGGAGGAGAACGACTGGCTTCCACCGTAGGCGAACGTCTTCGTGCTCGCGTCCGCGATCTTCGTCACGCGCAGCTCGTTGCTGCGGCTCGTGCGGTTGATGCCGTACGCGATCCATTGACCGTCGGGTGAGAACCCGCCGCCTCCGCCCCCGCGGCCGCCGCCCACGGCGAGCGACTCCCACTGCCCGTAGTCCGCGCGCGTGATGGCGGGCTTGGATTGGGCGGTGAGGCCGGCCGTGAAGGCCAGCGCGCCGAGGACGAACGTCACGAGCGTCCTGCGCGAGGTCGAGGAAGTTGTCGCGGTCATGGGCACACCTCAGTGGTCGAAGCATACAATCGATCCGTGCCATTTACCGCGCTCGGCCTCCATCCCAGCCTCCTTCGTGCCGTGCGCGAGATGGGCTTTGTTCGACCGACACCGATCCAGGGCGCAACGATTCCCGGCGCGCTCGCCGGCCGCGACGTCCTCGCATCCGCTGAAACCGGGAGCGGCAAAACGGCCGCGTTTCTGCTGCCGATCCTGAACAGCATCATCGGCAAGCCCCGTGGCTCGACGCGCGCGCTGGTCCTCGTCCCGACGCGCGAGCTGGCGGCGCAGGTCCTCGCCGACATGCAGGATCTGGCCGTGCACACGCCGGTCACCGGCGCCGCGATCTTCGGCGGCGTCGGCCCTGGCCCGCAGGAGCACGCGTTTCGCAGCGGCGTCGACGTGTTGGTCGCGACGCCGGGACGGCTGCTCGATCATCTGCGCCGGCCGTACGCGAAGCTCGATCGCATCGAGCACCTCGTGCTCGACGAGGCCGACCGGATGCTCGACATGGGCTTCCTGCCGGAGATTCGAAAAATCCTGCGTTTCGTGCCGGCCCGCCGCCAGACGCTGTTTTTCAGCGCGACGATGCCGCCGCCGATTCGCGAGCTGACCGCCGACATGCTCCACAACCCGCTGAATGTCCGGCAGGAACGGACGACGGTGACGCCGGCCGGGATCACGCAGGCGGTGTACCCGGTGCCGCAGGAGCTGAAGTCGTCGCTGCTGGTCGCGTTGTTGAAGCGGGGCGACATCGAGCAAGTGCTCGTCTTCACGCGAACGAAGCATCGCGCGAATCGCGTCGCGGATTTTCTCACGCGCGCGGGCGTGCACGCCGGGCGCATCCACGGCAATCGATCGCAGTCGCAGCGGACCGTGGCGCTCGACGCGTTCAAGAGCGGGCGCGTGCCCGTGCTCGTCGCCACCGACATCGCCGCCCGCGGGATCGACGTCGACGCGCTCGGACACGTGATCAACTTCGACGTGCCGCTCGCGCCCGAGGACTACATCCATCGCGTCGGACGCACCGGACGCGCTGAGGCCACGGGCGAAGCGTTCACGTTCGTGGCGCCGGAGGAGCGTGGCGAGCTGGCCGCGATCGAGCGCGCGATCGGGCGGAAGCTGCCGACGGTGATGCTGCCGGATTTCGACTACACGGCCCGTCCGCACGCGAGGCTCGAAATTCCCGTGGCGCAGCGCCTGGCCGAGCACCGCGCCCGCAAGCGCGGACACCAGCGGCCCGCGGGACAGAGCCGTCAAGGTACATCGGAACGCAGGCAGTCGCCGGGACACGGCGGCGGGCATGGCGGCGGACACGGCGGCGGGCCGCCAAGCGGCCGCAAATGGAGTTTTCGCCCGCGGCGGCGACGCTGACGCGGCAAGCGAGTACGCATGCTGACGCGCGGCCGCGGTTTCGTGCTGGTCGGTGTCCTGCTGAGCCAGGTGGTCTGGACCGTTGCGCAGACGCCGGTCTTCCGCGACGAGGTTCGCGTTGTGCCGGTGTATGCGACGGTCACCGCGCGTGACGGCCGCCTGCTCACCAACCTGAACCAGGACGACTTCTCCGTGCTCGACAACGGCAAGCTCGCGAAGATCGTGTCCTTCTCTCACGACCCCGTCCGGGCCATCACGATTGCCGCCGCGTGGGATGTCAGCGAAAGCATGAAGAAAGTTGAGGTCCGCGAGCGCCTGGCCGCGCGAGCGCTCGTCGATGCATTGACGACGGGCGATCGCCTGCGATTCGGGACCTTCGGTGACGCGGTGGTGTTCAGCCCGCTGCTGACGAGCGACAAGGCCACGCTGCACCGAATCATCACGGAGGAGATGTGGTTCGGCGGCAACACGCCGTTGTGGACGACCATCGATCGCGGGCTGCGTCAGCTGGCCGGGGAGACCGGCCGGCGGGCCCTCCTCGTCCTGAGCGACGGCAGCGCAAGAAACGACGCGACGTCAAAGGGCGACATCCTCCGTTTGATGCAACGTCTCGATTGCCTCGTCTATGCGATTGGTCTCGAAGGACCGGGACTGTCGCCTGCCCTGAAGGACGTCGCAGAAGAGAGTGGCGGCGGCCACGTTGAATTGCCCAACAGGGTCGACCTCGATCGTGAGTTCGACGAGATCCTGTTCGAAATTCACGATCAGTACGTGATCGGGATTCATCCAGACGTGCTCGATGACACGATGCACTCGTTGGTGGTTCGTACGACCGCGGCCGGCGCCACGGTGCGCGCGCGCAAGGCCTATCTCGCGTCGAAGGAGCCGCCGAAGTGACGCGGGCGATGCGATCCGCGGTCATCGCGGCAGTCGTTGGCGCGTGGTGCCTTGGCGTGGGGGGCGCGGCTCAACCGAGCGCCTCACCGGTGAAAATCCTGGTCCTGCTCGACGCGGGCCCCAGCATGGGCTGGCTCACGCATCTGTTGGTACCTGCCGGCGTTCAGCCGACCGGCGGATCGCCCGCGGTCGAGTCGATCAAGGCGGCGGCCGCGGCGCTCGGCCCGAACGCCTCCATGCGTGTCGCCACGTTTGGCGAAACGTTCAAGGTCTCGCCGACGTGGGAGCGCACAAGCGACGCGCTCGCCACGGCAGTCGAGGCCGCCGTCGTCGAAGATCGCGGCCGCTCGCCGGTGTGGGATGCCGTGTACGGCGGCGTCGATCTGCTCGCGGCCACTCCGGATCGCCGGGCGATCCTGTTGATCTCGTCGGGCAGGGCGACAGGGAACGTCCACGGCTTCGACGAGGCGCTTGAACGCGCGCGACTGAGCGGGGTCGTTGTGCACGCGGCCTGTCCGAGCCACGGCGAGTCGTTCCCAAAGACCCTCGACGCGGACAACCCCAACAGCCCATGCGCGCGGCTCAAGCGACTGGCCGACGCGACCCGCGGCCGGTACTCAGAGCCCTGGGTCAGCCGCCCGCAGGAGCGGGAGCTCGAGAGGTGGGTGGCGGACGTCGTGAAGGATGCGAGTCTCGGGCGATAGCGACGTCAGCGTCCCGCGACGCAGGTCTTCGCGTCGACTTGCATCGGCCGCAGGAAGGTGGTGTTGAGGCCGCCGCCACCGCCGCCGCGTCCGCCGCCGCCTCCACCGAAGCCGCCGCCGTACCGTCCGCCGCCGGTGAAGATGAACGTGCTCGTCTCATCGAGCGGCAGCGCGGCGACGTTGCAGATGAACGCGTCCTCGGTGCCGGATCGATTCAGATACTGCTCGACGTTCGACAGATAGAACGCCGACACCACCGCGTCGTGTTCTTTGAGGTACGCGCCGACGGCGCGGATCGCCTTCGACCCGCCGAAGTCACCAACGACCGGCACGAGGAGATTGCGCGTCTCGAGATCTTTCATCACGCGCCAGTTCTCTTCCGTCGCGAGGAATCCGCGATTCACGCCGCGGCCGTCGTCGAGCGTCTGGATGTCCGCGTAGGTCGCCTGGTTGCCGCGCCCGCCAAACGTGCCGCGCGCCCCGCGGCCCGCCATGTTGTACGAGAGGTCCGGTCCGCCGGAATAGAACGCGGTCTTGTACACGTAGTCGATGCCCGGCAGATCGTCGGCGTGCAGCGCGAACCCGTGCCTCTTCGTCAGCCACTCGCTGACCGCTTTGAGGTTGGCGTCATACAACTCGGGACTCGGTTCCACCCTGCGGTACGCGTCCATCAAATCGCCGACTGACGTCGCCGTCGTCAAGCCGTCCGGGCGCTTACGCGAGAACAAGCGTGAGAGGAAATCAGCGCGGTCGGCAGACATCTCGAACAACGCTTTGTACAGCAACTGCTCGTGGAGGTTGCCGCGGCGGACGTCGAAGATGACCGCCATCGCGGGCTTCAACGCGACGATGTACGGAAAGTTCTGCTCGGGCCCGACGCCGAGATACACGCGGCCGGGCTTGGCGGTCTGCGTGAGCTCCGGAATCACGACCTGGTAGCCGCGCTCGTTCGACAGGAAGTTGTCGGACTGGAATTCGCCGTTCGGTTCGGACGCGCGCTCGGTCAGCTCCCAGAACTCCTGATCGGTGAGCCTCGCGGGAAGAGGCGATCGGCCCAGGAGCGGCGCGGCCCACACGAGCGCCGTACTCACCGCGAGTAGGGCCGCGGGCCAGGGGAGTCGTCGGCGCGTCATGCGCAGATACTACCAGCCGTCCATGCGCTCGGTATAATCGCTGTCTCGCTTCAATGAGAACGCGCCTGATCGCGACGGCGGCGCTCGCTGCTCTGGCGATACCGCTGCTGCACGGACAGCAGGCGCCGGACCCCGATCAGCTGGCGCAGCGCTGGCTGGATGCCGTCCGGTTCCACGCCGCGGGTCAGAACGACGACCAGATCAAGTGGCTCGGCTCGCTGTCGCACGAGCAGTGGAAGGCGCTGAACGTCGGAATCAAGGGCTACTTCGGCTCGCTGGGTCGCGCGTCCATCTCGAACGCGGTAATCGATCGGGCCGCGATTTTTCACATGGACGCGGCGATCTTCGGGCCGCCGGCGCCGGCGAGCCAGCTCGGATCGGGGTTCACCGGCGGCATCACCCCGTCGCTCTATCGAACGCAGGACGGCGAGCTCGAGGGCCGTGAGGACGCGAACTGGAACTGGATCCTGGCGCGCAAGATCCTTGATTTCCTTCAGCCGGCGCCGCGCAATGAGCCCTTTGCCGCGTTCTGGTACCACGCGTCGGCGGCCTACATGCTGTGGCGCGGGTACTACGGGGAGCTCGGAACGCACCTCGATCACGCGGGGCTGCTGTTTCCGACCGACGCGCGCATCGCGTTCGACCGCGGCTGTCTCGCTGAAGCGCTCGGGATGCCGCGCAGTCAGTTTGCGATCGACAGCCTGCTGGCGCGGCGGCCCGGCAGCCGCGGCAGCGCCACGTTTGTGCCCGGGACGATCTCGACCAACCCACGCGGCGAGTTTCAAACGGCCAAAGGCTCCAACGACGAGGCGGAAAAGCGGTTTCGTCAGGCGCTGCAGATCGATCCGACGTTTGCGGAAGCGCGCGTCCGCCTGGCGCGGCTGCTCGAACTGAGGAACCAGAACGCCGACGCGCGCAAGGAGCTCGAAACTGCGCTGCGCGGACCGATGCCCGATCCGGTCGTCACGTACTACGCGCACCTGTTCGCGGCGCGCGCCGATCTGGCGCTCAAACAGCCGGACTCCGCGTCGGCGCACATCCAGGCCGCGCTCGCGCTCTTTCCTGACGCGCAGTCCGCGCTCATCGTCCAGAGTCAGCTCGCGCTGATGAAATCCGACGCGGACGGCGCGCTGGCGCCGGTGAAGCATCTGGCCAGCCTAGTGGGCGATCCGAACCACCTCGAGGACCCGTGGTGGGTGTACGACATCGGATCCGGCCGGCTCGTCGACTTCATGATGGCGGAGATGAAAGCGCGCGCGGAGGCGATCAAGTGATCGCGCGCGCGCTCGCGTCCGTCGCGATCCTGGCCTCCGCGTGGACCGTCGCGGCCGCGCCGCAGGTGTTCTCGTCGAAGACCGTCGGCGTGCGCGTGGACGTGCTCGTCGCCGACACCTCGAGCGGCAAGCCGATCGGCGGGCTGACGGCGGCGGATTTCGAAGTTCGCGACAACGGCGTGCTGCAATCCGTGGAGTCGATCGACGTCGGCGACATCCCCATCAACGTCGTCCTCGCGCTCGACGCGAGCGGCAGCACGGCGGGGAAGCGGCTCGAGGATCTCAGGAACGCGACGCGCACGCTGCTCGACGATCTCAAGCCGGTCGATCGCGCGGCGCTCACGACGTTCAATCACGCGGTGTCGCCGCGGGTGCCGCTGACGTCCGACGTCAAGCAGGTCCGCGCGGTCCTCGACAGCCTGACGCCGTCGGGCGCGACATCGCTGCTCGAAGGCGCGTATGTGGCGATCGTCACGACGCAGGCCGAGCCCGGGCGGTCATTCGTGATCGTCTGCACCGACGGCCGCGATACGGCCAGCTGGACGCAGCCCGACGACGTGATCGAGAGCGCGAAGCACTCGAACGCCGTCGTCTACGTCGTCGCTTCGTCCGGAGCGCGGCAGTGGGCGCCCCTCAAGACGCTGGCGGACGTCACGGGCGGGCGTCTGATTGAGATCGCGTCGAGCGCGCAGATCGCCGCCGAGTTCAAGAAAATTCTCGAGGATTTCCGCAGCCGCTACGTGCTCACGTACATTCCCGTGGGTGTGGCCTCCAGCGGGTACCATCGCCTGGACGTGCGGGTCCGCCGGGCCCAGACGAAAGTCACGGCACGGCCGGGGTACTTTTAACTTAAAACTTAGAACTTCAAACTTAGAACTTCAAACTTCGAACTTGATCCGCCAACCCATCGGTTGGCTCTTGTCGTCTAATTCGAACATGACGCTCCGCTCCGACCTCCGCCTGGCGCTCCGCGGCCTGCGCCGCGCGCCCCTGTTTGCCGCCGTCGCCATCTTGTCCCTGGCGCTCGGCATCGGCGCCAACGCGGCCATTTTCACGCTCCTGGACCAGCTGCTGCTGCGCCGGCTCGACGTGGCGAGCCCCGACCAGCTCGTGATGGTCTACCAGGATGCGAACAACATGGGCAGCAACTCGGGCGCGCGGATGAACTCGTATCCGCTGTTTCAGGACTTGCAGAAACGCGCGGAGCCGTTCTCGGACGCCCTGTGCCGCCGCCTGGTCGCCGCGTCCGTCAGCATCGGCCCGCAAACCGAGCGTGTGTCGGCGGAGCTCGTCTCCGGCAACTACTTCACGATGCTGGGCGTGCAGCCGGCCGCCGGCCGTGTGTTCGCTCCGGATCAGGACGATCAGGTGATCAGCGGCCATCCGGTCGTGGTGTTGAGCTACCCGTACTGGGTCGCGCGTTTCGCGAAGAATCCGGCCGCGGTGGGGCAGGTGATTCGCGTGAACGACACGCCGATGACGATCGTCGGCGTCTCCGAGGAATCGTTCCTCGGCCTCGACCCGTCGCGCGCGCCGCAGATCCGGATCCCGGTCAAGATGCAGCCGCAGATGATGCGTGAGTCCGCCGGCTGGCTGAAGATGGACGACCGTCGCGCGAAGTGGGTGCAGGTGTTCGCGCGCCTCAAACCCGGCGTGACGCTCGAGTCCGCGCAGGCGCCGCTCCAGGGGTTGTACACGCAGATTCGCCAGGACGAGATGACGCTGCCCGCGGCGAAGGACTGGTCCGCGTACGCGCGCGAGCAGTTCATGAAGGGCAAGATCGTGATGGAGAGCGCCGCCGGCGGCTACTCGCCGCTGCGCCAGGACGTCTCGACCGCGCTCGTCGTGCTGATGTGCATGGTGGGCCTCGTGCTGCTGATCGCGTGCGCGAACGTCGCGAACCTGCTCATCGCGCGCGGCTTCATGCGCCAGAAGGAAGTCGCGCTGCGCTTGTCGCTTGGCGCGTCGCGCGGCCAGCTCGTCGGGCAATTCCTCATCGAGAGCGTCGTGCTCGCGACCTTCGGCGCGGCCGTGGGTCTCGCGCTGGCGTTCTGGTTGACGCAGGCGCTGCTCGCGTTCGTGCCGATCGAAGGCACGCCGCTTCTGCTCTCCGCGCGGCCGGACTGGCGCGTGCTCGCGTTCACCGCATTGCTCTCGATCGCGACGGCCGTGGTCTTTGGCCTGCTGCCCGCGCTTGGCGCCAGCCGCCCGGATCCGTGGCGCACGCTCAAGGAAGCGATGACGACGATCGCGGGATCGGGCGGATCGCTTGTGCTGCGCAAAGGGCTCGTCGCTGCGCAGGTCGCGCTGAGCTTCCTCCTCCTCTTCGGCGCGGGCCTCTTCGTGCGCAGCCTCCAGAACCTGAAGACGACGGACGCGGGCCTCGGGATGGACAACCTGGTCTCATTCCAGGTTGCGCCGATCCTGAACGGCTACGACAACCCGCGCGGCGTGCAGTTCTACAACGGTCTGCTCGATCGGCTGCGCGCCGATCCGTCCGTCGAGTCGGCGTCGGTGGCCTCGATGCCGCTGCTCGCCGGCTTCGAATGGGACAGCTCGATCTCGGTCGAAGGTCACAAGGCGCAGGACGGCGAGGACATGCAGGGCTACATGAACCAGGTGACGCCCGGCTACTTCAAGACGATGAAGATCGCGCTGCTCGAGGGGCGGGACTTCACGCCGGCGGATGTGTCGGACGAGCCGCACGTCGCGATCGTCAACCAGAAGCTCGCGACGCACTACTTCCCGAACGCGTCAGCGGTCGGCAAGCGGATCGGCATGGGCGGCCGGCCGGGCACGCCGCTCAACGTCGAGATCATCGGCGTCGTCGCCGACTCGCTCTACGAGGGGCCGCGGCAGGGCGTGCGGCGCCAGGTCTTCTGGCCCGGGCCCGGCGGCGCCGGCAGCGCCGTGATTTACATGCGCACGCGCACGGCGTCGACCGCGTCGTACGAGGTGGCGCGGCGCAAAGTCGGCGAGCTCGACGCCACGATGCCCGTGTACGGCGTCAAGACGGTCGAGTCGCAGCTCGACGAGACGCTGCTCACCGATCGGCTCGTGGCGGCGCTTTCTGCCGGCTTCGGCCTCCTCGCGACGTTCCTCGCGGCCATCGGCCTCTACGGCGTGATGGCGTTCGTCGTAGCGCGCCGCCGTAAGGAGCTCGGCATCCGCATCGCGCTCGGCGCGAGCGCCGGATCCGTGCAGTGGATGGTGATTCGCGAGGTGCTGCTGCTCCTCGGCATCGGGCTGCTCATCGGCGTGCCCGCGGCGCTCGGGCTCGGCGGCTATCTCAGCAGCCAGCTCTACGGATTGCAGCCGCGGGATCCGGCCATCGCGATCACGATGGTCGCGCTGCTCGCCACCGCGTCAATCCTGGCGGGGTTCATTCCCGCGCTGCGCGCGAGCCGGATCGATCCGATTGGGGCGCTGAGGCACGAGTAGTCGGGCGTTTCCGTGCCGGACACGGCTACAATGCCCTCTGCCGCCACGCATGCGACGAGTCACGGACGCGAACCCCATTGGCATTGACGAACTCCGGGCGCTGGCACAGGGCCGATTCGGCGACATGGTCAAGGGCGTCGTCGATCTCCGGCGCGGAGTCCTCCTGCTCGACGCCGACATGCACGCCGACCAGCAGGCCGCCCTTCTGTCGGAGGGATCCGCGCAGAAGGACCTCTGGGGAATCAACCTGTACCCCGACGTGGCCGGGACCGACTGGCTGGAGTTCGACTCGATGATCAACCTTCGTCCATCGTGCGGCAATCGATCGCGTGGCGTTGACGATGCCGGGACGCGCGCGGCGATCGCCGCGCTGATCGATCGGCTGGCACCGCGATGACCGTGCAGCATCGCGACCTTGCGGCCGGCCGATGGCACGAGCTGTCGGTCGCCGAACAGCTGGGCAACATCGGCAGTGAGGTCCAGCGGGCGTTGAACTGGTCCTCGCGGAATTCCGCGCGCTCAGAGGCGGCGCTGTACCGCGCGCTCGAGCTCATCGATCTCACGCTCGACGACCCGCGTCATCGCCAATCCGAGGCCCGACTGCGAGAGATCGCGCGCGTGCGGGAGGTCGTGTTGGACGCGCTGGCGGGCTCCAACCAGTACGGATCGACGCCGGCATCCCTGATGAAGTACTTCGACGCCTACGCGATCGCGGCCAGAAGGTCCGGGCCTGCGGCTGAGCGCTGACGCCAGCAGCGCGCTACTTCCACGTCGTCGTCTTCGGGCCCCACTGTCCGCGAATCGCCGCGATCGTTCCCTCTTCGACGCTGACGATCTTCGATCCGCGCAGCACCGTGACGTTGAATGCGACGGGCAGCGGCGCGAGGTGGTTGTTCACGAGCAGCACGCGATACTGAAACGCGCCGCGAGGCGCGTTCTTCTTCGGCCAGTAGACGAGCTCCGACGGCGTCGCGCACATCGATTCCGGCGTCGCGTTGCAGTCGCCGGTGTGCACGCCGCCGGTGGGTGAGTGGAGCAGATGGCGCGAGATTTCCGTGCCGCCCGGTTCCTTCACGTAGAGATCGAGATCCGCCGGGCCCGACCAGTCCACACGAAACGCGATGTCGTTTGGCGGCGCAAGCGGGGTGGCGGGCGGCTTGCAGGCGGCAGCGGACGCTGTCGCCGCCGCGATCAGCGCGGCCGCGATTGGTCGACTTTTGAAACGCACGGTCTTTCGACGCACGCGGGGAGCCTGGAGTCGTTCCGCCCGGCTCTACTTCTTGATGACGATGTCTTTCGACGAGGCGCCGTACTTCAGATCCGCGGCGCCGTCCGGGAACTTGTTGGCCTGCAGAATGTACGCGACGAGATCCGCGGTCTGATCTTCCGTCAGCACCACCGACGCGTCATCCGGCATCGTCGTCAGGATCTGATCGAGGAGATCGCCGAGGGTGCGGCCGTCCCACGTGGAGAGGAACTTGTCACCGACGAGCTCGGGCGCGGGCTTCTTGCCGGCCGCGACCTTCGCGGGATCGTGGCAGCTGGCGCACACGGTGGCGTACTGCTTCTCGCCGCGTGCCGCTTGCGCCTTCGTGTAGACCTTGTCCTGGGTGGTTTTCTGAACGAAAGACCCGCGTGCAGTCGTGACCGCGATGAACAGCATCGAGGCCACGACTGCAGCGTGACGAGCCGTTAGGCCCACTGATATCCCTGCTTCGAGAACGGCAGCGTGCGCACGCGCTGACCCGTCGCGGTGAAGATCGCGTTGGCGATCGCGGGCAGGATCGGCGGCAGCGCCGGCTCGCCGAGGCCGGTCGGGTTGTTGTCGGTCGTGAGGAAGTGCACGTTGATTTCCTTCGGCGCCTGGCGCATCCGCACTGGCTGATACTCGTCGAAGTTGCCTTCGACCGCGGCGCCGTTCTTCACCGTGACTTCCCAGCCCATCAGCGAGCTCATGCCTTCGATCACCGAGCTCTGCACCTGCGCTTCGGAGTTGAGCGGGTTGACGATCTGACGGCCGATGTCGGCCGCGACCCACACTTTCTCCACGCGCACGCGCTTGTTCGCGTCCACCGCGACCTGCGCGACCTCGGCGAAGTAGCCCGCGTGGCTGAAATGGAACGCGACGCCCATCGCGGTGCCCTTCGGCAGCTGCGTCTTGCCCCAGCCGGACTTGTCGCGGACCAGCTCGAGCACGCCCTTCATGCGCATCGGATCCCAGCCCGGGGCGCCGCCACCGCCGCGTCCGCCTCCGGGCGCAGCATTCGGATCCGGCGGCGGGACCACGAGCGGACCGGACAGGAGATCGATCCGGAACTGCAGCGGATCCTTCCCGGCCGCGTGCGCCAATTCGTCGATGAACGACTGCATGACGAACGCGATGCCGTTGCTGCCCGGCGCGCGCATCGCGCCCGTCGGCACGCCGGACGGAATCGCCGAGGAGTACATCGCGTAGTTCGGCACGAACCGCGCGGGGAACTCACCCGCACCGAGCGACGATCCCGTCGGCCCGACGAAGTGGTTCTTCCACGCGACGAGCTTGCCCGACGCGTCGACGCCGCCCTTGAGGAAGTGGAACCCGGCGGCGCGGTAGTAGTCGTGCCGGATGTCGTCCTCGCGCGTCCACTGCAAGTGCACCGGCACGCCGGCCTGCTTCGAGATCAACGCCGCATCCACGATGAAGTCGTTCACCAGGCGACGGCCGAAGCTGCCGCCCATGCGGACCATGTGGATCGTGACGTCCGTCGGCTGCACGCCGAGCGCCTGGGCGACCGCGCGCTGACCGTTCGCCGGCGTCTGCGTGCCGGCCCAGATCTCGCACTTGCCGTCCTTGACGCTGACGGTCGCGTTCATCGGCTCGAGCGGCGCGTGGCTCAGATACGGATAGAAGTACGCGCCTTCGACCGTCTTCGCCGCGCTGGCGAGCGCAGCATCGGCGTCGCCGTCCTTCCGCGCGGCCTGCGCCGGCGGATTGGGCGCCATCGAGGCGGCCGTTTTCGCGAACGCTGCGCTGTCGTCGGTCGCGTTCGGCTGCTGGTCCCACTCGACCTTCAGCTGCGCGCGCGCCTGGTTGAGCAGCCACCAGTTGTCGCCGATGATCGCAACGCCGCCCCACGCCGTCGGCGGCCCCTGCGCGCCGCGCTGTTGCTCGACGATGAAGGCCTGCTTGACCGAGGGCATCGCCTTGATCTGATCGAGGTTCGCGCTGAGCGCCTTCGCGCCGAACACCGGCGCGCGCTGGAACACGGCGTACTGCATGCCGGGCACGGTGACGTCGATCCCGAAGATCGGCTTGCCGGTGACGATCGCGTCGTTGTCGGGGCCGGTGATCTTCTGGCCGATGATCTTGAAGTCCTTCGGATCCTTCAGCTTCACCGTGCCGAGATCCGGCGGCGTCATCGTCAGCGCCTTGTCAGCGAGCTCGCCGTAGCCGATCGAGCGCTTCGACGCGGCGTGGAGCACCTTGCCCGACGCGGTTGTCAACTCGCTCTCCGGCACGCTCCACGTCGCCGCAGCGGACGCGACGAGCATCTGCCGCGCGGCCGCGCCGACCTGGCGCATCGACATGTAGTTGCCCGGTACCGCGGTGCTGCCGCCGGCGGATTGCGCGCCGTACTTCGGATCGAGATCGCCCTGTTCGACCTTGACGGACTTCCAGTCGACGTCGAGCTCCTCGGCGATGAGCATCGGCAGCGTCGTCTTGATGCCCTGACCGATTTCCGGATTCTTGCCGATGATGGTGACCGTGCCGTCACGCGCGATCTTGATGAACGCGTTGGGCACGAGCGGGGCCGGCGGCGCGCCGCGGCCCTGCGCCAGGAGGTTGCCGACGGGCTCGAGGTAGGCGGCGATGACGAGTCCGCCACCGGCGAGCGCGCTGACCCGGAGGAACGAGCGGCGATCGAGAACGGCGGAGCTCATAAGGTCTCCTTGCCTTTGCTGGCCGCGGCGTTGCTGGCCGCGCGCTTGACGCCTTCACGGATGCGCAGGTAGGTGCCGCAGCGGCAGAGGTTGCCGTTCATCGCGGTGTCGATCTGCGCGTCGGTCGGCGCGGGATTGGTGGCGAGCAGCGCGGCCGCCGCCATGATCTGACCGCCCTGGCAGTAGCCGCAATCGGGCACGTCGAGCTCTTTCCAAATCAGCTGAAGCGGATGCGTGCCCGTCGGCGAGAGGCCCTCGATGGTGACGATGGGCGCGCCCGCGGCGGTCGAGACCTGCACCTGGCAGGACTTCACCGCGCGGCCGCGCACGTGCACGGTGCACGCCCCGCATTGTCCCGCGCCGCAGCCGAACTTGGTGCCCGGCATGTGCAGCACGTCGCGTAAGACCCAGAGCAGCGGCATGTCCGGCGGCACGTCCACCGACACGGATTTCCCGTTCACGTTGAGGTCGAGCTTCATGGGTGAGGGCTCCTGTCAGGGGTCATTTTACGGCAAACGGTTCGACGGGTTCGACGGGGTTCCGCAGGTTCGAGCGGCTTGCCGCGCCGTAGCCGCGAAGCGGCGAAGGCGGGGCTATTCGACCCGAATCGCGACTTCGCGGGTCGCCTGGTGCGGCCCATCCGAGGCCTTGACGACCAGCCGATACGGGCCCGGAGCGATGCCGGCGAGGGGGAGGGTCAGGTCGACATTGGACGACCCCGATGGAGTGACGGTCCAGGGCACGCTGGCGCGCTCGGTGCCGTCGGTCCCGACGATCGCCGCCGTGCCCGTCACCGCGGTGGCCGCGGTCGCTCGCTTCACCTGGAAAAACACGCGCACATCGTCCGCCTCGGTGAACGCGCGCGCCAGCCCGGGGGCGAAGGGCAGGCTGACGCCCTGGAGCGCGGCGGTGTGCAGGACGCCCGGAAGGGCCTGGCCGGCGGTGGCCGTCGTGAGCGCGATGCCGCCGAGCGCGAGCGGCGCGTCGCCGAGATCGGGCACGTCGATCTGCAGATACACGCTGCCGGTCTTGTCGAGCACTTTCGAAATCGCCGACGCGCGCAGCTGATACGGTCCGGGCGGAAGCAGGAGGACGCTCTGCACGCGGAACGTGCCCGTCGATTTTTCCGTCTCGACGGTCCACTGCACGTCGAGCCGGCGCGCGTCGCTCACCGTGACTTTCTTCTTCTTCAGATCCGCCGCGTAGACCGCGAACTCAATCGAGTCGTTCACGATCGGTGAGGCCGCGCCGGCCGGCGCCTCGACGCCGACCTCGAGCGTCGTGAGCACCTGCATCTTGCCTCCGGTGCCGAAGAGCGGCACGGCGCCGAGACGCAGCGGCAGATCGGTCTTCGGCACGATGGGCGCGGCGGCCTGCTCGAGCGGTTTGTCGTTCTTTGGCGGCGGAGGCGGCCCGCCGGGCTGGTAGCCGTGGCGATGCCGCACGGTGAGGCCCGGCCGCTTCACGCGCACGTCGAGCGGATGGTAGCTCTTGTCTTTCGGATCGGCGGGGTAGAAGCCGAGCAGGTAGTAGTTGTCGAGATCGTCGAGGAGCCGCGCCATGCCTCGCTCGAGATCGTTGGAGTGCACGGCGAAGCCGCCGGTTTCGCGCGCGACGGGATCGAGCGAGTCGCCGCGATCTTTCGGACCGCCCGGATCGACGGGATACACAGCGACGCTCGATCGGTGCAGGCCGTCGTACATCCCGTTCAATCCGCCGCAGTGCATCGCCTGGATGGCCGGGCCCGAGGGCACCGCAACGCCCTGCGGGATAATCTGCGCGGCTTGCGACCCGCCAAAGCACGGATCGAGACCGTTCTTCGGGGGATGCATCGCAGCGTTCGTCTTGCTCGCGTTTTCGATGCCTGCGGAAATCAGGATCATCGCCTTGCGCCGTCCGTCGTTCGCGCCCATCATGCGCGCGACGTCTTCGACGGTCTTATAGGCGTGGAACTCGCTGAAGAACGACGACGGATCGACGGGCCCGGGGTCCCGCATCAGGTCGCCTCTCGCGTTGATGACGGGCGTGTTCGGCGTCTCGCCGACGTGCGGATCGAAGTGATCGAGAAAGTTGTTCAGCTCGAGCAGCAGCCGCTCGCGATCTTCGGTAATCTCGACGCCGAACGTGCCGGAGGTGGTAACGAGTCCGAGCGACGCGCCGCCCTCGAGGCCGTTCACCACTTGCCGGACGAGCGATTTCGCCTCCTCGGTGCGATTGCGAAAGTGAAGGTCGTCGAGCACGAGCATCACGAGCCGATCGGATATGGCCGTCTGGTTCGACGCGACGTCGAGCGGCAGGCCGGGAGGAAAGAGCTTCGCCGGCGGCCGATCGTGGATGATCTCGCTGAACGTCTCGATCGACTGCGGCGCGAGCTTGTCGAGCAGGATGAAATCGTCCTTCGTCAGCCCGTGGACCGGGTTGCCGTCGGCGTCGACGACGACGACGTCCACCTGGACGAGATCGACGCCGGCGCGAAAGGTCGGGCGCGGCTGCTGGGCGGTCTGTTGCGCACTGACGAGGGTTCCAGCGGCAGCCAGGGCCGCAGCCACGATCCAGGGTTGTGCGCGGGGCACATGGGGAATGTAACACCGGATCAACTGAGAACTGAAAACTTAGAACTTAGAACTTCGGAAGATCACGCGTGTCACTCTGCCGCCTTAAGTTCTCAGTTCTAAGTTTTAAGTTCTAAGTTCTAAGTTCTAAGTTGATCCTCACTCTGCCCGCAGCGCCACTAACGGATCCACACTCGCCGCCCGCCGAGCCGGAATCACGCTTGCCACAAGCGCCGCCGCGACGAGCACGCCAATGGCCGTCGCATACACGCGCGGATCGGCGACGTCGATCTTGAACAGAAACGCCTTGGCCGTGCCGCCGAGCGACCAGGCGGCGATGCCGCCGATCACGAGGCCGATCGCGACCAGGATCGCGGCGCTCTGCAGGATCATGCCGACGACGGCGCCGCGCGAAGCGCCGAGCGCCATGCGCACGCCGATTTCGCGTTCGCGCTGCGCGACGACGTAGGCCATCACGCCGTAGATGCCGACGGCCGAGATCACGAGGCCGAGCACGCCGAAGAGGCCGAGCAAGAGCATGTTGAACCGGCGCTGCGCGACCTGACGCGCGATCACCTCGTTCATGCTGCGCACGTTGCGCAGCGGGACGTCGGGCAGCACCGCCAGCACGGCCGTGCGCACCGCGGGCAGCACCGTGTACGGATCGCCGGCGGTGCGGATGATCAAATCCCCGCCAAGCGTCCGGCCCTGCGCGACGGGCACGTACGCCTCCGTGCGCGGCGCCGTCTCGAGGCTCGTCTGATAGATATCGCCGACGACCCCGACGATCGTCCGGTCGCCGTTGATGGTGACCGTCTTCCCGACGGCATTCTCGCCAGGAAAGTATTTCTTCGCGGCCGACTCGTTGATGATGACGACGGGCGCCGATCCGTCGCGGTCCTCGTTCGTGAACAGCCGTCCGTGGGTGAGCGGCAAGCCAATCGCCTTGTGGTAGTCCGCGGTGACGCGCCGGATGCTGATGTTGTTGTCCGGCTGGGTGAGCGTGCGGCCGGGAATCGCAATCGTCGTGATGCTCATGGCGCCGCCGAGCGGCATGCCGCCGGAGATCACCGACGCCTGCGTCACGCCCGGCGTGCTGCTGAGCCGCTCGATGATCTGCGCGTAGTCGTTCGCGAAATTTGAGAGTTGTGCGGTCCCGGTGACTTGACCGATCCGAGGCTGCACGGAAGCTGTCAACACGTGATCCGGATTGAAGCCCGGGTCGATGTGCATCAGCGTGCGGAAGCTGCCGATGAAGAGCGCCGCGCCCACGAGCAGCACCACCGCGAGCGCGACCTCGACGACGACGAGCGCGCTGCGCAGACGCCGCCGCGCCCGGCCCGAGCTCGCGCCGCGCGCACCTTCTTTAAGGGCGTTCGTGAGATCCGGCCGAGAGAGCTGAAACGCCGGGACGATGCCGAAGAGCAAACCGGTGACGAGCGCGATGACCGCCGCCGCGCCGAGGACGCGCAAGTCGATCGCGATCTTGCTGACGCGCGGCACGCCGTCGGGGATCGCCGTCTTGATGACGCTGATGCCCCACCACGCGAGCACCAACGCGAGCGCCGTGCCGATCACCGCCAACACGAGGTTCTCCGTCATGAGCTGCCGCATCAACTGCCAGCGGCCGGCGCCGAGCGCCGCGCGGATGCCGACTTCGCGCTCGCGCTCGCTCGCCCGCGCGAGGAGCAGGTTCGCCACGTTCGCGCACGCGATCAGCAGCACGATCCCGACCGCGCCCAGCAACATCAGCATCCACTGCGTCGTCCTGGCTCCGACGATATGGTCGTGGAGCGGCCGGACGCCGAAGAGCGTGTCCTTGTTCCACTCGGGATTGGCCTGCGTGAGCGCCTTGGCGATCTGATCCATGTTCGCCTGCGCCTGTGCGACCGAGACGCCCGGCTTGAGGCGCGCGACGCTCTGCAAGTAAATGCTGAACGAGCGCGGATCGCGGACGCGCTCGTTTGGCGGCACGACGTAGGGGACGAAGATCTCGGTCGGGCGCGGCGACCCGATCGGGTACTCGAAGTCCGGCGCCATCACGCCGAGCACCGTGTACGCGCCGCCCTCGAGCGGAATGGTCCGGCCGACGATCGCGGGATCCGCGCCGAACCGGCGGCGCCAGAGCCCGTCGGACAGGACCGCGACCTGATGCTGGCCGTCGTTCTCGTTTTCCGCCGTGAACGCGCGGCCGATGACTGGCTGTGAACGCAGGACGGTGAAGAACGAGGCCGTGACGCGTTGCGCGCGAATTTCCTCGGGCTCCGCGCCCGGCTCGCGCAGCGTGAGGTTGCCGCCCGCGACGGCGCTGATGGACTCGAACACCTGCTGCTGGGCGACGAGATCGATGTAGTTCTGCGGCGCGAACGAGCTCACCGCCTGGGGATCAGGCTGGGGGCCGCCCCCGCTGCCGCCGAACCGGCCCGCCGCGGCCGGCGTCGACCGCTGTCCGACTGCGACCAGTCGGTCGTGCTCGTCGAACGGCAGCCCGCGGAGGACGACGGTGTCGACCACCGAGAAGATCGCCGTGCTGGCGCCAATCCCGAGGGCAAGGACCGCTAACGCGACGGCGGTGAAGGTCTTGGAGGATCGAAGGGCACGGAACGCGGCTTTGAGATCGTCGGCCATGGCTGCCTCTAAGACGAAGGACCGCCGGTTCTGGATGGCGATCGAGACTAAGAACACCGTGGCGTGGACGACGTGTCACGTAAAAAATTTGTTAACTCTTCTCGAAGTCGAGATTCTCCGTGATCCGCGTCCCATCTTTGCGAAACGCCTCCGCAAGCCGTGCGATCCTCCGCTTCGCTTCGGCAAGGTCGTGGTTGTCGAGCGTGATGTTCAACAGGTCGATGTACCACGGCAGCTTGATCGCATCGCGCACGTAGGTGTCCACGATTTCCCGCGCGATGGGCAGCGTCGTCTTTTTCGAGTTGTCGTGGACGTCGCGGTTGCTCGCGCGCGTGAGCTTGTCGTACTCCTCGGTGAGCAGGCGCGCAAAGAGCTCGGGCGTCAGGCGATCGCCCGCCTTGACGCCCACCGCGGCATCGGCGTCCGTGAACGCCGCGCCTTTGTGCAGCCATTCCCAGAGAATGCTCAGGCGGATCTCACCGGTCGCCATGTCTTCCATGAGATAGAGCACATCTTCATTGCCGAAGAAGTCGGCGGGCTTGAGCGCCGCGGCCTGCATGCCCTGGCCGAAGGCGTTCCCGTACTGGATCGCGACGCTCAGCAGATCGCGCGCGCCGCGGACGGTACGCGGCGCCGGCTCGATGAGCGTGAGACCGTCCGCGTCCGCCGGCGTGTGCGTGAGCGCGGGGAACTGGCGGCCAAGCTGGTTCGCGTCGCCGACCTTCTCCCACACCGGCCGGACGATGTGGACCATCTTCCAGTGGGCGACCCACTTGCCGCTCGCGCCCTCGCGCTGCTCGCGCTCGGCGCCGGCCACGGCGCGCTTCATGCCGGCGGCGACGCCCGCCTCCGATCCGACCGGAATGTTCGGCTCCATGCCGCCCTGCCAGAGCGCGAACTGTCCGCGCTGGTCCGGCGTGTTGACGGCGCGCCGGACGCGGTCCTCGTAGTTCCGCATGTAGCCGTACGTCATCGTGATCGCGTCGATGTTGGGATTGGTGAACCCGGGATCCCACGCCATCGCGTCCGACACGCTGTTGATGTAATCCCATCGGCCCGTGTTGAAGCCGGCGAAGCGCGCGCCGAGCGCGGCGCGGATTTCCATCAACTGGAAGCACGCCTCGATCTGCTCGACGAGCACGTACACCTTGATCGCGCCAGGCGTCAGGCCGAGATGCGATTCGAGCGCGGAGAGGATGTCGTGCCACAGCGCCGCTTCTTCCGCCGTCTGAATCTTCGGCAGGTACAGGACGAGCGACGCGCCGGCGTCCCGCAGCGCCTTGTGGTTGTTGACGACGAACAGCGTCGCGTCGACGATCGACGCGGAGAAACCCTCGCCGGTCGCATGGCGAACGTGGCGGTCGTCGAGGTGCAGGCCGCGCGCGCGAAAGATCTTCGTCGTGAAGCCGAGCTGCTGCTTCCAGTCCGCGATCGTCTCGCGGTTGAAGAAGCCCTTCGCCCAGCGGTTCATCTCCCCGGCCACATCGGCGGCGACTTTCAGGAACACCGCATCTTTGTGGATCGCCAGCTTCAGATTCCGCTGGTTGTCGAGCGACATCGTCGAGATTTGTCCGAGCGCGTCTTCGCCGTCGAACATCCAGCCGTCGGCGCCGGAGAGCAGCGCGTAGGCGACGTTGCGGAGGCTCGTCTCGGTGGCGGCGCCGGGCCGTGCCGCCGGACCCGTGCCTTGAATCCACTGGCGCTGGAGATCTGCCGGAATCGCGCTGCCCGTGAACGCTCCGTCGCGCGCCTGCTTGACGGTGAGGTTCGTGCGCGCGATCTTCGCGGATGGATCGAGAAAGGTGATGCGCTGGCGGTCGCGCGCGCGCACGGATCGACGCGCGATGCGCCCGGCCATGACCGCCCGGCGGTCGGCGTCGAAAGGCGCGAGCGCATCGAGCGCGCGTAGCGCGTCAGGCGTCAGGACGTCGGGATACTTCTGTTCCAGCGTGCGTCGGATTTCGAAAGATCGCGGCATCCTGTCGACCTCAAGCGATGGTGTGAACCGTGAGCTCCGGCAGATCGAGGCCGGAGAGCGACGCGGTCCAGGTCTGGCCGGTCGCGATGGGCTGATACTCGGTGAGCGCGCCGGTGCTGATGAGCTCGCCGGCCTCGAGCGGCATCGACGCCGCCGACGTCGCCGATCCCACTTCGGCGAGGCACAGCGCCGGGCTGCGCAGCACGTTCCTGCCGCCGCCCTCGGCGGCGAGCTGGCCGTTCTTCGTCAGCTTCACCGTGAACGTGGCGAGCGCGTCGACGAGGGCGGGAACGTCCGCCGGCGCGATCGGCCGCGGCTCACCGACGATGAGCCCCGCGTGCAGGCCGTAAGCGGCGAGAAAATCCGCGGGCTGAAACTTCCAGTCGGCGTAAACGCAGTCGATGACTTCGAAGCCGAGCGCGAGCCACTCGACCGCCTCGAGTGCCGCGGCCGCGTCGCCGCCCGTAAACGGCCGCGCGAGCTTGAACACGATTTCCGGCTCGATGCGCGGCGACGTCATGCGCCCAACCGGCAGGTCAGCGGCGTTCGTCGGGCCTGCGTCGCGCACGGTGTCGTCGTACATGTGCGCCCACACGAGCGTCTCCATCTTGTGGACACGCCACAGCGCCTTGTTCGCGAAACCAATCTTGCGGCCGACGGTGGCGTGACCGGCTGCGCGGCGCATCCGCGCGAGCTCCGCTTCGACCGCGTACCCGGCCGCAATGTCGAAGCCGGCGCCACGCGCGGTCGGCACGGACGAGATGATGCGGCGATTGGCGTACGCGTCGGCGAGCTCCCGCGCGAGCGCCGTTGTGTCGAGGCTGGACACCGGGGTCACTTCGCTTCAGCGACGACCACGCCGCTGGCGATCCGCCGGGACGCCGTGGCGGCGAGCACGACCGACAGTCCCGCCGCAACGAGCGCCATCACCGCGCTGCCGTAGAAGCCGCCGGACCAGCTGCCCGTCTGTTCGTAGACGAGCGCGCCCACCCAGCCGCCGATAATCGACGCCACGCCCTTGGCTGAATACAGAATGCCGTAGTTGGACGTCGCGAATCGCGTGCCGAAGTAGTCCGCCGACGCCGCCGGGAACAAACTGAAGACCTCGCCCCATGTGAAGTACACGAGCACGAGCGTCAACGCGAACCAGGCGCCCGACTGGTGTCCGAGCGAGACGACGAGGCAGAGAAAGATCGCCTGCAGCACGAACGCGATCGTCATCGTGCGCTCGCGACCGAATCGATCCGAGACCCAGCCCCACGAGATACGGCTGACGCCGTTGGCGATCGGACTGAGCGTGCCCGCAAGCGTCATCGCCGCCTGCAGGCCCCAGGCCTTCGATATCGGCCCGGCGTTCGCGGTGACGAGCAGGCCGCCGGTCGCCATGAGGACAAACATCGCGTACATCAGGTAGAACTGCGGCGTCCGCAGCATTTCCAGGGTCGTGAACTGGCGTCGTCCGACCTGCTGCGCGTGACCCGTGGCAATGGCGGCCACCGGCTCTTTCGCTGGATGTCGCAGAAACTGCGCCACGATCAGAATCACGGCGCCCTGGAACAGGCCCGTCACGAGAAACGTGAACTGATAGCCGCGCGTCTCAATCAGCCTCGAGATAATCGGAATGAACAGGGCGGTGCCGCCGCCAAAGCCCGCCGCCATCACGCCGGCCGCGAAGCCGCGTCGATCCTTGAACCACTTCAACGCCGATCCGATCGACGCGCTGTAGACGAACGCCGCGCCGACTCCGGCGGCGCAGTAGAGGACGTACAGCATCTTCAGCGACGTGGCGTAGCCGAGGCCGGCCCACCCCAGGCCGCACAACAACCCCGCGGCGCTGACGAAGCCGCGCGGACCGAGGCGATCGATCAGCCACCCGTCCAACGGCTGGACCCACGTTTGAAAAAGGATGAACAGCGCGAACGCGGCCTGAATCTCGGAGAGCTTCCAGCCCGTGCCGGCCTGCAGCGGCGTCACGAAGAACGTCCACGCGTACTGCAGGTTCGCGATCATCACCATCGCGATGACCGACGCGACGAGCTGGAACCAGCGGTTCTGCAAATTCATCCAACGGCCTCCCTTCGACTGCGCTCAGGGCGCAGCCGGAGCGTGCGCCGCGACTCGCTGGGCGCGGTGCGCGTCGAGCATCCTGGCGCAGCCATAAACGGCCCGGGTGGCCGGCATGGGCACGCCAACTTTATCCCCAAGTTCGACCACGGCGCCGACGACGGCCTCGATTTCCATCGGACGCCCGGCTTCGTAGTCCTGCAGCATCGACGTTTTGTGCGCGCCGACTTTTTCTGCGCCCGCCATGCGCTGGTCGATCGAAATCGGCAGCTCGATGCCCAGCCGCGCGGCGACGGCCTCGGTCTCGGCCATGATCGTGCGTACCGTTGGCGCGACCTCGGGATCGCGCGCGAGCTCCTCGAGCGTGCCGCCCGTGAGCGCGCTGATCGGATTGAACGCGACGTTGCCGATGAGCTTCACCCAGATCTCGTGCCGCATTCTCGTCGTCACCGGACACCGGAAGCCGCCGGCGATGAGCGCCTCGGCAATAGCGCGCGCGCGCTCGGACCGCGAGCCGTCGGGCTCGCCGAAACTGATGCGGTTGCCCTCGGTGTGATGGATGACGCCCGGCGCCGCAAGGTCCGTGGCGAAGTACGCCAGCGATCCAACGACGCGCCGCGGTTCAATCGCCGATGCGATCACGCCGCCGGGATCGACACGCTCGAGCCGCAGTCCGTCGTACTCACCGCCGAGATTCTGGAAGTACCACCACGGGATCCCGTTCTGCGTGCTGACGACGATCGTGTCCGGGCCGAAGAGCGGCGCGAGCGTCGGCGCAATCGGCGTGAGGCTGTGCGCCTTGACGCCGAGGAACACGACGTCCGCCTTACCCACGGACGAGACGTCCGGAGCCAGCTTCGGCCGTACCTCGAAGTCGCCGTCCGGGCTGCGCACCTGCAGGCCGCGCTCCTGCATCGCGCGCAGGTGCGGCCCGCGCGCGACGAGCACGACGTCGGCGCCGACACGCGTGAGCTGCGCGCCGATGTACCCGCCGATCGCACCGGCTCCGACGATGACGATCTTCACGAGGCTTTGGGCGCGAAGGCCTGCGCGACGATCCGGCGCTGGATCTTGCCGGTGGCGGTGCGCGGAATCGTCTCGGTGATGTGAATGTGCTTCGGCCGCTTGAAGTCGGAGAGCCGCTCTTTGCAGTACGCGAGCAGATCCGTTTCACTGGCGGTCTTCTCTTTCAGCACCACCGCGGCTTCCACTTCCTCGCCCCACGTCGGATGCGCGACGCCGAAGCAGACAGCTTCAGCGACCGCCGGGTGCTGGAGCAGCACTTCGTCGATTTCGCGCGGCGAGATCTTTTCGCCGCCGCGGTTGATGAGCTCCTTCAGACGGCCGACGAGCGTGAGGTACCCGTGCTCGTCGAGGAAGCCCTGGTCGCCGGTACGGAACCAGCCGTCGGTGAACGACGACGCGTTCGCCTCGGGGTTGTTCTCGTAGCCTTTCGTGACGTTCGGGCCCTTGATCACGACTTCGCCGCGATCGCCCGGCTTCAGGTGCGCGCCTTTGTCGTCCATGATGCTGACCTGCACGTCGGTGCCGCGCCCGACCGATCCAGGCAGCCGCTTGGCAGGCGGCAGCGGGTTGGACGACATCTGGTGGGCGGCTTCGGTCATGCCGTACGCCTCGAGGACGGGCGCGCCAAACGCCTGCTCGAGATCGTGCATGACCTGCGGCGGCAACGACGCGCTGCACGATCGGATGAAGCGCAGCTTCTCGGCGCCCGCGGGCTTCGGCTCGCCGGGCGTGACGCGTGCGAGCAGCAGCTGGTGGAGCGTCGGGACCGCGGAGTACCACGTGACGTTGTGATCGCGGGCGACGCGCCAGAAGGAGAGCGGGCTGAACTTGGCGGGCACAACAACGGTGCCGCCGGTGGACAGCGTCGCCAGCGTAGACGCGACGAGCCCGTGCACGTGAAACAGCGGCATCACGCACAACGACACGTCGTCTTTCGTGAGCTGGTAGTGGCGCGCGACGTTCTGCGCGGAGATCGACAGGTTGGCGTGGCTGAGCGGCACGCGCTTCGGCCGGCCGGTGCTGCCGCTCGTATGCAGAATGAGCGCGACATCGTCGAGCCCCGGCGGATCGATGTGGCTCGCGGGCGTGACGCCGGCGATGCTCACGACGCCGGCGGCGTCCATCTCGATCACGAGGATGGGTACCTTGCCGCCGGCGGCTTTCCGCGCTTCTTCGGCGCCCTCGCGCGGGAGCAGCAGGACCTTGGCGTTGGTGTCCTCGAGGTAGAAGCGGAACTCTTCCTCTTTGTACGCCGGATTCAGCGGCGCCGCCGTGCCAGCGACGCCGGCGGCGAGAAACGCCACGATCGTCGGCAGGCCGTTGGGAAGCGCCGACGCAACGCGGTCGCCGCGCTTGACGCCCGCGGCCGCGAGCGCGCGCGCGACGGTATCCACCTGCTGGCGAAGGCCGCCGTAGGTGATCTTCAGGTTCTGCTCGGGAACGATGATGGCCGTGCGATCGGCCGGAATGTCGTTCAGGAGGCCGATGAGAGTATTCGGGCGAGATGGTGAAGTCATCGCCCTAAACAATACTCAGACCGTTACTCGTATCGCAACGCTGTCAGCGGATCGACGCGTGAGGCCCGGCGCGCGGGCAGATAACCCGCGATCGCGGCGACGACGACCATCGTGACGATCGCTGCGGCGGCCGTCGTCAGGTCCCACGGCGAAAGGCCGAAGAGCAGCGTGGACATCGTGGTGATGAGCCGTCCCGCGGCGTATGCGAGGCCGAGGCCGATCGCGATGCCGATGCCGACCATGAGGAGCGACTCGCCGAGCACCATGCCGATGACGTCGCCTCGCCTGGCGCCCAGCGCCATGCGGATGCCGATTTCGTTCGTCCGGCGCGAGACGTTGTAGGACATCAGACCGAAGAGGCCGATCGCCGCCAGCAACAGCGCCAGACCGCCAAACAGCGAGTACGCCATGGCGAAGAGCCGCTCCTGCGAAAAGCGCTGCTCGACCTGCTCGGCCTGCGTCGAGACACGCGTCACAGGCACGTTCGCATCGACGCGCTTGACCGCCTCGCGTACTGAGGCGATCGCGGCCTTGGCGTCACCGGCCGTGCGCACTTCGAAGGTCGCATTGCGCGGGGTTTCGTTCGGGAACGCCGAGTAGACCGTGGGCGGTGAGGCGTCGCGCAAGCTCGAGTACTTCGTGTCGCCGACGATCCCGATGATCTCGCTCTCGCTGGTCTGCTCGGGCGAGCTGCCGAAGCGCTTGCCGACCGCGTTTTCGCCCGGGAAATACTGCTTCGCGAGCGACGCGCTGATCAGGACGACCTGGGGCGCCTTCGGCTGCAGATCCGCCGCCTCGAAGTTCCGGCCGCTCAGCACCGGAATCTTCAGCGTCTCGAAGAATTCCGGGCGCACCGTCATCACCCACATCTCGAGGCCCTTGTTGCCGTTGGCCGTGCGTCCCTGGATGTACATGTCGCTCGTGCTCGTGTTGCCCGAGAGGAACGCCGTCGCTGACCAGCTCACCGACCGGACGCCCGGCAGCGCGCGAATCGCGTCCGCGGAGTCGCGGAAGAACTGGCCCGTGCGCGCCTGGTCGTATCCGTTGAGCCTCGGATTCACGCTGAACAGCAGCAGGTTCTGCGTGTTGAAGCCGACGTCGACGTTGCGCAGGTTCTGGATGGTCCGGAGAAAGAGTCCCGCGCCGATGAGCAGCACGAGCGAGATCGCGACCTGCGCCACGAGCAACGCGCGGCTCAGCCACGAGCGCCCGCGCGTCACACTGCGGCCCGTTTCTTTCATCGACGACGCGAGGTCGACGCGCGTCGCGCGCAGCGCCGGCATCAGGCCAAAGACGATGCCCGTAAGCACGCTGAGGCCGGCCACGAAGCCTCCGACGCGCCAATCGATCGGGACGTCCGAGCCGAAGGGGAGCAGCTGCTTGCTCCAGTAGCCGACCAGGATGCCGAGCAGGCCGCCCAGCCCCGCGAGAAACACGCTCTCCGTCAGCAGCTGCCGGATGAGCCGCGGGCGCGACGCGCCCATCGACAGGCGCAGCGCAATTTCTTTCTGGCGGGCGGTCGCGCGCGAGAGCAACAGGTTGGCGACGTTCGCGCACACGATGAGCAGCACGAGGCCCGTGACGATCGCGAGCGCGATCGCCGAGCGCGTGGTGTTGGTGTCGAGGTCGTACGTGCCGCGCGCCCCCGAGTCGACCTCGATGTGCGGCACCGCCGTGCGGTTCTGGTTGCGCGCGAGCATGCGCGTTTCCGGAGTGAGCGACGCAAAGTACGAGTCCCACCCCGCCTTCGCGGTGTTCTGGAACACCGTGCCGAGGCTCGCGCGCACGCGATCGAGCGTCGCGCCCGGCGCCAGCCGGCCCATCGTCTGCAGCCACCAGTAGGTCGGCTCGCTCAGCCGCTTGTCGCCGCCGAATTGCGGATCGAGCGCGAGCGGCAAGGTGATGTCGCGCGCGGAGTTGCTGAGATTCTGCGTGCCCGTGAACCACTCCGGCGTCACGCCGATGACGGTGACGGGCACGTTGTTCATGTTGACGACGCGGTTCACGACCGTGGGGTCGGAGCCGAAGCGGCGCGTCCACACGGCGTAACTGAGGACCGCGACCGCTGGTGCAGACGGCTGGTCGTCGTCCGGCGAGATCAGCCGGCCGAGAAACGGCGGCACCTGCGTCACCTGGAAGTAGTTGCCCGAGACCAGCTGTGCGCTCGACAGGTCGGCGGTGCCGTTGAGCAGGATGTTCACGCTGCCGATCGGCGCCATCGCGGCCAGGTCCGTCAGCGCGCCGCTCGAGTGGCCGGCCTCGCGCATCGCTTGATAGATCGCGTACGACACCGTCGCGCGGATGTTTTCTCCAGCGGCGTTCTTGGTGTTGGACCCGTAGTCGCTCGAGCTGCGCTGCATCTGGTTCTGACCGGCCCACCGGACGCGCACCAGCGATTCGGGATGCGGCACAGGGAGCTGGCGGATGAGCAGGCCGTTCACGGCCGTGAAGAGCGCGGTGTTCGCGCCGATGCCGAGCGCCAGGGAGACCAGGACGACGGCGGTCCAGCCCTTGGCGTGCATCAACATCCGTGCGGCGTGTCGCAGATCCTGAAACATGGTGACCTCGAGGAAGCTAGCGCATTATACGAAGATGTTCGTAGATAGCAAGGATAATGACACCGGGAGTAATTTCCGGGATTTTGAGGGGTCAAAAGCCAGGTACGGCTTTTGCGCGAAACTACTCCCGGTATCTTTTCTCGACGTACTCGTCGATGAGCTTCTGGAAGGCGATGGCCAGTTCGTCATACGTCCCGCGAAGGGTTGAGACGTGCTGACCATCAATAAAGATAGGGCAGTTGGGTGATTCGCCTGTCCCGGGCAGCGAGATGCCGATATTCGCGGCCTTTGACTCTCCCGGGCCATTCACGACGCACCCCATCACCGCCACGGACATCGTCTCGACCCCGGGGTGCGTCGTTTTCCACACCGGCATCATCGTCCGGACGTACGACTGGACGCGCTCGGCCAACTCCTGGAAGGTGGTCGACGTCGTCCGGCCGCAGCCGGGGCAGGCGGTGATCGAGGGTGAGAACGACCGCAGCCCCAGCGCTTGAAGGATCTCGCACGCGGCGTAGACCTCGTCGCGCCGGTCGCCGCCGGGCCGGGGCGTGAGCGAGACGCGAATCGTGTCGCCGATGCCCTCGTTGAGCAGAATCGCGAGCGCGGACGCCGACCACGCGACGCCCTTGATCCCCATGCCCGCCTCGGTGAGGCCCAGATGCAGCGGCTGCTCGGTCTTCTTCGCCAGGTTTCGATAGACCGCGATCAGATCGCGCGGGCGCGACACCTTGCAGGAAATGATGATCTGGTTGCGTGTGAGGCCGGCCTCGAGCGCGAGATCCGTCGACTGCAGCGCCGACAGGACCAAGCACTCGTTGATGATCTCTTCGGACGTGTGCCCGAGGTTCTTGTCCGTGTTCTCCTGCATCTTCGCCATCACCAGCTCCTGATTCAGGGAGCCGCCGTTGACGCCGATGCGCACGGGCTTCTGATGATCGAGCGCGACCTTGCAGATCGTCGTGAACTGCTCGTCTCGCCGCTTGCCGGTCCCGACGTTCCCCGGGTTGATCCGGTACTTGTCGAGCGCGCGCGCGGCGTCCGGAAATCGCGTGAGCAGGAGGTGGCCGTTGTAGTGAAAATCGCCGATGAGCGGCGCCTGGCACCCGGCGTCGAGCATCCGTTTCTTGATCTCCGGCACCGCCTCCGCCGCCTCAGGCGTGTTGACCGTGACCCGCACCATCTCGGAGCCGGCTTCGGCCAGCTCGACGCACTGGCGCGCCGTCGCCACCGCGTCGGCGGTCTCGGTCATCGTCATGCTCTGGACGACGACCGGCGCGCCTCCGCCGACCTGGACGTTGCCGACCTTTACAGGCACGGTACGATGGAGGCGAACGGGGGCGGCCATAGAGCGATCATACTGGTTCAAGCCAAGGCCGGGAATCTGGAGTCAGAGCCTTCAGGCGTCGATATTCAGCCAGGAGTTCTCTATGCGAATTGCTCGATTGACGTTGTCGGTGGTCATGCTGCTGAGCCTGGTGGCGGCGGTCGGCGCCCAGGCGCCCGTCACGAGCGCGGACCTGACGAAGCTCGAGGCGACGGCCGACGACATCGCGAAGAAGGCGGAGGGGTTGAGGGCGAGCGACCCGACGCTGTCCACCGAGATCACCAAAAGACTGTCGGACCTGCGCGACGACATCACCTATCAGAAGGTGAAGATGCGCCGCGGCGAGACGGTGTCGCGCGACGAGTACACGCTGCTTCGCGACAAGCTCGAGCGGCTGCGTATCACCGCCCAGCCGGAAAAGGTCATGGCGCAGCCGGTGCTCGATCCGATTGCGGTCGTCGTGCCCGTCGGGACGGAGATGGACGTCCGTCTGCAGACGCCGCTCAACTCCGGTACCGCGAAAATCGAGCAGCGCTTCGAAGCGACGACGATCCTCGACCTGAAGATAGGCGACAAGCTCCCGATTCCCGCGGGCACGGTCGCGCGCGGATTCGTGAGCTCGGTCAGCCCCGCGGGACGACTCGATCGCCGCGGCAACCTGACGCTCTCGTTCGACGAGATCCTGCTCGGCAAATCACCGACGCGATTCCGCGCGTCGGTGGAGCAGGCGATTGACGGCAAGATGGGACAGGACATCACGCGCATCGGCGCCGGCGCGACGATCGGCGCGATCGTCGGCGGCATCATCGGCGGCGGCAAGGGCGCGCTCGTGGGCGTGCTCGTCGGCAGCGGCGGGACGATGGCGGCGACCGAGGGCGCGGACGTCTCGCTGCCGGTCGGGACGATTCTCCGGATTCGCGTCGACCAGCCCTTGACGGTGCAAATCGGCGGATAGTGAGCGCTATTCCGCGCGCAACGCCCGTGTCGGATCGAGCCGGCTCGCGCGCCGCGCCGGTACGTAGCTCGCGACGATCGTCGCGATGACGAGCGCTGAGACAACGGCGACGAGCGTCGCCGGATCGTCAGGCGCGATCCCAAACACGAGACCGCGGAGCAGACGAGCCAGCCACAGCGCGGCGCCGAAGCCGGCCGCGCTTCCTACAACCGCCGGCCAGAGCGACTCGAGGACCACCCGCGCCGCCAGCCGACGCGGCGCGAGCCCGAGCGCCAGCCGGATGCCGAATTCCTGCGTGCGCTGCGTGACGCTGTAGGCGGTCACTCCGGCGACGCCAGCAATCGCGACCGCAAACGCCAGCGCGCCGAACACTCCGAACAAGGCTGCCTCCATTCGCGTGTCGGCGACAGAATCGCCGACCAGCGCGTCGAGCGGCTGGATGCTGCGAATGGCGCCACGCGCGTCTACGGTTCGGATTTCTTTGGCGATGGGGTCGGCTACCGCCGACAGTTGGCGCTCGTCGTCTATCCGGATCGAAAGATAGAAATTGCCCGGGGCGCGGCGATCCGTCGACAGGTAAAGCATGTCCACCGGCTGGCTGCGCACGGCGAACGAGCGCACGTCCGCGACGACGCCGATGACCTCGCAGTCGATCTTGAGGTCGATTGCCTGGAACCGGCGGCCGATGAGCTCGCCCTCGGGCCATAAGCGCCTGGCGAGCGAGGCCGACAGCAGGGCCGGCTCGACGGCTGCGGTCTCGTCGGCCGGAACGAACTCACGACCGGCGACAACGCGGATGCCGAGCGTGCGGAAGTAGTCGGGCGACACCGTCCGCCAATCCGCGGACACCTTGTCTTTCGGCGAGCCTTCGCCGTGCAGGTCCTCTCCACGCGACGCCCTGGCGATCGGCCGCATGTCGGCGAGGCCAACGCTCTGGACGAACGGCAGCGAGCGCACGCGATCGCGTACTGCGCGCACGTACTCGCGGCTCGCGAGGTCTCGGAGCGCGGTTGGAGATCGCACGTTGACTTGAAGCACGCCGCCCGGACGAAAACCGATGTCCGAGCGCATCAGCCGCACGAAGCTGGTCAGCATCAGGCTGCCGCCCGCGACGAGCACCACCGCCAATCCCGCCTCGAGCGCGATCAGGATCTTGCCGAGTCTGGCGCGGCCGGACGCGCCGCCGCGGCCGCCGCGCTGGAGCAGATCGGCGGTGCCGGGCCGCGACAGGCGAATCGCCGGCAGCAGGCTCGACAGCACGCCAACGAACAGCGTGAACATCAGACCGCCGGCGAGCACGCGGCCATCGATGCTGATGAATCCGGATCGCGGAAGCACGTTGGGAATCAAGGCCTGAACGAAACGGAACGTCCAGACCGACAGCAGCGCCGCGACGAAACCGCCGGCGATCGCGAGCAGCAGGCCCTCGAGCATGATGAGACGTACGAGCTCGAATCGCCGCGCTCCGAGCGCGCGCCTGACCGCGACCTCACGCGCGCGACCGCTGCCGCGCGCGATCAGCATGTGCGTGAGGTTCGCCGACGCGATGAGCAGCAGAATCCCGACGCCGCCGATGAGCAGCCGCATGATGTTCGTGACGTAGTCGCCAACGAACGTCGCGGACAGCGATTGGACGGGCGGGTCCCTTCTCTGCATGACGAGCGCGTTCGGCGGGAGCCTAGGCGGGGCGTCGCGATCGACGACGGCGGATGCTTGAGCGGTGGTGACGCCGCCAGCCAACCGGCCGATCGCGCGAAGCGCGCGGCCCTGCAGCGGCTCGACCGGCGTGGCGAGGACGTCGGGCATCAACTCTTGAATGGTGGTGAGGAACAGGAAATCGGCCGGCAGCACACCCGCAACCCGTCTCGATCGATCCTCGAACGCGATCTGCGAGCCGACGACCGCGGGGTCGCCGCCAAAGCGCTGCATCCAGAGGCGATGCGTGAGGTACACCTCCGGTGTGCCAGCCGCTGGATCGCTCAAGCGCGCCGCGCCCAGGAGCGGCCGCACGCCGAGCAGCTCGAGAAAGTTCGGCGTGATGATCGCCTGTCGAATGACGAGCGGTTCGTCGCCGGGAAGAACGAGCGCCGGAAAGCTGAGGCTGTAGCCGGCGACGCCCGCAAACGTCGCGCGCTCGTTTTCCAGCGCGAGGAGATCGGCGGGCGATATCGAGTAGGGCGAAATCGAGACGAGCCCGTCGGGATCCGTGAACGGCAACGGCCGCAGCCACACGCCGTCGACGATCGCGAACGTCAGCATCGCCACGGCGAGGCCGGCGCCGAGCGTGCTGACGACCGCCGCGGTAAAGAGCGGCGTGCGGATGAGGCGGCGGGTCGCTTCTTTCACGTCGAGCCAGAAGGTCATGGGTGTTGTCCTGTGACCGCCCATAGTCGGGCGCGTTTCGCACTGGAGTCAAGTTAAGATGCCGCATTCCGGAGGCATCTGCCATGACTGCTCGAACCCTCGCCGGGTGCTGTGTTGCAATTGGTTTGGCCGTAGCGGCAGCGGCCGCACAAACTCAGGATGAGGCCGCGCTCGTCGCAAAAGCGCGCGGAATTCACCAGCGCGTGATCACGCTCGACACGCACAACGACATCAGCCCGAACAATTTCACGCCGGAGTGCAACTACACGATGCGTCTGACGACGCAGGTGAACCTGCCGAAGATGACTGAAGGCGGGATGGACGTGTCGTTCATGATCGCGTACGTCGGCCAAGGCCCGCTCACGCCCGAGGGCTACGACAACGCGTACCGGCAGGCGATCGCGAAGTTCGAAGCGGTGAATCGGCTGACCGAGCAGATCGCGCCCGCTCAGATCGGCCTCGCGCTCACGGCCGACGACGTCGTCCGGCTGCACAACCAGGGCAAGAAGATCGCGGTGATCGGGATCGAGAACGGCTACCCGATCGGGATGGACATCAACCGCGTCAAGGAATTCTGGCAGAAGGGCGGGCGCTACATGTCGCTCGCGCACAACGGCCACAGCCAGCTGTCGGATTCGAACACGGGCGAAGCGAACAACGAGTGGATGTGGGGCGGCCTGAGCCCGCTCGGCAAGCAGGTGATTGCCGAGATGAACAAGTGGGGGATCATGGTCGACGTCTCACATCCATCCAAGGGTTCGATGATGCAGGCGGTCGCCTTGTCGAGGGCGCCGATCATCGCGTCGCACTCGGCGATTCGCGCGCTCGCCGACGTCAGCCGCAACCTCGACGATGAGCAGCTGATGGCGATCAAGCAGAACGGCGGCGTCGTGCAGGTCGTGGCGTTCGCGTCGTACGTGAAGGCGGATCCGCCGGGACGCTCAGCCGCGCGCGCGGCGGCGATGGCGCAGCTGCGCGAGCAGTTCGGGATCGCGGCGGCCTCCGCACCTGGCGGTGCTACGGCGGGCCAGGGGCGTGGTGGTGGCGGAGGACGTGCAGCAGGGGCCGCTCCAGCTGGTGGCGCGCCAACGGCTCCGCCCTGTTCGATCGAGCAGCCCGGTCAGGCTGGGCGAGGAGGACGTGGCGGTGGTGGTGGCCGCGGCGCCGGTGCCGCGACCGCTGGTCTCGACGCGCTTACGCCAGAGCGGCGCACGCAGTACGATCTCAGGCTCGCGAAGATCAACGCGGACTACCCGCCCGCGCCGCGGGCGACGGTGAAGGACTTCGTCGATCACATCGACTACGCGGTGAAGCTCATCGGGATCGATCACGTCGGGATTTCGTCGGACTTCGATGGCGGAGGCGGCGTCGACGGCTGGAACAGCGCGGCCGAGGCGTTCAACGTCACGCTCGAGCTCGTGCGGCGTGGGTACACGGAAGAGCAGATCGGCAAGATCTGGAGCGGGAATCTGCTGCGCGTGTGGCGCGAGACGGAAACCGTTGCGAAGCGGATACAGGCAGGGGAGATCAAATAGACAGAGAGCTGAGAAGTCCGGTGAACTGAGAAGTCCGGCGAACTGAGAAGTCCGGGTGAAGGGTGAAGTCCTGGCGGCTGTAGAATCGTACTGAGCCGAGAATTCGATGAGGTCGATCGTCCTGAGATCGACGGTGATGGCGGCGGCGCTGGCGACGTCGCTCGTCGGCGCAGCGCAGGCGCCTGACTCCGCGCAGCTGCTCGCGCAGGCCCGCCAGGCGCTGGGCGGCGAGGCGCGCTTGAACGCGGTCCGCACGTTCAAGGCCAAGGGCGCGATTGTGATGGACGACGGGGGGAGCGCCACCCGCACCTACGGCTCCTTCGAGATCGTTTGCGAGCTTCCCGACAAGTTCCTCGAGACTGAGACTCGACGGTATGCGAGTGCGGGAGACGGAGCCAAAGTCGACATCGGTACCACATACCCACTCGGCTCCCGAGGCACTGGCCCGAGTTCGAGTTCCTACACCTCCACGATTGGGTTCAATGCCGCGCATGCGATCCTGAGGCCGTCGTATTCCGACAACTCGCAGTATGTCGGTCGCGCTTACATGGGACCGCCGCCGATCACTGACGAGCAATTGCAGCTCGTTCTTCCCCAGGCCAAACAAGACTTCGTCCAGTGGACGCTTGCGTTGTTCGCATCGTCGTTCGCCGGCGCGCCCGTGCAGTTTGGTCCGGGATCGGCGGGAGCCGGCGACACGGTGTCCGTGTCGGACAAGACGACCGAACAGTTGCGTTTCGATCCGACGACGCACTTGCCACGCCAGCTCGGGACGCTCGAGTATCTCGACTATCGAACGGTCAGCGGCTTGCAGGTGCCGTTCCGTCTGCACCGGCTCGCGCCGCAACAGGGCCGGCCCGGCACCGATTGGCTCGTGGAGGAGTTCGAGTACGACGTGGCCGTATCTGCGAAGACGTTCAAGGCGACGAAAGCAGGCAGCTAGCGACCGCGTGAGATGCCGTAAACGCTCAGCGTCGTGCCGTCCATGACGTGCTCGCCCTGGAGCGTCTCGCCGATCTTTTCCGCGACGCGGATCGAGCGCGCGTTGTCTGGACGGATCAGGCTGATCACGTGCTCGGCCCGCACGTCCTCGAATGCGAAGCGGAGCGCTTCGAGCGCGGCTTCGGTCGCGAAGCCGTGGCCCCAGGCCTGGCGGCGGATGACCCAGCCGACCTCGAGTCCGGGCCAGCCTTCCGGATTCCACAGGCCCACGCGCCCGATCACCTGGCGGCTGGTCTTTTCCATCACGGTCCATTGACCGTAGCCGCGCAGCTGCCAGTGGCCGATGAGCATCGCGAGCATGCGCCAGCCGGCGACGCGGCCCGACAGCGGGCCGACGAGCGTCATGTACCGCATGACCTCCGGGTCCTCGTGGATTTCGACGAACGCGTCGAGGTCCGCCGCGTGCGGCGGGCGGAGGAGCAGCCGGGGCGTTTCTCGCGTGAACGTCAACTCACGCGCACCTGTCTCGGTGTCATCCCGCGGCGCCGGCGTTTCAGGAACAGGCCCTTGCGCGAGAGACCGAGCATCTGCGCGGCCTCGGCGACACGACCGCCGGAGCTCGCGAGCGCGCGCTCGATGAACGCGCGCTCCACTTCTTCGATGGCCTGCGGCAGCGTCTGATCGAGCCGCACGTTGACGGCCGGTGGTGTCGCGGTCGCGAGCGGCCTCGCATTCCAGTGGGCCAGGATCTCGGCTGAGAGCGCGACGCTCCGGATCGTCTCACCGTCGTGCGCCATGGCGACGACGCGGCGGACTTCGTTGGCGAGCTGGCGGATGTTGCCGGGCCAGTCGTACAAGAGCAGCGCGGCGATGAAGTCGTCGCTCAGCCGCACGCCCGCGCGCTGGCATTCCCGGGAAAACCGGTTGAGGAAGAGCGTGGCCAGCGCCGGGATCTCGTCCTTCCGCTCGCGGAGCGGCGGCAGCAGCAGCGGTGCCACGCCGAGGCGATAGAACAAATCGCGCCGGAATCGCCCTTGATCGACCATCCGATCGACGTCCGCGTTCGTCGCGGCGACGATGCGCACCGAGACCTTCTGGGGGCGCGACTCGCCGACCGGAAGAATCTCGTTGCGTTCGAGAAAGCGCAGGAGCTTCGGCTGGATCGACGGATCGAGGTCACCGATCTCGTCGAGGAACAGCGTGCCGCGCTCGGCCGCGCGGACGACCCCGGGAAACGAGTCGAGGGCGCCGGTGAACGCGCCGCGGCGGTGGCCGAACAACTGGCTTTCGACGAGCTCGCGCGGCAGCGACGAGCAGTTGAACGCGACGAACGGGCCGCGCTTCACCGCGCTGTGCTCGTGAATCAGCCGCGCGATCACTTCCTTGCCCGTGCCGGTTTCGCCGCTAATCAGCACGGGCAGGTCGGTGGCCGCGAGCCGGATCGCGATTTTCAAAAGCTCCGCCATGCGCGGCGATCGGAAGATCGCGTCTTCGCCGTGGTTCAGCACCGCGCGCGGCCACAGGTTCTGATCTTCGTCTTCGTTCTCGGTGTCGGCGGTGCGGTTGACGGCGACCTGCACGAGGTCGGCGACGCTCTTGAGCAGCGAGATCTCGTCGATGGTCTGCACGCCGGCGACGTTGATCGCGACGCGCCGATCGGATCCGCGGAGGCGGATGCGGAACGTGCCGTCGGCTTCGGCGTCCCAGCTGGCGGTGGGCTCGGGCTGGTACTCGCAGCCGGATTCGCTCTCGACGTCGACGCGCGTGCCGATCGTCGTGCCTTGCAGGATGGCGGCCATCCGGTGCGCGAGCAGGTCGATCGAGTGGCCGGCGCCGAGCATCGTCGCCACATCGCTCAGGAGCATGGCGGTGTCGGTCACGTCGAGCTGGACGCGCGGGACGTGGACGGTCTCGCGCGTGTCGCGGAGCACGGTGCGGCGCTGACGTTCGATCCAGCCTTCGTGGAGTTTGTGGCCGATGGCGCGGCTGGCGGCGAGCGCGCGGTCGAAGTGCACGGTGCCGCGAGTGACGTCGCCGCGCAAGCTGAACGCGAGGGCCTTGGAGGCCTCGAGGACGATGAGCGGGTCGACGGCGCCGCGGGGACACGCGCGAACGGCAACGGCGAGGGCGGCCTCGGCGTCGCGGTGCTTGCCGAGGCGCGCGAGAGCCCGGGCTTTGGCGCACAGGAGCGCCGTGCGAATAGCCTTGTATTGGCGCCGGACGAGCTCGGCGTCGGCGTGTTCGGCGACGCCGACGATCTGGTCCCAGTCTTCGAGCCGCTCGAAGTACGCACAGCGCGTGAGGTCGTGCGCCAGGTCGTACCAGGAGCGTGCGGGGAGGTTGTCTCGAAGGGTTACTTGCCGACACTCGTCCAACAACTCGCACGAACGCTGGAGGTTACCCCTTTGCAACTCGAGCGTCACCAGGTTATCCAACGCGCCGAGTTTGACGTATGTCAACGAGTCTGCGTAGTTCAGTACGTAGGTCAGGTACTCTTCGGCGCGATCAAAGTTCGCGCCATAAAGTGCGACAACCGCCAAGTTCGTTGCGGAGCCAAGTTTGTACTTTACGAACCCCTCTGTGTCTGCAAGGCGGAAGCAAGCTTCGGATAGTTGACGCGATCGCACCAAGTTTCCGGTAAACGATTCAAGCGATGCTTCGACGAGGTCGACCGAACACCGAAGCGACAAGCGGCCACTGTTGTCAGCGAGCCGTCGTGCGATCTCAAGGTGTCGGTGAGCGTCCACGCAGTGACCACGAAGTCCTTCGAGTCGTGCTACCGCGAGGTGCAATCCCGACAGTGATTGAGCATCGCCGAGCGAGGCCGCCAACTGCCTCAGTTGGACGAGAACCGGAAAGAGTGCCGGAGGTGCCTGAAAGTCGGTGGCTCGAACGAACAGAGAGAACGTCGCAAGAAATTGAAGACTTGGCTTGGACTGCTTGGAGTCCTCAACAGCCCGTTGTAGCGTCGCCAGCGACGAAACGGCGTCACCTAGGTCAAACAGGGCCATGCCCCTCAACACTGCGAGCTGAACTCGGGACTCCGGATCAGCAGAAAGGATTTGTTTGGGCTCGGTACGGCTTAAGACTTCGGTCGGAAGTCCGGCGCGGTACAGGCCTTCAACGTCCGAGACTGCCGACACCAAACGTTCGGATCCACTTGCGATATCAGGCTCAGCGCGACCAGATTGCGCGAGCGCCGGCTGCCTTTTGCGAGCCATCAGGGCACTCCCCAAGACTGGACGAAATCAGGATTGGGGACAATACCAGAAAACTCGCGGAAGGTGGGATCTACAGATCCGGAGCGGTCTGGGGGCTTCGCCCTTAGTGGATTCGGGAGTCTCCGCGTTGCGCCGCAACTGAAGCCTCCCCGACGCCGTCGGATGGTGTCGCAGGTGCCGCGACCGCCGATGCAAATAGCGTTGCTGCTGATTCCAAGATCCGGCGGTGATCCTGGTTGAAGGGCTCGCTGCCGTAGGCTGTCAGAACACCAATTGGCGGCGTAGAACCGCTGAAGATGGGGACGGCCAATGCGTATCGCAGAGGGACCGAAAACGTACGTGCAACGGGACCCAACTCTAGCGCTGCGTTCGAATTTACGACCACCTGCTTGTGAGCTGCTGCCCAGCCAGAGATTCGATCGCCAATCGGGATCTTGAGGTCTTCAATAGCTGATGTTCCAACTCCGATGCACGCCACGGGCACTAGCTCATTCGTCTCGTGCTTCGGCATGTAGAGAGTAAGTGTCGCAGCGGGAACGACGCGTCGTAAGTGTCGAAACAAGACGTCACATGACGAACGGAGCGAACCAGCCTTCGGCAATTCACGCCGCAGCTCGTTGAACTCTCGGTCTTCAGCAGTGGTTGCGCTGATCACTTCGAGCTGCGCTGGGGCGAGTCCCGGTCGGGGGGAGCTGGCCGCATCTCCCCTTCCGAATTCAGATGGTTCGGTTCGTTCGAGGCCATCGATGATCGCGAGGAAGCCGTCGACGACCCAGGGGTCATACATCACACCCCTGCGCTCACGTAGAACCTGTTCAGAGTATTCGCGACTGTAGCGAGGGCGGTAGGGACGATCCGAGGTCAGAGCATCGTAGCAATCAACGACGGACAGAATCCTGGCGCCGAGTGGAATCTCTGATCCCTTGAGTCCCTCTGGATAACCGGTGCCGTCCCAGTTTTCGTGGTGATGACGAACAATCGGTTCCACTGGGTAAGGGAAATCGATTGATTTGAGGATGTCGGCTCCGACACTGGCGTGAAGCTTCATCCGCTCGAACTCTGAAGCTGTAAGAGGCCCAGGTTTGTTGAGAATGTACTCCGGAACCGCGAGTTTTCCGGTGTCATGCAGTAGCGCGGCCGCTCTCAATGCGTCTATTTGCTTTTGATCCTCGACGCCGAGGAAGGAGGCCAGTGCCATCGTGTACCGCTGAACGCGACGGATGTGGCCGTGAGTAACCTGGTCCTTTGCGTCGATCGCGAGCGCCAGCGCTTCGACTGTGGAGAGGAACACTCGATTGAGCTCTGCGTTCTTCTGTCGCTCTGACTCGACGCGGTTGTTGGACCATTGATAGGTGAGAAACAGAACGAACAGCAACGGAAAGATGATCGCGACGAAGACTGGATCGACTGTTCTGGTGTTGTAGATCAACACGGCGCCAAGCGAGCCGCCAGCGCCATAGTTTACAAGGAGGTCCTTAAAGTATTTCGACCAGATGCTGTACGGCTTGACGCGCTGTTGCAGAGCGATCGCGCCGGCAAGGAGCCAGCTGTTCAATAGAAAGTAGATCCCGACGAAGAGGCAAAGCTTGAGGAGGAACAATCCCTCTAGTTTTTGATCCGTCTGAAACAGCGGAGGAATTTGCGCTGACTGTGCTGCAATCCATAGTGCGAGAGGTGATGCCGCCAAATTGAAGACAATTTGTTCCCAACGAAGCCGCCGCGTAAAAAACAAGCGAAGCGAGATAAAGAGGGCATCAAGGAGGACCAGAACCGTGCCGCCCGCTGCTCCGAAGAGAAGCGTTCCAGCGACGACGAACGTCTCCGAGATCGAAATGCTGATGTTGATGCTTGGCAGCGTGACGGGCAAGAGGCCGCTGCCTACTGTGAGGGCGACCAGTGACAGCCACTGAACGTGCCACTGATATGGCTGGTGAATGACTTGGGAGACACTCAGGCTGATGACCAGCGCACCAGCACTCGCTACACACAGGACGTAGAGGCGCGTCTTCCTTGGAAGTGCCTGGGTGGCTGGGTCGGGCATACTGGGAAGACCAACGGGTCCGACAGACCCGGCACCTAATTTTCTACCGGAGCTCTACTTAGGTCCAGACAATGATCTGCTGCGTCATATCGGCTCCGCTGTCCAAATCTTTACCAGAGCATTCTGTCCCCTTACGCTTCAAGCTCCGTGCCAGCAACTAGCTCCAAACGATGATCATTTGGTTGCGCATTTTCTGCCTCCTTTCGTCGCGTCTGACTGCCCGCATCATCTAGACCGTTTTGGGTCTTACAGTTCTGGAATCTAACTGCCACCGCGTAGACACGCCTGCGGCGGCTCTGCCGGAGAGCTTGGCGAATCGTCCGACAGACAGGCGTTGCTTCCCCACACCATCGTGGAGCCCCACACCATCGTGGAGCCCCAGACCATCGTCGAACCCCACACCATGGTTGAGCCCCAGACCATGGTCGAGCCCCAGACCATCGTGGAGCCCCAGACCATCGTCGAACCCCAGACCATGGTCGAGCCCCAGACCATCGTGGAGCCCCAGACCATCGTGGAGCCCCAGACCATGGTCGAGCCCCAGACCATGGTCGAGCCCCACACCATGGTGGAACCCCACACCATGGTGGAACCCCACACCATCGTGGAACCCCACACCATCGTGTTCCCGTGAACGGTTCCGGAACCCCAAACCATCGTGTCGCCGTTGACGTTCCGGAAGACAAGCTGACCTTCTGTCACTGTCTCGCCGCCAATCACATCCGTCGTCGGCGCCGCTTCGAAACTCCGGCTCGTCGCGAGTCCGACGGCGAGCGGCACGTTGATGCTGCCCGCGCCTTGCTCGATCAACCCGTAGCCGTCGAGATGCTGCGCCGTGAACTGGAGCGCGAATTTCACTTCCGCCGGCGAGAGCTTCGGGTTCGCTTGCAGCAGCTGCGCGACCGCGCCCGACACCACCGCGGCCGCCATGCTCGAGCCCGACAGCATCATGTAAGTCCCGCCGTTCGCGCCGAACACGCGCTGTGACGGGTAGTTGTCCCAGAGGTACGAGCCGGCCGTTTCGGACGACACAATCGCATTGCCCGGCGCGACGACGTCCGGCTTGAGCTCCCACGTCGACGGCTGATCCGGATCGCCCACCGGTCCGCGCGAGCTGTACGTCGTGACGCCATCGTCGCTCCGCGACACCGTGCCGTGTGTGTTGAGCGAGCCGACCGTCAACGCGCCAGGCGTGTCGCCGGGCGAGACGATGGCGCCCACGATCGGCGTGCCGTCTTCCGTCTTGCCAAGATTGCCGGCCGAGCAGATGACGACGATGCCGTTGGCGACCGCGCGCTCAACCGCTTTGGCCAGCGGATCGTCCTTGTAGAGCGACGTCGCCGGATGGCCGAGCGAGAGATTGATCTCACGGATGTTGAACTTGTCTTTGTTCTTGATGGACCACTCGATGCCCTTGATGACATCCGACACGAGACCCGAGCCGTCCGTGCCGAGCACGCGAATGCTGATGAGCCCGGCGCCCGGGGCCATGCCGATGTAAGCGCCGCCGTCCGCGCCTTTGCTGCCCGCGCCGCTGCCCGCGATGATTCCGGCGACGTGCGTGCCGTGCCCGTAGGTGTCCACGCGGTCTGTGGCCGACGGATCGACGTAGTCGATCCACGTGACCACGCGCTTGTCCACATCCGGGTGGTGCGCGATGCCCGAATCGATGATGACGACGTTGATGCCCCGGCCGGTGATGCCGTCGAACGCCGACTTCCCGCCGCCCCAAAGCTGGCTCGCTCCGGTCGACTGCGTCGTCACCGCCATCGTGCCCGTGACGCGCGCATCCTCGGCGAGCGCCGTCAACGCCCCGTCTCCGGCCGCCTGATCGATTTGCGCCGCGGTGCCGGACAAGCGCGCGCCGGAGTCGAGCCGCGACTCGACCTGCAGGCCGTACTTTTTGGCGATGCGGTCAATCTCGGACTGCGGACCCTCGGCGATCACGTTGACCGTCGCATCAGGGTTCTGCTGAATCTGGCGTGTCAGGTCGCGCGACAACCTGGCGCGCTGAGCGGACGCTGTGCCCGGCAGGGCAAAGATCGCCGCGATGAGGCCGATAACAGACGCAGCCAGAACGCGACGGGTGGCAGAGGGGAGACGGAAGAGAGTCATACGCCTGCTCACTAGCCGGAGTAACAAAAATGTACGCCGGCGTTGGCCGATTACACGCATGTACCGTACCAAAAGAGGACATTTTTGGGGGTGCAGAATTACGCCTAATTCTTGAGTTCGCAGCACTTTGTACCGCCATGACCAACGACACTTTCGGATCCCCGATTACGGATTCGTCATGGCCATTTCAGTCTTGGTGCATGTTGGCCCAAGGGACCAGTGCAATTGTGCGAAAGAAGGTGAACGAGCCTGCTTCGGACCACCCGTTTTTGAAAGTCGTATTCAAGAACGTCATCCGGGTAGCTAACGCATGAGGACCCACCGACTCCGGACGTCGCTCGCGGGGTTCGCCATGGCCACTCTGGTGGTTTTTGGCGCGTGTACGGCCCAAAACCCGGACCAGACCAGCGGGTCGACGCAAAAAAAAGGCGGCCGCCTGGTCGCTACGTTCCGCTCAGAGCCCAGAACCTATAACAGATTTGTATCTGCGCGCACCGCGGAGGATCTGTTCATGCGTTTGACCCAGGCCACGCTCGTCCGGCTCAACCACGTGAGCGGCGAGTTGGAGCCGTGGCTGGCGGCGAGCTGGACGAGCTCGTCGGCGGACGGGCGCGTCTGGACGCTCAAGCTTCGGCCGGGCCTGGTCTTCTCCGACGGCGCCCCGTTCACGGCCGCTGACGTTCAGTTCACGTTCCAGGCGCTCTACGACAAGAAAGTCGCGAGCCCGCTGGCGGCGAGCCTGCTCATCGACAACAAGCCGCTCGACCTTCGCGCGATCGACGACACCACCCTCGTGCTGACGATGCCGGCGCCGTACGGGCCCGGGCTGAGCCTGCTCGACGCGATTCCGATACTGCCGCGCCACAAGCTGGAGGCGGCGTTCACAGCCGGCGCGTTCCGCGAGGCGTGGGGATTATCCACGCCGCCCGCCGATCTGGCCGGACTCGGGCCGTTCGTGCTCAAGACCTACGTGCCAGGCGAGCGCATGATCTTTGCGCGCAACCCGCACTACTGGCGTCAGGACGAGAACGGCGCGCCGCTGCCTCGACTCGATGAGCTCGAGCTGCAGATCGTTCCGGAGCAGAACGCCGAGTTGCTCAGGCTGCAGGGCGGCACCACCGATCTGATGACCGACGAGGTGCGCCCGGAAGATCTCGCCGGCCTCCGCCGCCTCGAGGCGAGCGGCGCCGTGCAGCTCGTGCAAGCCGGCGTCAGCATCAACCCGGACGCTTTCTGGTTCAACCTCACGCCGGGGGCGAACAAGGATCGCCCGTGGTTGCAGAGCGAGGAACTACGGCGCGCGATTTCCTACGCCGTCGATCGGAAGGCGTTCGTGGACACCGTGTTTCTCGGCGCCGCCGAGCCCATCTACGGGCCGATCACGTCCGGCAACCGCGAGTGGTTCATGCCGGACCTGCCGAAAACTGAACACGACGTTGCGCGCGCGAAGGCTCTGCTCGCATCGATCGGCCTGACCGACCGCAACGGCGACGGGATGCTCGAGGACAAGGCCGGCCGGGAGGCGCGGTTTTCGATCCTCACGCAGAAAGGGCACACGATCCTCGAGCAGTCCGTGGCGGTACTGCGAGAGCAGCTCGGCAAAGTCGGGCTCAAGATCGACGTCGTGTCGCTCGAGCAGACCGCCATGCTCGAGAAGTTTTTCAAGGGCGACTACGAGGCGATGTATTTTCACATCCTGACCGACTCGTTCGATCCGGGGCGCAATCTCGACTTCTGGGTGAGCTCCCGGGACTTTCACGTCTGGCAGCCCGGTCAGAGGAAGCCGGCGCGTCCGTGGGAGGCGACGATCGACGATCTCATGCAGCGCGAGTCGACGACCACGAATCGTGACGAAGCGCGGCGGCTGTTCGCCGAGGCGCAGAAGACGCTGGCCGATCACCTGCCGATCGTCTACTTTGCCGCGCCTCAAGTGACGATCGCGATGTCGTCGCGCGTGCGCGGCGCGACGCCGTCGGTGCTTCCGCCTCTGGTGTTGTGGAACGCCGACGTGCTCTGGGTCACTGCGGCGGGCCGCGCTGGACGCCAGTGACCGCGGGCCTTGCCGCTTTTCTCGTCCGCCGCCTCGTCACTGGCTTCCTGTTCGTGCTCGTCGTCTCGTCGAGCGCGCTCGTGCTCACGCGCCTGGCGCCCGGCGACGCGGCTGTGGAGCTCCTCCCCGGTGGTTTGACGACGATGAAGGCCAACCGCGAGCGGCTGCACCTCGATCGGCCGATCGTGTGGCAGCTGGGCGAGTGGCTTCAAGGCCTTGCGCACTTCGATCTCGGCCGGTCGTTGCTCTTCGAACGGCCGGTGGGCGAGCTCGTGCGCGGGCGAGCCGGCCGCACCGCGACGCTGGCGTCCGTCGCGCTCGCGCTCGCGACGATCGTCGCGATCCCGCTGGGTCTCGCCACGGGCGCGTATCCCCGCAGCATGCTCGCGCGTTTTCTCGCCCCGATTTCGCTTGCGATGGTGGCGTGTCCGCCGTTGATTGCCGCGCTCGTGTTGTTGTGGCTGGCCCTCTCGACGCGGTGGTTTTCGGTGGCGCCCGGCAGCCTGGCCGTGCCGGCGCTTGCGCTGTCGCTGCCGCTCGCCGCGATGATGGAACGGCTCCAGTCGCGCGCCACTGCGGACATGATGTCCGCGCCCGACCTGGTCGCGGCGGCGGCGCGAGGCGTCCCGCCCGGCCGCCTGCTCTGGGTCCACGCGGCGCGCCAGTCGCTGCGGCCCGTGCTCGGCATCTTCGGCATCGTGATCGGCACCGTGTTCAGCGGCTCGCTCGCGGTGGAATGGGCGACGTCGTGGCCCGGCCTTGGCCGCCTGATGTACGAGGCGGTCGCCACGCGCGATGTGTTTCTGGTGACTGGATGCGCGTTCGCCGGGGCCACGATGATCGCGCTCGGCAATATCGTGGCCGACCTCACGCGGGCGCTGATCGATCCGCGCGTGCGAGGCCAGGCGTGATGACTGGGTGGGCGCGCCGCGCCGGCCTGGTGACGCTGGCCGTCATCGCGCTCGCCGCACTCTTTGCTCCGGCGCTTTCGCCGAATCCACCGGCGACCCAGCTGACGGACCGCGTGTACGCGCCGCCGATGCGTGTGCACCTGCGCGACGCGACGGGCTGGCGTGCGCCATTCGTGTATCCCCAGATCCTCGAGGAACGGATTGTCTTCCGTTTCCGCGAAGACGTTGACCACCCGACGCCGTTGATCTGGTTCGCAAACGGCCACGTCGCGTCAATTCCCGCTGATCGCGGCCCGCTGCTGCTGCTCGGTGCGGACCGGCTGGGTCGCGACGTCTTTTCGCGTCTGCTCGACGGCACGAGTCGATCGCTCGGCGTGGCCGTGGCCGGCACGTTCGGTGCGCTCCTGATTGGCGCGCTCGTCGGCGGTCTCGCCGGCAGCCAGGGCGGGCGCCTCGAGGGCCTGCTGATGCTCACCGCCGATTTCGTCGTCGTGCTGCCGGGCGCCTATCTCGTGCTCGTGCTGCGCGGCCTGCTGCCAATCGTGCTCGAACCGGACACGGCCTTCGCGCTGATGGCGGGGCTCTTCGCGTTGTCGGCGTGGCCCCACGTCGCGCGCGGTGTCCGCGCCGTCGTCGCGGCCGAACGGACGCGCGACTACGCAGAGGCTGCACGCGCGTCCGGCGCCGGTCCGCTGCGCGTTGCCTGGCACCTCGTGCCAGCCGCGCGCGGGTTCCTGGCCGTGCAAATCGTGCTGCTCGTGCCCGCGCTGCTCGTCGCGGAGGCGACCGTGTCGTACTTCGGGTTGGGATTCGTCGAGCCCACGGCCAGCTGGGGCACGATGCTGCAGGACGCTGGAAACATCGCGCTCATGGCCGACGCGCCGTGGCTGCTGGCGCCCGCGGTCGCGATCTTCGTCGTCGTGCTGTCGCTCAATCTGTTGAGCGGCGCGCGCGCCGAGCACGCGCTCTTTGGGGAAACCGCGCCTATTTCATCCCGCTCGTGAACTCGGTCCACGGCTGCGTCTTCATGTCGCGCAGCAGGCCGCGCGCCCAGCCGAACTGCGGCTGCCGCGTCAGGAAATCGTTGGCGATGAAATCCGGCGCGCACGGATGGCCCATCGCCGCCCACATCTGCATCTTTTCGGCCATCGCGCCGGTCGTGACCTTCGCCTGCACGGTCCCGCCCGGATAGTACGGCGGCCAGTCCCAGTCGGCAATGCCGCGCGGCGAGCTGTCCACCGTGCCGCAGAGCGACCGCTCGCTGGGCTCATCCTTCTTCGCGATGATGTCGTACGGATCCGACTCGAATCGTTTGCCGGTCTCGGCGTCGATCTGGCCCTTGAACTGGGCCATGAGCTGCTCCCACCGCGCGCGCCGCGCGTTGGGCGAGCTGCCCTTGTTGCCGCTGTCAAAGTGCGTTTCCGTCGCGATCAGCTTCTTGCCGACCGGGAAGTTCGACCCGACGAAGTAGCCGTCCGACGACCGCTCGACCGAGTGCTCCTTCAGACCCAGCTCGAACCGCGCGATTTCGCCGGTCTTGTTGTCGCCGATCAGCCAGTCGTTCGCGTAGCCGCCGTTGTTGCCGTCGAGCATGATCTTCACGTAGTCGTCGATCGAGTTGCTGTACTGCAGCGCCTTGCGCGCGCGGAAGAACTCTGGCGTGCCCTTCGGATCGAAGGCCTCGAACCGCGAGATCGTCGTCTCGGTGATCATGATCCCGTTCGAGTTCACGCCGAAGTCGTCGTCGCTCACGATGATGCCCGGCAGCCCGTCCATGATGATGCGGTGCCCCTTCGCGGGCACGAGATCGAAGACGATGTTCCACCGCGAGCCGACGATGTAGTCGGTCCACGCGTTGTGCCCCATGACGATGCGCCCGTCGCGCGTGAACGCGCCGGTCGCGACAAACGCGCTGCAGCTCTCCGGCGACTTCACCGACGGTTTTTTGCCGTGCTGCTTGTCGAGCCATGGCACGTAGTACCCCGGCAGCTCTTCGATGGCGTTCAGCGCGACGAGATCCCAGCGGTCGAGCTTCGCGCCGTTCGCTGTCGCGCCGGCGACGATGCCGTCGATCTCCTGTTGGTATTCGGCGTCGATCTTCGGCCACAGCAGGTGTTCGCCCGCGTCCCGGTAGAACGCCCAGTCCTTTTTCGTCTGCTGTTTGAGCAGCGGCGCCACCACGCGGAGCAGGTCCGTGATCTCCGGCGCGAGCAGGTAGCCGTGCTGGAAGCCGAGCGCGTCTGGCGCGCCCTGCACGTGCACGAAGATCCAGCCGTTGCGATCGAATCGATACGCGCCGTTCAAGCGCGGATCGGGCAATGCGGCGGCGGCTGTGGCGTCGGCGGGTGGGCTGCAGCTGGCGCCCAGCGCCAGGAGCAGCGCGGCAGTGATGACGGTGACAGGGCGCGACATCGGTGTGCTCACTTTACTCCTCATCTCCTGCGTTGACACGGCCCGGCGCGACAGCTAGCCTCCGGAGATGAAGTCCCGGCTGCGCGGCATCCTTCCTCCGATTCCCACCATTTTCGACGCCTCAGGACGCATCGACCGGCGCGCGATGAGCGAGAACATCCGCCGCTGGATGACGACGGATCTTTCCGGAGTGCTCGCGCTGGGCTCGAACGGCGAAGCGGCGCTGCTCGACGAGGACGAGAGCCAGGCGGTGGTCGAGACGGCGCGCGAACACGTGCCCCGCGAGCGGCTGCTGCTCGTCGGCGTCGGCCGCGAATCGACGCGCCAGACGATTTCCGCCGCGAAGCGCGCCGCAAAAGCCGGCGCGGACGCGGTGCTCGTGCGGACGCCGTTCTTCTACAAGTCGCAGATGACCGCTGAAGCGCTGAACGCGCACTTTCATGCGGTGGCGGACGCCGCACCGGTGCCCGTCGTGCTCTACAACCTGCCGGGCGTGACGGGCGTGTCGTTCACGCTGCCCATCGTGACGCGTCTCGCGGAGCATCCGAACGTCGCCGGCATCAAGGAGACGAGCCCGGACATCGAGCGGCTCGGCCAATTCGCGGGCGTCCGGCCGGATCGCTTCCGTGTCCTGTGCGGGTGCGCGCCAGTCGTGTACCCCGCGCTGGTCAGCGGCGCGTCGGGCGCGATTCTGGCGGTCGCCAACGTGCTGCCCGACGAGTGCTGCGCGCTCTACGCGCACGTGAAAGCCGGCCGCCACCACGAAGCGCTCGAGCTGCAGCGCAAGCTGACGCCGCTCGCGCAGCTCGTGACGACCGTCCACGGGGTGGCCGGACTCAAAGTCGCGCTCGAGCTGGCGGGCTATCACGGCGGGGCAGTGCGGGCGCCGCTCTTGACCGCGACGAGCCGCATCCGCGACGACATCGCAGCGGCCTATGCGGCGTTCGGGTCGGAAGTTCGCACCGGATTTGTTACCGGCGCACAAACCTGAAATTTCGCCAAGGCTTCGCGCGTCACTGATGGCACCGGCTGAGACAGCCGAAAATCCGAGAAGGACATGCGCTCCCTGGTGCGTGGCGTGGGCAAGACGTTCGTCGCGATCGGTGCCGTTATTCTGGCCACCGCCGGCTACGTCTGGGTGACGCTGCCTGACGTCCGCCCGCTCAAGTCGGAGAACCCCAAAACGACCGCGTGGATGCGCATGCGCGCCGCCGAAGCCGAGCGGGAAGGCAAACCCCTGCAGTTCTCTCAGCAGTGGGTGAGCTACTCGAAGATTTCCCCGTCGCTCAAGCGCGCCGTGATGGTGGCCGAGGACGCCTCCTTCCTCCAGCACGACGGCGTCGACTACGACGAGCTCCGCGCCGCGATCGAGCTGGACTGGAGCAAGGGCGAGTTCGTGCGCGGCGCCTCGACGATCACGCAGCAGCTGGCCAAAAACCTTTATCTGTCGCCATCGCGCAACCCGTACCGCAAGCTGGCCGAGCTCTTCATCACGCGGCGGCTCGAGCTCGAGCTGACCAAGGGCCGGATCTTCGAGCTGTACCTCAATGTGATCGAGTGGGGCGATGGCATCTGGGGCGCCGAAGCCGCGTCGCAGGCCTACTTCGGGGAGCCGGCCAGCGCGCTCAGCGCGGAACAGTCCGCGCTCCTCGCGGCCGCGATCATCAACCCGCGGGTGTACAGCCCGGCGCATCCCAACAAGCGCCTGCTGAGCCGCCAGCAGATCATTCTCCGGAACATGGGCTACGTCACACCGCCGTACCCGCCGACGGTGCAGTTGTTCAGCGCGCCCGCCCAGCCAATCGCTGATTTTCAGTGGTAGCGATCTAGAAGAGCCGTCGCACGCCGACGAGACGCGACCGCCAGTACGGCGTGTCGAAGTGCTCGACGCGCACCGCGCCGCCATCGCCCGGTGCGTGAACGAACTCTCCCGGGCTCGCCGGCCCGAGCGCGATGCCGACGTGCGTGGCGCCGGGGCCGATCGTCGAGAAGAAAATCAGATCGCCGGCCTGCACATCGTCAATCGGCACGCGGCGTCCAAACTGGTACTGCTCCGCGACCGTCCGAGGCACGTCCACCTGGTAGTGCTCGAACACGTACCGCACGAGGCCGCTGCAGTCGAAGCCAGCCGCCGGATCTTCGCCACCGAGCCGGTACGGCACACCGAGAAAACCAATCGCCATCTGCACGATCGCGTCGGGCGTGAGCAACGTCGCCGCAGGACCGGGCGCGGCAGGAGCTGGCGCGATAGGGACGGGCGTGGGCCTGTCGGTGGAGCTGCCGGGCGGCAGCGGCGCATTCGGAAACGGCCGCGGCGTCGCGATGGTGCCCGTGGAAGCGCAGGCTGTGGCGATGGTTCCGAAGAGGACGGCGACGACGATTCGGAGCCGGCTCGCGATGGCGCGGCGAGCGTCGAGCATGATCCCAGACTATCGGCCGGATCGCGCCCGGCTCACAGGGCTCTCTAAAGCTTTGAGTACATTAGTGTTACGTGCTCACAGTCCTTGACAACCTTCGAACGTTCCAGCCAGAATGATTTGACTTCTCATCATGGAACAGACGCTCCTGCTCAACGCGACGTACGAGCCGCTGCGGGTGGTGCACTGGCAGAAGGCGATCACGCTCTGGTGTCAGGGCAAGGTCGAGATTGTCGCGCACCACGACCGCGAGATCCGCTCCGTCTCGTTCAGCATGAAGATGCCGTCGATCATCCGGCTGCTGCGGCGGATCCGCGTGCGGCGGACATCCGAGTACGTACCGTTCTCGCGCGCGAACATCTACGCGCGCGACAACCACAAGTGCCAGTACTGCGGTCACGGTTTCCCGACGTCTGAGCTCACATTCGACCACGTCGTGCCGGTCGCGCAGGGCGGCCGCAAGGACTGGGAAAACATCGTCACGTGCTGCATCGGCTGCAACCGCCGCAAGGGCGGACGCACGCCCGAGCAGGCCGGCATGCGCCTGGTCCGTCACCCGCGCAAGCCGGACAAGGCGCCCGCGATCCGCATCACCTTCGGTCTGCGCAACGCGCCCGAGAGCTGGCGCGATTACGTGTACTGGAACGTCGAGCTCGACGACGCGTAAGAGAGCGTCGTGCCTCAGGTCATCTCATCGGTTCGACCAGGCTGGGCGGTGCCCGGCGCCTCGGTAGTCGTCTCCGGTATCCACCTGCCGCTCGGCGCCGACGGGCCGCCGCACGTGCTCGTCGGTCCGCACAACGCGCACGTCACCGCGGCCTCGCGCCAATCACTTCGCGTCGTCGTGCCGTCACAATCGGAGGGCGGGACGACGTCGATCCGCATCGACGAGCTGCCTGGCGAGACGGTCTACATCGAGGTCGCGCGCGTGCTCGCGACCGGTGTGCATCAGGTCGACAGCCCGATCTTCGATCGGCTCGGGCGTCTCTACGCGACGCACAGCGGCAGCCGCGACACCAAGACGCCCAATCCGCTCTTTCGTGTGAGTCCGGAGGGTGTGCGCGAGCCGCTCGAGGTCGAGATCGCCAACCCGACCGCGCTGGCTGTGGGACCGGACGGCGCGCTCTTCGTTTCGAGCCGCTTCGACGGACACGTCTATCGCGTCGGTCACGATGACCGCGCCGAGATCTACGCCTCCGAGCTGGGCGTGCCGACGGGGTTGGCGGTGGCGCCGGACGGGACGCTCTTCGTGGGCGATCGATCGGGGTCGATCCTGCGGGTGTCACCAGGCAAAAAGGTCGAGACGTTTGCGTCGCTGCCGGCGAGCGTCGCGGCGTTTCACCTGGCGCTCGGCCCGGATCGCAGCCTGTACGTGACGGCGCCGACGCTCGCCTCGCACGATCCGGTCTACCGCATCACGCCCGATCGGCTCGTTGATGTCGTCGCGGACGGATTCGGGCGGCCGCAGGGTCTGGCGTTCGACTCGAACGGAACGCTCTACGTCGTCGACGCGCTCGCGGGCGCGTCGGGGCTCTACAAGGTGGACATCACGCGGCCCAGGCCGGAGCCCGAGCTCGTCCTGACGAGTCCGGCGCTGATCGGCGTCGCGTTCGATCCCGCGGGCGGCGTCGTGCTGGCGTCGAACGACACGTTGTGGAGACTGGAAGTCGACGTGAAACCCTTCTCCGCATAGGTTCGACGGGTTCGACGGGTTCGACATGTTCGACTGGTTCCGCAGGTTCCCGAACCCGTGGAACCTGCCGAACCTGCCGAACCTGGTCTATCCTCTGTCCCCATGTCTGTCTTCCGGGTCAAACCTCTCGACCAGATCCTGAGCGAGGCTGAAAGCGGCGGCGAACAGTCGCTGAAACGCGTGCTGGGCGGCGGCGATTTGATCATGCTGGCGATCGGCGCGGTGATTGGGGCCGGCATCTTCGGGTCGATCGGGTCGGCGGCGGCGGGGCAGGTGGTTGACGGGCAGGTGGTGCGCGTCGGCGCCGGGCCGGCGCTCGTGCTGTCCTTCGTGCTGCTCGGGGCCTGCTGCGCGCTCGCCGGACTCTGCTACGCCGAGATGGCGTCCATGATTCCGCAGGCGGGCAGCGCGTATGCCTACTCCTACGCGACGCTCGGCGAGCTGGTCGCGTGGATCATCGGCTGGGACCTGATCCTCGAGTACGCCGTCGGCAACGTCGCGGTCGCGATCTCCTGGGGCGACTACTTCAAGTCGCTGTTCGCCGGCTGGGTCGACTTTCCCGCGTGGCTGACGACCGGGTATCGGACGGCGCTCCTGAGCAGCGATCCGGCGGTCAAGGGCCTGATTGACACCGCGCCGCACGTGTTCGGGATTCCCATCCTTATTAATGTGCCGGCGTTCGCGATCGTGATGATCATCACGTGGCTGTTGCTTCGCGGGGCGCGCGAGAGCTCGACGGCCAACAACGTGATGGTGATCGTGAAGCTCGCGGTGCTGGCGCTGTTCATCGTGGCGGGCCTCACGCACATCAACCCCGCGAACTACACGCCGTTCGCGCCCAACGGCTTCACCGGGATTCACCAAGGCGCGGCGATCGTCTTCTTTGCCTACATCGGCTTCGACGCGATCTCGACCGCGGCCGAGGAGACGAAGAACCCGCAGCGGAACCTTCCGATAGGCATCCTGGGCGGGCTGGCGATCTGTACGGTGATTTACATCATCATCGGCGCGGTCTTAACGGGGATGGTGCCGTACCAGGATCTCGGCAAGGCTGCCGACCCGCTCGCCTACGCGCTGAACGCCACGGGCATGCTGTGGATCGCGAAGATCGTGGCCCTGGGCGCCGTGTTCTCGATGGCGGCGGTGCTGCTGGTGTTCCAGTACGGCCAGCCGCGCATCTTTTTCGCGATGGCCCGCGACGGCCTGCTTCCCAAGTGGGCGGCGCGCGTCGATCCGAAGACGCGCATTCCGTACATGACCACGCTCGTGACGGGGCTGTTCGTGGCGGCATGGTCGCTCATCGGCGACGCGGGCGAAACGTACGACCTCACGAACATCGGGACGCTCTTCGCGTTCGTGCTCGTCTGCCTGGGGGTCATCGTCCTGCGGCACACCGATCCATCGCGGCCGCGGCCGTTCCGCGTGAAGTTCGTGTACCTGGTGGGCCTGCTCGGCGCGGCGCTGTGCGTCTTCGTCATGAAGGGCCTGCCGCGCATCGCGTGGGAGCGGTTTGGGATCTGGCTGCTGATTGGGCTGGTGTTGTACTTCGCCTATGGGTACACCCATAGCAGGCTTCGACGATCAAGTTAGAAGTTCGAAGTTAGAAGTTCGAAGTTAGAGCGAGACCGGTGACACTCAGAACTTCATACTTCAAACTTCGAACTTCACACTTGTCATGAGCTTTCCACTTCAAGGCGTCCGCGTCCTCGACCTGACGCGTCTGGTTCCCGGTGCGTTTGCGACGCTGATGCTCGCCGAGCTCGGGGCGGACGTGATCAAGATCGAGGACCCACGCGGCGGCGATCCGATGCGGCAGTTGCCGCCGCTCGTCGACGGGCGCGGGGTCTTCGACCTGCTGCTCAATCGCGGCAAGCGCAGCGTCGTGCTCGACTTGAAGGACCCGGGCGCCCGCGCGTCGCTCGATCGGCTGATCGCGCGGACGGACGTCGTCATCGAGAGCTTCCGGCCGAGCACGGCGAAGCGGCTCGGCGTCGCGGGCGAGCAGATTCGCGACAGGCATCCGCGCGTCATTCACTGTTCGATCACCGGCTACGGCCAGACCGGACCGTACGCCGAGCTGCCCGGGCATGATTTGAACTACGTGTCGATCTCCGGGATGCTCGCGGCGGACCGGCCGGACCCCACCGTGCTGCCGCACGTCTTCATCGCGGACATCGGCGGCGGCGCGATGAGCGCGGTCATCGGGATTCTGGCGGCGCTCGTCGGGCGGGCGCGCGACGGGGAAGGGCGCGCGATCGACATCTCGATGCACGAGGCGGCGTTGTACTGGGTGATGCTCCCGGCCGCGCGCGAGCTCGTCGAGGGCGGACGAGAAGCGATCGACGAGCTGCCGACGTTCGGCCGGCACGCTTGCTACAACGTGTACCGGACGAAGGACAACGAGCTCATCGCGCTCGGCGCGCTCGAGCTCAAGTTCTGGAAAGCGTTCTGCGACGCAGTGGGCCGGCCGGATCTCACGCCACGCCACCTCACGGATCCTGTTGACCAGACTCGACTTCTGGCCGAAGTGCGCCAGATCTTCCTGGCGCGCACGCGTACCGAGTGGCTCGCGTTCTTCCGCGGCCACGACGTGTGCCTTACGCCCGTGAACTCGCCGGCCGACGCGATGCGCGATCCGCACATCACCGCGCGCGGGGTGGTGCAGGCTGTGCGCGGCGGACGCGCAATCCTCCCGCCGTTCGTGACGGAGACACCCGACCTGCGCCCCGCGCCGGCGCTTGGTGAGCACACGCAGGAAGTGCTCAGCGAGTAAGGCGGGACTTCTCAGCTCGCCCCGGACTTCTCAGATCGCCTTCCCGGACTTCCTGAATATCCCCGGACTTCCCGAGTGCACTAGAATGGTCTATTGGCGTGGCCTCGATTGACCCCGCCTGTACGCACCTATGGCGCATGACTGGATAGCCGTCCGCGGGGCGCGCGTCCATAACCTCCGGAACATCGACGTCGACCTGCCGCGCGACCGGCTGGTCGTGATCACCGGGCTCTCCGGGTCGGGCAAGTCCTCGCTGGCGTTCGACACCATCTACGCGGAAGGGCAGCGCCGGTACGTCGAGTCGTTGTCGGCCTACGCCCGGCAGTTCCTGGAGCAGATGGAGAAGCCGGACGTCGATCTGATCGACGGCCTGTCGCCGGCCATCTCGATCGAGCAGAAGACGACCGCGTCCAATCCGCGCTCGACGGTCGGCACGGTCACCGAGATCTACGACTACCTGCGCCTTCTCTTCGCCAACATCGGCGTGCCGCACTGCCCGAACTGCGACCGCGAGATCTCGTCGCAGTCGCTCGAGCGCATCATCGACATGGTGATGCTCTATCCGGCCGACGAGCGCATCAACGTGCTGGCGCCGGTGGTGCGCGGGCGCAAGGGCGAGTTCAAGCGGGAGCTCCTCGCGCTCCGGGCGCGCGGGTTCACGCGGGCGCGAATCGACGGCAAGTTCGTCGCGCTCGACGACGAGGTGAAGCTCGATCGGCGGAAGAACCACACGATCGACGTGCTGGTCGATCGCCTGATCGTGAAGTCGGGCATCGAGCGCCGGCTGTCGGACTCGCTCGACCTCGCCCTCAAGCTTGCCGACGACATCGTCGTCATCAACACGCTCGAAGGCGGCGATCGCCTGTTCTCGCGCCGGATGGCGTGCCCCGATTGCGGCATCAGCATTCCGGAGATGACGCCGCGCGCGTTCTCGTTCAACTCGCCGCACGGCGCGTGCCCGGACTGCCAGGGGCTCGGCGCGGTCTACGATTTCGACCCGTCGCGCATCGTGCCCGACGACTCCAAGTCGCTCGCTGAAGGCGCGGTGGCGCCGTGGGCCAAGGGCGACAACCGCTTCGTGACGGAGATGCTCGAGGGGCTGCAGCGCACGTTCGGCATCGATCCGAACGTGCCGTTCGCGAAGCTGCCGAAGAAGCTGCGCGACATCGTGCTGCTCGGCGCGCCCGGTCACCGCGGCCACGCCGGCGGCCACTCGAAGTCGAAGACGCCGGAGGATCCGTTCGGCGCCGACTTCGAAGGCGCGATTCCCAATCTTCGCCGGCGTTTCGACGAAGGCACGTGGACCGATCAGGAAACGCTCGAGGCGTTCCGCGCGCTGCGCCCGTGTCCGGCGTGCGGCGGCGATCGGCTCCGGCCGGAGAGTCGCGCGGTGCGCGTCAAGGAACGGCGGATCGCCGACTACGTCAATCTGCCGCTTTCGGAGACGCTACCGGTGTTCGAAGCGATCGAGCTCACCGAACGCGAGCACTTGATCGCCAGCCGCGTGCTGAAGGAGATCCGCGAGCGGCTGCGCTTCCTCGTCGACGTCGGCGTGGGCTATCTGTCGCTCGCGCGCAGCGCGGCGACGCTCTCGGGCGGCGAGGGCCAGCGCATCCGGCTCGCGACCCAGATTGGATCGCAGCTGACGGGCGTGCTGTACGTGCTCGACGAGCCGTCCATCGGACTGCACCAGCGTGACAACCGCCGGCTGCTCGCCACGCTGGGCAAGCTCCGCAACCTCGGCAACACCGTGCTCGTCGTCGAGCACGACGAGGAGACGATCCGCACGGCCGACTACCTGATCGATCTTGGTCCGGGCGCGGGCGAGCACGGCGGCCAGGTCATCTTCCAGGGACTGCCGCAGCAGCTGCTCTCGACGCCGGGCGAGTCGCTGACGGGCCAGTACCTGGTGGGCGCGCGCAAGATTGACGTGCCCGCGGCGCGCCGGCAGGCGACGCGCGGCGAGGTGGTCGTGCGCGGCGCGCGCGCGAACAATCTCAAGGACATCGACGTCGCGTTTCCGCTCGGCACGTTCATCGCCGTCACTGGCGTGAGCGGATCGGGCAAGTCGACGCTCGTCAACGAGATCCTCTACCGATCGCTCGCGAAGATCCTGTACCGCGCGGCCGACGACCCGGGCCCGCACCGGACGATCGAGGGGATCGATCTCGTCGACAAGGTCATCCAGATCGATCAGTCGCCGATCGGCCGCACGCCGCGATCGAATCCCGCGACGTACACGGGGCTCTTCACGTTCATCCGGGAGCTCTTCGCGATGCTGCCCGACGCGCGGGCGCGCGGCTACAAGGCCGGCCGCTTCTCGTTCAACGTGAAGGGCGGCCGGTGCGAGACGTGCCAGGGCGACGGCGTCATCGCCATCGAGATGCACTTCCTGCCGAATGTCTACGTGACGTGCGAGGAGTGCAAGGGCCGCCGCTACAACCGCGAGACGCTCGAGATCAAATACCGCGGCAAGTCGATCGCCGAGATGCTCGAAATGACCGTCGATCAGGTGCTGCCGCTCGTCGAGAACTTCCCGCCGATCTTCTACAAGCTGCGCACGCTGCAGGACGTCGGGCTCGGCTACATCAAGCTCGGCCAGTCGGCGACGACGCTCTCGGGCGGCGAGGCGCAGCGCGTGAAGCTAGCGCGCGAGCTCGCGCGCCGCAGCACGGGCCGCACGCTCTACATCCTCGACGAGCCCACAACGGGCCTGCACTTCGAGGACGTGCGCCGGCTCCTCGAGGTGCTCGGCAAGCTGGTCGATCAGGGCAACACGATTGTGGTGATCGAGCACAATCTGGACGTCGTGAAGTCCGCGGACTGGGTCATCGATCTGGGTCCGGAGGGCGGCGAGGGCGGGGGCCGCGTGGTTGCTGCAGGCACCCCCGAAGCCGTGGCAAAATCTAAGTCGTCGGCGACGGGGGCGTTCCTGGCGCGGTCACTCAAACCGCACGCCGAACCCCCACGTGCGGCAGTATCCTGACGCTTGTGGCGGGCATGACACTGTGCCGTTGCCCGGAGTGTGGTAGTTCTGACACGGCTTAGCCGATTTGGCGCCCTCCTCCCCGGAGTGCCTCTTCCCCTAAGTTAAACCAAATGATAGGGTTACCAGGTCTAAGGTAACCGGAATTACGGTTGGCAATGCGCTTGCTTAATAAGGCTGCCGACAAGGTGTGATGGCCAATCAGCGAACCCTTCGTAGGATGGCTCACTGCGCCGGGATCGGGCTTCATTCCGGGCACAAAGTGACGCTGGCGCTCAAGCCTGCTCCCGCAGATCACGGCATTCGCTTCTATCGCACCGACCTCGGCGGCGTCGAAATTCCGGCCCGCGTCTCGCACCTCGCTGGACGGCCGCAGCTGCAGACCGGGCTCGTCTCGGACCGCGCGTCGGTCGAGACCATCGAACACTTGCTGTCGGCGCTCCGGAGCCTCGGCATCGACAACGCGTCGGTCGAGCTCAACCATCCGGAAGTGCCGATCATGGACGGCAGCGCGGCGCCCTGGGTCTACCTGATTCAGGACGACGCCGGCATTCGCGAGCTCGCCGCGCCGCGCAAGACGATCCAGATTCTTCGTCCGATTCAGGTGCAGCACGGCGACAAGCGCATCGCGCTGTACCCGTCGGACCGTTTCAAAGTCAGCTACACGATCTCCTTCGACCATCCACTCCTGCGGCACCAGCAAAAGACGGTCGATATCGACGAGCAGACGTTCGTCGACGAGATCGCGCCGGCACGGACATTCGGCTTCCTGAAGGAAGTCGAAATGCTGCGCCAGCGCGGTCTCGCGCTCGGCGGATCGCTCGAGAACGCGATCGTCCTCGGCGAAACGGGCGTGCTCAACCCGCTCCGCTTCGACGACGAGTTCGTGCGCCACAAGATTCTGGATGTGATCGGCGATCTCGCGCTGGTCGGCCACCCGCTGCTCGGGCACCTGGTCGTGCACCGCGGCGGCCACGCGCTCCACACGGCCTTTGCGGCCGAGCTCCTGCGCCAGCGCGACTGCTGGCAGTTCGTCGAAACCGGCGACTTCGCGGCCGGCGTCCGTCACGCCGCGGCGACGCCCGCGGCGGCTGAAGCGCGCTAGTTCCCGTCCGTCTCTTCCGCCTGATTCGCCCGGCGCACGATCGACATCATCCGCTCGACTTCGAAGCGGTTGAAGCTCATGAACAGGCTTTCCTTCAGGTAGACCCGCAGCTCGTCGTCCGTCATCTGCTGGACGAGGAACTGGAACTCGCGGTCGACTTCCTCGAAGCCGTACTCGAGCTCGCGGCGCCGGGCCAGATCGCGAGAGATCGCCTCGATGACGGCCAGCACGTCGCCGTCGAGCTCGACGGGCGTGCCGGCGGTGGTCTTGATCGTCCGCATGGCTAGCCTCCGAAGCTCGCGAGCGCCGACGCCTGATCAGCGTGGACCTCGAGGAAGTTGTGCGCGCCCGTCATCGTGAGCATCGTCTCGACGCGCTTCTGGACGTTGGCGAGCTTGAACGCGCCGCCGGCCGCGCTGGCCTGCCGGTACAGGTCCATCAGACAACCGATCGTCGCGCTGTCGACGTAGCCGACCGGCGCCAGGTCGACGAGGATCTTCTTCTCGCCGCCGACGATCAGCGCCGACACCGCCGACGCGAAATCGGAAAGGATCGGGTAGGTCAGCCGTGGTTCGTTGACCCGCATGACCAGGACGCCGTCGGCGTGAGTGGTAGTGACGTTCATTCGGTTCCTCCGCGAGGGGACGGCCGGCGCGCCGGCCCGTGAGACTGAAGACGACGGAGCTGCCGGGCGAGTTCAAGCCGTCCGCGATTGATGCGCGACTTCACCGTGCCTTCCGGCAGCCCGAGCTGATCCGCGATTTCCTGATACGAGAACTCCTGCAGGTCGCGCAGGACGACGGCCTGTCGCAGCGCCGGCGGCAGCTCCGCGAGCGCCTGGCGGACGAGCTCGCGCAGGTCCGTCTGCTCGAGCTGGCTGTGCGGCCCGCGCTCGCGCGAGACCGGCGTGAGCAGCGACGCGTCGACGTCGCGCGCCATCGTCTCGCGCTCCTTGCGCACGCTGCGGTAGTGATCGATGCACAGGTTGCGGCTGATGCTGATGAGCCACGTCTGAAAGTTCGCGCGCCGATCGAACGTGTGCAGCGCCTTGAAGATCTTGAGGAAGATGTCCTGCGTCAGATCCTCGGCCTCGTCGTGGCGGCCGACGAACTTGTACGCGAGGTTGAAGACCTTGCGCCAGTGCATGCGCACGATCTGATCCCAGGCCGCTTGATCGCCGGCGAGGCACCGCTCGACGAGCGCCTCTGTGCTGGTGGGCGACGTGACGTTTTCCTCAGCGGACATCGGGCGGAAACGTGGCGCAGGCATCATAGCAAAAAGCCCGGCCACGCCCCCGCGCCGAGTACAATCCCGGATCCCGTGGCCGGATTTCATCACGCTGGAGGCGGACTGACCTGCGACGACGTGCAACTGACGGACGTCGCGCGCGCGGCGGGCACGCCCGTCTACGTCTACAGCGCGAATCTCATCACCGAGCGCGTCGCGGCGCTTGAGCGCGCCTACGCCGGCTATCCGCATCGGCTCCACTACGCGATCAAGGCCAACGCGACCGTCGCCGTCGTTCGCCATCTGCGGTCGCTCGGGGCGGGCGCCGACGCCAATTCCGGCGGCGAGATCGACGTCGCCCTGCGCGCGGGCTTCGCGCCCGGGGACATCGTCTTTACAGGCGTCGGCAAGACGCGCGCGGAGCTGAGTCGGGCCGTGGCGCTGGGCGTCCGCGCGATCAACGCCGAGTCGCCCGGCGAGGTTGATCGCATCGAGGCGATCGCGCGCGCGCACGGCCGGCGCGCGCGGGTCGCCGTGCGCATCAATCCCGACGTGGACGCGCAGAGCCACCCGCACATCTCCACCGGCACGCGCGAGACGAAGTTCGGCATGTCGATCGACGAGGCGCGCACGATGGTGCTCGACATGGCCCGCCGGCCGGATCTCGAGGTCGTGGGACTCCACGTGCACGTCGGATCGCAAGTGACGAAGCGCGAGCCGCTCGAGCGCGCCGCCGAAACGGCGGCCTCGCTCGCGCGCGAGCTCGTCCGCGCGGGCGTCCGGCTCGAGCACCTCGATCTGGGCGGCGGCCTCGGCATCGCGTACGAACCGGGACAGGACGTGCTGAGCGCGGACGACTACGCGGACGCGATCCTGCCCGCCGTGCGCTCGACCGGGCTCACGCTCGTGCTCGAGCCCGGCCGCGCGATCGTCGGTCCCGCGGGCGTGCTCGTCACCGAGGTCGTCGATCTCAAGCGGCGCCCGAGCGGCGGCTGGTTCGTGATTGTGGACGCCGGCATGACCGACCTCCTGCGCCCTGCGTTGTACGGCGCGTGGCACGCGATCGAGCCCGTGCGACCTCGCTCCGGCCAGACGTGGCGTGTCGACGTCGTCGGGCCCGTGTGCGAGACGAGCGACACGCTCGGCGCCAACCGCGATCTGCCGCCGGTCGAAGTCGGCGACCTGCTCGCGGTGCGTGACGCCGGCGCCTATGGCGCCGTCATGGCCTCCAACTACAATCGACGGCCGGTGGCGGCCGAGGTGCTCGTCAACGGATCGGAGTGGGCCGTCGTACGGCGCCGCCAGACCGTGGACGAGATGCTGATGTGGGACGAATGATGCTCATCGCGATCGAAGGTCTGGATCAAAGCGGGAAGGAAACGCAGGCGCGCCACGTGCGCGCTCGAATCGAGCAGGCCGGCCGCAAGGTCAGCCTGTTGTCGTTTCCCGACTACGGCACGCCGATCGGCCAGGAAATCCAGAAGGCCCTCCACGGAGAACGCGAGTTCGGCCCCGACGTGATGCAGCTGCTCTACGTCGCGAACCGGATGGAGTACAAGCCACGGCTCGACCTGTGGCTGGCGAACGGCCACGTCGTGGTGTGCGACCGCTACCGCGCGTCGAGCGTCGCGTATGGCGAGGCGCAGGGGCTGGACCCGGTGTGGCTCGAGGACATCCAGCGACACCTGCCCGCCCCGGACCTCACGATCCTGCTCGACATCGCGCCGGAGACGGCCGTCCGCCGCAAGGCCACCGGGCGCGACCGCTACGAGCGCGACCTTGCGTTGCTCGCCCGCGTCCGCGAGAGCTACCGCCGCCAGGCCCGCGAGCGGAAGTGGGTCGTCGTCGACGCGGAACTGCCGAAGGACGACGTGGCTAAGGCGGTGGATGAGGCCGTGCTGCCACGGCTCGCGCAGCCGTCAACGCGCCCACGCTCCTGACCCCGGCCTCCGCCAGCACCCGCGCGCACGCCTCAATCGTCGCGCCCGTTGTCATCACATCGTCAACGAGCACGACGACGCGGTTGCGAAGGCGGCTCCGGGGCATCGGCCACGCGACGCTCAGGGACAACGCGTAAGCCGCGCGCACGTTGGCGTGGCGCTGCGCCGCGGGCAGGTCGGCCTGCGGTGGGCCGTGCCGGCGCCGTCGCAGGACCCGCCAGACCGGCGGGCCGAGGCATCTGGCCAGATCGTCGGCCTGGTTGAATCCGCGCCGCATCGCGCGCCACGGATGCAGCGGAACGGGCACGACCGCGTCCGCGCCCGCCAGCAGGTCGGCGCCCGCCTCGCGCATGAGGGCGGCGAGCCGCGGCGCCAGCACGCGCCGGCCGCTGTACTTGAACGCGTGGATGATTCGCCGCAGCGAGTCGTCGTAGCGTCCGGCACTCCGCGCGAGCGTCACTGCCGACGGGCGCCGGCGGCAGCGCACGCACCAAGGGCCCGCGATCGCGCCCGGCAGGGCATCGCCGCAGCGCACGCAGCAGGGTGACGAGAGACGAGGCACCGCCCGCCAGCACGCCGCGCAGATCGGCCCGTCGAGCGGACGATCGAGCACATCGTCGCAGGCCAGACAGGCAGGCGTGAGCAGCACGCGGACGAGCGTGTTCGTGGCGGTGATCAGCATGACGACACGGGTCGAAGCCCGCGTCGATCAGTGCAAGCGGCCGGCCAGCGGATCTAGGCGAAAAAGCTCAGCGCGCGCGGAGAGGTACGCAGAAATTGAAAATCATTCCCGGCGTCGTCACGCAGGAATTTCAACGCGTTCGGCGTCGCCCCAGAGGCGCTCGAGACCGTAGAAGTCGCGCGTGGCGGGGAGGAAGACGTGCACGATGAAGTCGAAGTAGTCGAGGAGCACCCACTCGCCGCGCGAGTAGCCCTCGACGAGCGCGGGGCGCACGCCCTTCTTGCGGAGCGCCTCCTCGATGGCGTCCGCGATCGCCTGCACCTGCCGCACGTTCGCCCCCGTGCCGATGATGAAGAAATCGGTGAACGCGGATCCCTTGCGCAGATCGAGCACGACGAGGTCGAGCACCTTCTTGTCGAGGGCGGCCGTGGTCGCGAGTGTGATCTCCGCAGGGAGTCGGGGGGTGGCGGGCGGGGACTTGCGGGCTCGGCGTTCAGCTTTGGCCATTCGGCTCCTTCGAGTGGGGCGTGCGATACAGCCCGTGCCTCTCAATGTACGACGCGACGGCCGGCGGAACCAAGCCGTCTATGGATCGACCGGAGGCCAGGCGCTGGCGGATGTCGGTCGACGAGACGGGGGCGGTCGGCGCGTCCACCAGAATGACGGACGGATGTGACGGCACGGCGTCCCGGCCGTCGATCATGCGCGACGCAATCGCCGGCAGCAGCTGCCGGAGGGTGCCGGCCGCGCACCCGGGCCTCGACACCGCGACGAAGTGACAGCGATCGAGAATCGCCGGGTAGTTCCGCCAGCTCGGCAGGTCCCGGAACGCATCGGCGCCGGTGATGAAGAACACCGTTCGCAGGTCCACGCCGGCCGCCGCCAGTCGATCGAGCGTCGTGTTCGTGTAGGACGGTCCGTCGGTGTGGAGCTCGAGGTCGGACGCGACCAGTTGCGGATCGACCTCGACGGCCAGTTCGACCATCGCGAGCCGATCGCGCGCCGACGCGTGCGGCGTGGTGCGGTGCGGCGGCAGGTTGGCCGGCATGAGCTCGACGCGATCGAGTCCGAGCGCGCTCGCCGCGGCGCGCGCGACGTCGAGATGACCAACGTGGATGGGATCGAACGTGCCGCCCAGCACGCCCCGGCGCATCAGCCGACGGCCGAGGTCGTGCGCTCGGCCACCTCGCGCCACATCGCTTCGATGAGCTCTTTCATGCCCGCGCCGGTCACCGCCGAGACGGGATAAATCGGCACTTTCAGCTTCTTCGCGTGCTTCGTCAGACGCTTGAGCCGATCCGGATCGTCGAGCGCGTCGATCTTGTTGGCCGCGATGATGCGCGGCTTCGACGCCAGCGACACGGCGGTTTCGTCGCCGGCGCCTGCGAACAGCTCGAGCTCGCGCGAGATCACGTTGAAGTCTTCGACCGGGTCGCGATTGGACGCGGAACTCACGTCGACGACGTGCACGAGCACTTTGGTGCGCTCGAGGTGGGCGAGAAACTTGGTGCCGAGCCCGTGGCCCTCGTGCGCGCCCTCGATGAGCCCCGGCACGTCGGCGACGACGAAGCTGCGGTCCTCGTCGAGGTGGACGACGCCGAGATTTGGCGTGAGCGTCGTGAAGGGGTAGTCCGCGATCTTGGGCCGCGCGGCCGAGATGCGCGAGATGAGCGTGCTCTTGCCGGCGTTCGGGTAGCCGACCAGGCCGACATCCGCGAGCAGCTTGAGCCGCAGGCGCACGACGCGCGTTTCGCCCGGCTTGCCTTCTTCCGTGCGCCGCGGCGCGCGGTTCGTCGACGTCGCAAACGCCGCGTTGCCGCGCCCGCCGCGTCCGCCGCGCGCGATGAGCACGCGGTCGCCGACGGTCGCGAGATCCGCCATCGGGATCAGATCGCCCCCGGCGTTCTCGTACACGACGGTGCCGGGCGGGACCTCGAGGACCATGTCCTCGCCGTCGTGTCCGGTGCAGTTCGAGCCCTGGCCGTGCTGGCCGCGCTCAGCTTTGAATTCGGGATGGAAGCGGTAGGTGACGAGCGTGTTCTGGTGGAGCGTCGCGACGAGGTAGATGGACCCGCCCCCGCCGCCGTCGCCGCCGCTCGGGCCGCCGCGCGGCACGCGCATCTCGCGGCGGAAGGCCATGCAGCCGTTTCCGCCGTTGCCGGCGTGCACCTGAATGTCGACTTCGTCGACGAACATCGAACTTCAGGTGCCGGCGCTTACTTCTCGACCGGCTGGATGCTGATGACGCGCCCGTGCGCGCCGTGGTCTTCGAACTTCACGCGTCCCGTGACCTTCGCGAACAGCGTGTCGTCCTTGCCGCGGCCGACGTTCAGCCCCGGCTTGAAGCGGCGTCCGCGCTGGCGCACGATGATCGAGCCGCCGGGCACGAGGTTGCCGTCGAATCGCTTCACGCCGAGCCGCTGCGAGTTGCTGTCGCGGCCGTTGCGCGAGCTGCCTTGTCCTTTTTTATGTGCCATTTCTCAACCGGGGGACTTCGTCCCGCCGGACCCCCTCTCGCCGTCGCTCGCGGGGCCCCTTTAGCCCCACTCCGCTCCGGCGGCGCGCTTCCGCGCGCTGTGCCTCGAGCGCTTAGGCGTTGATGCTCTTGACGCGCACCCGCGTCTGGAGCGTGCGGTGTCCCTGCGTGCGCCGGTAGTGCTTGCGGCGCTTCATCTTGAACACGCGCACCTTCTTGCCCTTGGTCTGCGCTTCGACGACGCCCGTGACGGACGCGCCTTTGACGTAGGGCGTGCCAGCCACGATCGAGCCGTCGGTCGTCTCGATGAGGAGCACGTGGTTGAACGTCACTTCGGCGCCCGCCTCGGCCTCGAGCCGATCGACCACCACAACTTCGCCGGGCGTGACCTTTTCCTGCCGGCCGCCGGATTCCACAATGGCAAACATCGCTGAGCTCCAGGAAACGTGCGCATGGCGCCCTGCCTGAGCGGCGCCAGAACCATTAAGGCTACCACCCGGCCGGGCGGAAGGGCAAGCCGGGGGGCGGGCGAGGTCAACTTAGAACTTCAAACTTAGAACTTAGAGTGACACGCGTGCCCTCCGAAAGTTCTAAGTTCTGAGTTCGAAGTTCTAAGTTAACACCTACTTGATCAGGATCCGCGTTCCGCGGATTTTCTGCGTGCTCAACGTGTTGAGGAACGACGGCAGCACCTTGTCCATCAGCTCGAAATAGGACGAGAGGGCCGGCGTGCTCTGGGTCGAGGGGTAGAGCGACTCCTCGTGGACCGGCTCGGTGTAGAGCTGTTCGCCCGTCCGGCCGTCGATGAAGATGAATTTCGAGTCGAGCGAGTAGCCCTTGAGGTCCGCCCACTCGTGCACTTCCTGGTAGCGGGTGACGCCGGTCGAGTCGATGTACTGCTGCGGGCGCGAGACCATGCCGCTCTTGGACATCTCGGTGAACATCACCGTGCCCGTGATGATGAGCGGGCTCTGGTAGCGCTCGCCGATCGCCTTCCAGTAGTCCTTGTCGTTGAAGATCCCCTGGTAGTCCTGGAGGTCCTTGTCGGTCTTGATCCTCGGCTCGTTCTTCGCGCCGGGTTCTCCCGGCGTGCTGGCGGGCCTCGCAGCCGCGCCCGGGGCCGGCCCGGTGCCGCGCTGCCGATCGACCTCGTCGACGAGCGAGACCACGTCCGAGTCGATCACTTTCAAATCCTGCTTGGACCGGAGCTGGCTGCGCAGCAGGCGCGCCGTCTCGGTGTTCGGATCGATCGCGTTCGAGCCGCCGGACAGGAAGCCGAAGACCAGCACGCGCTGGAAATTGGCGACGTCGATCTTCGCCTGAAGCGGGATCTCGACCGGAATCTCGTAGAAGGTGACGCAGCCGCTAGCGAGGACGAGCCCGACGCTAGCGACCGCCACCGCGGCGGCGGTTGAGGCGGTCATAGTTTTCCCTGAACTGATCGTAGTTGTTGCGGATGAACGTGTTGTTCGGTTCAGCCTCGAGCGCCTTCTCGTACGCCTTGCGGGCGTCGGTGAATCGGCCGAGCTGCTCGTAGCCGATCCCCAGGTCATTCCAGGCGGCAGCGTAGCTGGGGTCCTTTTCGACAGCGGACTCCCAGTGCAGCACGGCTTCCTTCCAGAGGCCCCGCTGCGCGACGGAGATCCCGAAGTCCACCTGGTCTTTGGCTTCCGAGCGGCGGTCGGCCAATGCCGGCGCGGCCACGCCCAGAATCAACAGCACCAGGGACGCGATGAACAGAGCTTTCATTCGCATGGGTGTTCTCGAACACTATACCGCCGTACCGGCGTGAGGGTACCCCCTCCCGTGCGAAGGCACCCGGTCACGTTTTCGTAAAACTGCAAGACTGCTGCCGATCGAAGTGTGCAGAATGTGCGCACTTCGGCCCGGCCCCCTCGCATTCCGGCTTTCGCGGCGTGGCATGCGCGCTGCACTGTGCGTAAGCCGCGTGGCTTCCAGAGGACAGCCGGTCAACCGCGCGTGGCTCGAAACGGCCGCCACGATGTCTTTTCTCCGCTTCGGCGGCGACACCCTGGCCTGCCGGCGGTTCCTGGAGATCGTGCGGCAGCCCGAGCTTTTCAGCACCTTGCCTCTGGTCGACCGGCTGGCCGCGGCGCTCGATATTCCGCCCGCGGAACGGGCAGCCTGCATCAAGCAGGCCGAGAAGACCGCGGCCCGCGCGCTCGCCGACGCGGCCGATCGAGGTTTGACCGCGATTCCTCTTGGCGATGAGGTCTACCCGGACCTGCTGCGCCATTTGCCCGATCCGCCCCTGGTCCTTTGGGCGAAAGGCGACGTCAGTTGGCTGGCGCGGCCGGCTGTTGCGGTGGTGGGATCACGCGCCGCGACACCGGCGGGACTCGCGATCGCGCGCACGCTCGCGCGCGGGGTCGCCGCGGCCGGCCTCGTGGTCGTGAGCGGCATGGCGCGTGGCATCGACGGCGCCGCGCACGAGGGCGCGCTCGACGAGGGCGTCACCGTTGCCGTGCTCGGCTGCGGGGCGGATCGCGTCTATCCCTGGGAGCACCGCGCGCTCGCCGCGCGCATCGTCGAGCGCGGCGCGATCGTGAGCGAGCTTCCGCCCGGCATGCCGCCTCTGCAGCACCACTTTCCGCTGCGCAATCGCATCATCAGCGGGCTCAGCCTTGGGGTCGTGGTGGTCGAGGCGTCGTATAACAGCGGGTCGCTTCACACCGCACGGGCGGCCGGTGACCAGGGCCGCTGCCTGCTCGCGGTGCCTGGCCCAACCCTGGCCGGCCGACACCGCGGCTGCCACGCCCTCATCAAAGACGGTGCACGCCTCGTGGAGACGGTTGAGGACGTGCTCGAAGAACTCGGGTGGGCCCTCCCGCCCACCAGCTCCCCGGCTCGACCAACTAAGTCATTGCAAATACATGGGTTGGAGGGAACAATGGCGCTCGGCGAGGCGTATTCGGTGGACGATCTCGCGGCCCGGACGGGCCGCCCGACACCGGACCTGCTCGCCGAACTGGGAGCGCTAGAAGTCGCGGGACGCATCACCCGAATGGCAGGGGGCAGTTACATCCGGCTTGACTGACCTGCTATTGATAGAGGTGGCCCCGGACGTTCAAAGGAGTTTCATGGCAAAGGCGCTGGTCATCGTCGAATCGCCCGCCAAAGCGAAGACGATTAACAAATATCTGGGACGTGACTACAAGGTCATTGCCTCGATGGGCCACGTGCGGGACCTGCCGAAGAGCAAGCTGGGCGTGGACGTCGATGCCGGGTTCGAGCCTGAGTACGTGGTCCTTCCGGATCGCGTCAAGGTCATCAAGGAACTGAAAGACCTGGCGAAGTCGGCTGACGAGATCTACGTCGCAACCGACCCTGACCGCGAAGGCGAAGCCATCGGCTGGCACCTCACCGAAGAGCTCGGCGCGGCCAAGAAGAAGGTCCACCGGTTGATGTTCAACGAGATCACCAAGAAGGCGATCCTCGAGGCCATCAAGCATCCGGGCGAAATCGACATGAAGATGGTGGACGCGCAGCAGGCGCGTCGCGTGCTGGACCGTCTCGTTGGTTACAAGATCAGTCCGATCCTCTGGGACAAAGTGCGGCGTGGGTTGTCCGCTGGCCGCGTGCAATCGGTCGCGCTCAAGCTCATTTGCGATCGCGAGCGCGAGATCGAAGCGTTCGTGCCCGAGGAGTACTGGCATATCACCGCGCGTCTCGCCGGGCCGGAGCCTCCGGAATTCGAGGCGAGACTTGTCCGCAAGGGCGAGGCGGCCGCCAAGGTCAAGAACCAGGCGGAAGCGGATGCGATTCTCGAGGACCTGAAGCGCGCGACGTTTGTCGTCTCGTCGGTGACGCAGAAGGAACGGAAGAAGAACCCGATCCCGCCGTTCATCACGAGCAAGCTCCAGCAGGCGTCGCGCTTTCCCGTCAAGAAAACGATGATGATCGCGCAGCAGCTCTACGAAGGCATCGAGCTGCCGGGCGAAGAAGCCGCGGTCGGGTTGATTACCTACATGCGCACGGACTCGGTGCGTATTTCCGATCAGGCGCTCGACGAGGTGCGCGAGTACGTCAAGACGCAGTTTGGCGACGCCTATGTGCCCGAGCAGCCCAACCGCTACAAGCTCAAGTCCTCCGCGCAGGACGCGCACGAGGCCATCCGGCCGACGTCGATGAAGTACGAGCCGGAGTCGGTCCGAGCCTATCTCACGCCGGACCAGTTCTACCTGTATCGCCTTATCTGGGAACGGTTTATGGCCTCCCAGATGACGCCCGCCGTGTTCGACGACACGAGCGTGGACATCAGCGCAAACGACTTCATCTTCCGCGCGAAGGGGTCGGTGCCGAAGTTCGCCGGCTGGCTCGCCGCCTACGGGAAGGAGATCCAGGAGGCGGAGGACAGCGAGCGCACCGAGCAGCCGTCGCAGCAGGCGCCCGGTGCCGCGGACACCGACGAGGCGCCGTCCACGGGTTTGCTGCCGGCGCTCTCCGAGGGACAGACGCTCGACGCGAAAGAAATCAAGCCCGAGCAGAAATTCACGCAGCCGCCGCCGCGCTTCAACGAAGGATCGCTCGTCAAGGCGCTCGAAGAGGATGGCATCGGCCGCCCGAGCACGTACGCGTCGATCATCTCCGTTCTTCAAGCGCGTGAGTACGTCAACAAGGTCGAAGGCAAGTTCCGGCCGACGGTGCTCGGCAGGCGACTCGTCGACAAGCTCCTGCATCCGGTGTTCGACGACATCCTCGATGTCGAGTACACCGCGCGCATGGAAGAGCAGCTCGACGAGATCGAAAAGGGCAAGGCGGGCTACGCCGAGACGCTCAAGGACTTCTACGTCAAGTTCAAGAAGGACCTGAAGCGCGCCGCGAAGGAGATGCCCAACTTCAAGGAAGGGCAGCCGACCGGCATCAAGTGCGACAAGTGCGGCGAGGGCGAGATGGTCGAGAAGTCCGGCAAGTTCGGGCTCTTCCTCGCGTGCAGCCGCTATCCCGACTGCGACAACACGAAGGAGATCGAGACGCCGGGCGATCAGACCACCGAGGAGCTCGACGAGACGTGCGAGAACTGCGGCAAGCCGATGGTCGTCAAGCGCGGCCGCTTCGGGATGTTCCTCGCGTGCACCGGGTATCCCGAGTGCAAGACGACGAGGAAGATTATCGCGACGAAGCAGGGCGTGGCGGCGGCGAAGCCGGATCAGATCCTCGAGGAGAAGTGCCCGAACTGCGGTAAGAACCTCGTCATCAAGCACGGCCGCTTCGGCGAGTTCACCGCGTGCACCGGCTATCCCGAGTGCAAGTACGTCAAGCAGAAGCTCACGGGCATCAAGTGTCCGAAGGACGGCGGCGACGTCGCGGAGCGGAAGTCACGCCGCGGCAAGGTGTTCTACGGCTGCGTGAACTATCCGAAGTGCGACTTCACGCTGTGGAACAAGCCGATCATCGAGACGTGCCCGAAGTGCGGATGGCTCTTCCTCACGGAAAAGATCACGAAGCGTCACGGGCGCCAGCTCGTGTGCGCGAATGAGGAATGCGACTACGTGAGGAGCGAGGAGCTCGAGCCTGCAACGGCGACTACTTAGGGCACCGGGCGCTCGATGAAAGCGCACCTCCTTGTTCCAGTTCTCGCGATCGCATTCGCGGTCATCGGCTTGACCGTGTGGGTCGACACGACAGCGTGGCCCACGATGCCGGTGACTCGACAAGCGTCGCCGCCGGCCACACCTCCAACGGGTTTGCACGGCAGTCCTCGATGTGCCGCGGTTTCGACCAAGCCTGACGCCGCGCCTGGTTCGAGCGTCCGCACAACGGAAGCGGAACTGTTTCAGGCGATCGTCAGGCTCCGCACTCCGCAAGGCCCGGGAGGGAGTCTCGTCGTCGAGGTTGCTTCGCTCCCAATCATTCCGTTTCGGGTGCCCGAGGACCACGGGTTTCTCGCCGCGCTGCCGGCCGACCTCAAAGCGCGCGTCCTCTCTGGCGCGTCAGACTGTTTTCAACTGACCGCCGATCGCTTCCCGCCAAACACGCGTCTTTTGCCACTCACTGAAATTCGGGGTGTTGCGAGCGGTCGGACGGACTGGCCCGGGTTTCGCGCGCGCTTTGACGGCGCAAAGATGTGGTTCGCGTTCTCGCGAGCCTTGCTCGGCAAAGACGGACGCGACGCCGTGGTCTTCTACGAGCGCCAATGTGATGGTTTGTGCGGCGAAGCGGAATGGGTGTGGTTCACACGGTCGGCGGCTGATCAACCATGGAAGGTCGCGAAGGAGGTCTGGAGCTGGATTTCGTAAGGGTGCGCCTGGTGCCTGACAGATTACTATTCAAGTAATGGTGCACATCATCGGCGGTGGCTTGGCCGGCAGCGAAGCCGCGTGGCAAGCAGCGTCCGCGGGCGTGCCCGTCACGATCCACGAGATGCGGCCGGTCGTCCCGACCGCCGTGCACAAGACCGATCAACTCGCCGAGCTCGTCTGCAGCAACTCGTTCCGAGGCGACAAGCTCGACAACGCCGTCGGGCTCCTCAAGGAAGAGATGCGGCGGCTCGGGTCGCTCATCATGCGCGTGGCCGACGAAGTGCGCGTGCCGGCGGGCGCGGCGCTGGCAGTCGATCGCGAGTTGTTTTCGGTGGGCGTAACAAAGGCCATCCACGCACATCCATTGATCAAGGTCGAGCGCGGCGAGATGCCGCGCCTGCCGACGTCCAGCGAGATGTCGCCGCTCATCGTCGCGACCGGGCCGCTGACCTCGTCGGCGCTGTCGGCCGAGATCGCGGCGTTCGTCGGGCGCGACCATCTCGCGTTCTTCGACGCGATCAGTCCGATCGTCCTGGCTGAAACGATCGACATGGAGAAGGTGTTTCGGCAGTCACGCTGGGATCGAAGCTTGAGGTCGCCCGGTCAGAAGGGGACAGGTGTCGCAGAGCGAGACCTGTCCCCGCAGCCAGTGATTGAGGCTGAAGGCTCGTCAGAGAACAGCGGCGATTACTTGAACTGTCCGTTTACCAAAGAAGAGTACGACGCCTTTCACGCCGCCATCGTCTCCGCCGAGAAGGCCGCCGTGCACGACCTCGATTCGACGAAGTTCTTCGAGGGCTGTCTGCCGATCGAGGTGATGGCGCACCGCGGCGTCGAGACACTGCGGTTCGGGCCCATGAAGGCCGCGGGCTTGTTCGATCCGCGGACGGGACGACGGCCGTACGCGGTGGTGCAGCTCCGGCAGGACAACCTGGCGGGCGATCACTTCAGCCTCGTCGGGTTTCAGACGCAGCTCAAGTGGGGCGAGCAGGCGCGCGTGCTGAAGATGATTCCGGGCCTCGAGAACGCCGAGTTCGTGCGGTTCGGGATGATCCACCGCAACACGTACATCAACGGTCCGACGGTGCTGACGGAAACGTGGCAGACGCGGACGCGGCCGGATCTCTTCTTCGCGGGACAAGTCTCGGGTGTCGAGGGCTACGTCGAGTCGGCGGCGTCGGGGCTCATCGCCGGCCGCAACGCGGCGCGGCTGGTGCAGGGACTCGAGCCGATGGCGCCGCCGCGCACCACGGCGATCGGCGCGCTCGGCTACTACGTGTCGCACGCCGATCCCCGGCACTACGATCCGACGAACATCACGTTCGGGATCATTCCGCCGCTCGCCGATCCGCCGAAGAGCAAGCACGAGCGGCAGCTGGCGACGAGCGCTCGCGCGTTGGCAGATCTCGACGCTTGGGAGAAAATAGCGCCAGCTCATGCTGAAGGATCAGGTCCGCGCGTTCCTGCAGTACCTTCGGTATAACCGCAACGTCTCGCCGCACACGCTGCGCGCGTACGACACGGATCTCACGCAATTGCTGTCGAGCCTGGCCGCTCAGGGCAACATTCGGCCGAGCGACGTGCCCACGGTGCGTTTCAGCACCGAGGGCGTCCGCACATTTCTCGGCGAGCTCAACGCGCGCGGCAACAGTCGCGCGTCCGCGGCGCGGCGGCTCGCCGCGTTCCGCACGTTCGCGCGCTACCTCGTGCGCGAGGGCCTCATCGCCGACGACCCGACGGCGCTCATCGGCGCCCCGCGACAACAGCGCGGCCTGCCCGAGTATCTTGCGGCCGACGAGACGACGAAGCTGCTCGAAGCGCCGGACACCTCGACGCCGGCCGGCCGGCGCGACCGCGCGATTCTCGAGCTGTTCTACGCCTCAGGATTGCGGCTGAGCGAGCTGGTCGATCTCGATTTGGAGGACGTGAACCTGTCGAGCCGGATCGTGCGCGT
>DATEGZ010000059.1:0-10074 GCA_035279905.1 Vicinamibacterales bacterium
GCCCTTCACGCCGCATCTGACCATCGCGCGCGTTCGCGAGCGCGAGGCGCGGCGCGCGCGGACGCTGGGCGCCCGGCTCGGCGATCTGCGCGCGGCAGCGATCGGCTGGCGCGTCGATCACGTGACGCTCTTCCGCAGCGATCTCTCCGGGCCCACGCCCCGGTACGAGGCACTGCACACCATTTCACTGAGCGCCACCGGGTAGTCGTCCGGCCCGCTTCTGCTTAGAATTGAGGGGCATGCCGGCGGATGGCACTCATCGAGCAGCCGTGCTTGGGGCGGGAAGCTGGGGCACGGCGCTCGCCGTGCATCTTGGTCACATCGGGCACGACGTCACCGTCTGGGGCCGCGATCGGGCGCTCCTCGCGGAGATGGCCGCGCGTCGCGCCAACCCCACGTACTTGCCGGATCTCACGTTCCCGGACGTGGTGCGGCCAACGCCGTCGCTCACCGACGCGCTCGCAGGCGCGCGTCTGGTCATCGTGGCGGTGCCCTCACACGGACTCCGCCTCGTCATGCGTTCGGCCGCGCCGCACATTCCGGCCGGCGCGGTGCTCGTGAGCGCGACCAAGGGCATCGAGACGGACACGCTGGCGCGCATGTCCGAGGTGATGACGGCCGAAACGCACGGCAAGCATCCGGTCGTCGTGCTCTCGGGCCCGAGCTTTGCCGCTGAAGTCGCCCGCAAGCTGCCGACGGCGCTGGTTGCGGCCTCGTCGGATGAGCACGCCGTCCGGCTGGTGCAGGAGGGCCTGCGCGGTGCGTTCTTTCGTCTCTACGCGTCCGATGACGTGGCCGGCGTCGAGGTCGGCGGCGCGCTCAAGAACATCATCGCCATCGCGTCGGGCGTGGTCGAATCGCTTGGTCTGGGCCACAACGCGCTGGCGGCGCTCATCACGCGCGGCCTCGTCGAGATCTCGCGCCTCGCGTGCGCGATGGGCGGCCGCCGCGAGACGCTCGCCGGCCTGAGCGGACTCGGCGATCTCGTGCTCACGTGCACCGGATCGCTCAGCCGCAATCGCCACGTCGGCGTGGAGCTCGGGCGCGGGCGATCGCTCGACGAGATTCTGGCGGGCATGCGCATGGTGGCGGAAGGCGTCAACACCACGTCGGCCGCCCTGGCGCTCGGCGCGCGCTACGACGTCGAGCTGCCGATTGCCGAGCAGATGGCCGAAGTGCTCGGCGGGCGAAAGAGCCCGCGCGAAGCGGTCGCCGACCTCATGCTGCGCCGACAGCGCGGGGAGTTCGACGGCGAGTAATGGCCTCACTGTTTTCCCGACTCAAAGCCGGTCTCGCGAAGACCGCGCAGCAAATCCGCGATCGTCTGAGCGAGGCGACGGGCGCGGCGCCCGCGCCCGCCGCGGCGCGCACGAGCGTCGACATCGATCGCATCGAGGCGATGGAAGACGCCTTGATCGCCGCCGATGTCGGCCTGCCGGCAACCGTCAAGATCCTGCAGCTGGTGCGCGCGGACACCGACGGCTCGATGCGCGACCGCGTCGCGCGCGTCATCAAGCGGCTGTTGACGGACGTGCCGGTCGCGCCGATGGCCGCCACGAGCCCCCACGTCGTGCTGATCGTCGGGGTCAACGGCACGGGCAAGACGACAACGGTGGGGAAGCTGGCGCACTACTACCGGACCTCGGGTCGATCGGTGATGGTGTGCGCGGCCGACACGTTCCGCGCGGCCGCGGTCGAGCAGCTCGCCGTGTGGACCGAGCGCGCCGGCGTCGATCTCGTGCGCGCGCAGAGCGGCGCGGATCCCGCCGCGGTCACGTTCGACGCGGTGACGGCCGCCAGGGCCCGCGGGCGCGACATCGTCATCGTCGACACGGCCGGCCGCCTGCACACGCGCGCCAATCTGATGGCCGAGCTCGACAAGATTCGCCGGGTGGTCGCCCGCGCGGCTGAGGGCGCTCCGCACGAGACGCTGCTCGTGCTGGACGCCACGGTCGGACAGAATGGGCTCGTGCAGGCGCGCGAGTTCCTGTCGGCCAGCGGTGTCACCGGCATCGTGCTCACCAAGCTCGACGGCACGGCCAAGGGCGGCATCGCGATCGCCATCGCGTTCGAGCTCAAGCTGCCCATCCGGTTCGTCGGCGTCGGGGAAGGGATCGAGGACCTGCTGCCGTTCGACGCCGAGGCGTACGTCGACGCGCTGTTCACCGACAAATGGTAGACGTCCACGACGCGGGCTTCATCGAGCGCGCGTTCTTCGTGGGCGAGCGCGGACGCGGCCGGACCGCGCCCAACCCCGTGGTGGGCGCCGTGGTCGTCTCGTCACGCGGCATCGTGGTCGGGCAAGGCGCGCATCTCGAGGCGGGCGGACCGCACGCGGAAGTCATCGCGCTCGATGCAGCCGGATCGGACGCGCGCGACGGCACGCTCTACTGCACGCTCGAGCCGTGCTCGCACGTCGGCCGCACCGGGCCGTGCGTCGAGCGGATCGTGGGCGCGGGGATCAAGCGCGTCGTGTTCTCGATCCGCGACCCCAATCCCCGCGTGTCCGGATCGGGCGCCGCTTACCTTCGCGCGCACGGCGTGGACGTCACGGAAGGCGTGGGCGAAGATCAGGCGCGCCAGCGCAACGCGGTGTTTCTGACATGGATCACGCGGCTGCGTCCGTACGTCATCGTGAAGGCCGCGGTGTCGAGCGACGGGTTTGTCGGCCGGACGGATACGCGCGTGAAGCTGACGGGCGCCGTCGCCGACCGCTATCTCCAGCGGCAGCGCGCGGAAGTCGAGGCCATCGCCGTCGGCTCCGGCACGGTGCTGACTGACGATCCCTGGCTCACCGCACGCGGTTCTTACCGCTACCGGCCGCTGACGCGGATCATCTTCGACTGGGGCGGGCGGGTCCCGCCGAGCGCCCGGGTGTTCTCGACGCTCGATGCGGGCCCGGTCATAATGATCGTGTCGGCGCAGGCGGCGGCGATGAACCCGGTGCCGCTTGTTTCGCTCGAGCGGCGCGGCGTGCTGATCGATCGGCGCGAAGACCGGATGCTGGCGCCGCTGCTCAAATGGCTCGGCGCCAAGGGTGTCGTGTCCCTGCTGGTCGAAGGCGGGCCCACGCTTCAGCGGGCATTCGTCGCCGAGGGGCTCGTCGATCGCGTGCAACTCATCGTGACGCCGCAGACGATGGGTGACGGCGTCCGGTTCGTGCTGGGCGCGAACGATCGCCTCGACTGGTCGTCGAAGCCGTCGGCGAAAATGCTGGGCGAGGATTTGCTGGTCGAACTCGATGTTTACGGGACTCGTTGAGGCCACCGGACGCGTCGCGCGCGTGGACCCCGCAGGCACGGGACGCCGCCTGCGGATCGACGCCGCGCTCGCCGCGGAGCTCCGCGCCGGCGACAGCATCGCCGTCAACGGCGTGTGCCTCACCGTGGTCGCTTGCGACGCCTCGGGCTTCGCCGCGGACATCTCGCCGGAGACTGTCCGCGTCACCACGCTCGGCGATCGCACGCCGGGCGAGCCGGTCAACCTCGAGCGGCCGCTGCGGGCCGACGCGCGCCTGGGTGGGCACTTCGTCCTTGGCCACGTCGATGGTGTGGGCCGCGTTGCGACGCTCAGACCCGACGGCGAGGGCTACTGGCTCGAGGTCGACGTGCCCGAGCCGCTCGAACCCTACATGATTTCCAAAGGCTCGATCGCGGTGGACGGCATCAGCCTCACCATCGCGTCACTTGCGCCGGGCCGCGTGGGCGTCGCGATCGTGCCCTTTACCTTCGCTCATACGACGCTCGCGAGCGCGCGCGTGGGCGACCGCGTCAACCTCGAAGCCGACGTCCTCGGCAAGTACGTCGCCCGGCTTCTCGACGAACGGAGCGTGCGCGCCAGTCGCGTGACTGTGCCCGCGCACGAACGCTGATGTCTGCATCCTTGCGCCTCGCGTCGGGCAATCGCCGGCGCTCGACCTTCGATTCGGTCGAGCAGGGCCTCGAGGCCATTCGCGCCGGCCGCATGATCATCGTCGTCGACGATGAGAACCGCGAGAACGAAGGGGATTTGACGATGGCGGCGTCGAAGGTGACGCCGGAAGCCATCAACTTCATGGTCAAGCACGGCCGCGGACTCGTGTGCGCCGCGCTCACGCCGGAGCGGCTCGACGAGCTCGAGGTGCCGCTCGAGGTGAGCGACAACTCCTCGCGTCGAGAGACGGCGTTTTGCGTGTCGATCGACGCGAAGCTGGGCACCTCCACGGGCGTGTCGGCCGCCGATCGCGCGCTGACGATCCTCACGGCGATTGCTCCCGAGACGAAGCCGCGCGATCTCGCGCGTCCCGGTCACGTTTTTCCGCTGCGCGCGCGATCGGGCGGCGTGCTGGTGCGGGCCGGGCACACCGAGGCGTCGGTCGACCTGGCGCGCATCGGCGGACTGTATCCCGCAGGCGTCATCTGCGAGGTCATGAACGAGGACGGCTCGATGGCGCGCGTGCCCGAGCTGAAGAAGTTCGCGCGCAAGCACGGCCTGCTCATGATCACGATCGCGGATCTCATCCGCTATCGGATGCGCACGGAAAGTCTCGTCCGGCAGGTCGCCAAGGCGGCGCTGCCCACCGAGTACGGCGATTTCACGATCCACGCCTACGACAACCGCATCGACGCGCAGACGCACGTCGCGCTCGTCCGCGGCGACCTGGGCGACGGCAAGGACGTGATGGTGCGCGTGCACTCCAAGTGCCTCACCGGCGACGTCTTCCACTCCATGCGCTGCGACTGCGGCGCCCAGCTGGACGCCGCGATGCAGCAGATCGCCAAGGAAGGCCGGGGCGTGCTGCTGTACCTCCATCAGGAGGGGCGGGGTATCGGTCTGGCCAACAAGCTGCGGGCCTACGAGCTCCAGGACCAGGGGCTCGACACCGTGGAGGCCAACGAGCGCCTCGGGTTCAAGCCGGACCAGCGCGACTACGGCATCGGGGCCCAAATCCTGAGGGATCTGGGCGTCCGGACGATGCGTCTGCTCACCAACAATCCCCGGAAGTTCATTGGTCTGGAGGGTTACGGGCTCTCGGTGGTCGAATCCCTGCCGCTCGAGGTCACTCCGGTCGTCGAGACGACCCGCAAATATCTGAAGACCAAGAAGGAAAAGCTCGGACACAGGCTGAAGTCTGTTTGAGTTTGAAGTTCGACGTGCGAAGTTCGAAGTTTCGGAGCGTCAGCGTGCCCTCTGAACTTCGAACTTCATACTTCTAACTTCGAACTTGATCTGTTTCCCAAAGTCCCTATACCATAAGTGGTTGCACTGGAACCGGTTAGCCGGATAACCATGCTCGAATCTCTCAGCAACCGGCTCCAGGACGTCTTTCGGTCCCTCCGCGGTCAAGCGCGGCTCACCGAAGAAACCGTCGACGTCGCGTTACGCGAGATTCGTCTGGCCCTGCTCGAAGCGGACGTCAACTTCCGCGTCGTCAAGGCGTTCATCGAGCGCGTGCGCGTGAAGGCCGTGGGAGACGAAGTGCTCCACAGCCTGACGCCGGACCAGCACGTCGTGCGCATCGTGCGCGACGAGATGCTCGGTCTTTTCGGTACGTCGCCGGGCGGGCTGTCGGTGACGTCGCGAACGCCGCGGGTCGTGCTGATGCTCGGCCTGCAGGGATCGGGCAAGACGACGACGTCCGCGAAGCTCGCGCGATGGCTGACGTCGCAGGGCCGGCATCCGCTGCTCGTTTCGACGGACGTGCGGCGACCGGCGGCGATCGAGCAGCTCTCGGTGCTCGCGAAGCAGGTCGGCGTGAGAGCGCACGAGCCTGCCGGCGAGATGGATCCGGTCGCGCGCGCCGCGGGCGCGCTGGCGGCCACGAAGAATCTCGGGTTCGACACGCTGATCGTCGATACCGCCGGGCGGTTGCACATCGACGACGAGCTGATGGTCGAGCTCGAGGCGATCAAGCAAGCCGTCGAGCCATCGGATTTGCTGTACGTCGCCGACGCGATGACGGGGCAGGACGCGGTGAAGAGCGCCGGTGAGTTCAACCACCGGATTGGCGTCTCCGGCGTCGTGCTGACGAAGATGGACGGCGACGCGCGCGGCGGCGCGGCGCTGTCGGTCGTGGGTGTTGTCGGCGTGCCGATTGCGTTCGTGGGCGTGGGCGAGCGGCCGCAGGATCTGGAGCCGTTTCACGCCGACCGGCTCGTGTCGCGGCTGCTCGGCATGGGCGACGTGCTGTCGCTCATCGAGCGCGCGGAAGCGGCGATCGACGATGAGAGCCGCGCGAAGCTGGCGGAGAAGAAGAGCTTCGACGACTTCACCCTCGAGGACTTCCGCGATCAGCTGCGGACCCTCAAGAAGATGGGGCCGCTCGAGCAGGTGCTGGGGATGATGCCGGGGTTCGGCCAGCTCAAGCAGCTCAACGAGCAGCGGGCGCAGGTCGACGACAAGCAGCTGGCGCACGTCGAGGCGATCATCAACTCGATGACGCCGCGCGAGCGCAAGAACCACGCGCTCATCAACGGCAGCCGCCGCAAGCGCATCGCGCGCGGCAGCGGCACCGGGGTGGAAGAAGTCAATCGCGTGCTCAAGCAGTTCGTCGAGATGCGCAAGATGCTGAAGGCGATGGGCGGCGCGGCGACCGGCGGACGTAAAGGCCGGCAGCGATTGATGGGAATGTTAAGAGGACACAGATAGCAACTTAGAACTTAAAACTTAGAACTTAAAACTTAGAACTTAGAACTCAAGAACTGAAGTCACTGTTCTGAGTCTTCAATCTTGAGTCTTAAGTTTGAAGTTCTAAGTTTTAAGTTCTAAGTTTTAAGTTCTAAGTTTTAAGTTCTAAGTTAACTGGAGGCAAGATGTTAGCGATCAGATTACGCCGGGCGGGATCGAAGAACCGTCCGTTTTTCCGCGTCGTGGTCACGGAGACGCGGTCGGCCCGCGACGGACGGTTCGTCGAGGTGCTGGGACATTACAACCCGCGGATGAAGCCGGAGAAGATCGAGGTCGATCGCGATCGGCTCGCGCACTGGCTGAAGGCGGGCGCGCGTCCGTCCGACAGCGTGCGTACGCTCGTCGACCGGATGCCGCCGGCGCCGCCGCCCGCGGCCGAAGGGCAGGCCGCCTCGTGAGCCGCGCGCGCGACGTCGTCGAAGTCGTCGCGCGGGCGCTGGCGGGCCGGCCGGACGAGGTGCACGTTTCCGAGTCCGAGCGGCGCGGCCAGACCGTCGTCGAGCTGTCGATGGCGCCGGGTGAGCTCGGTCGCGTGATCGGACGGCAGGGCCGGACGGCGGCCGCGGTCCGGACGCTCGCTGCAGCAGCCGGCGAACTGGATGGCCTTCGCGTGATGGTTGACTTCAGGGACGAGTGACTGACTGGACGTCGCTCGTGACCGTGGGCCGTATCGTGAGGCCGCACGGGATCAAGGGTCAGGTCGTCATCGCGCCTGAGACGGATTTCGGCGCGACCCGATTCGAGGTCGGCGCGGCGCTGAGCGCCCTCGTCAACGGCGAGCTGCGAACGCTGGTCGTCACGTCGAGCTTCGAGCACCAGGGACGCTGGGTCGTCGCCTTCGACGGCGTGCCGACGATGAACGACGCGGAGATGCTTCGCAACGTCGAGCTTCGAGTGGCGCCCGAGGCGCTCCCGCCGCTCGCCGAAGGCCGCTACTACGTGCACGACCTGGCCGGGTGCGAGGTCGTCACGGTGGGCGGAAAAGTCGTTGGGCGCGTGGATCGCGTGGAGCTGGATACCGGAACGCCGGTGCTGGTGGTGGAGGGCCCGCGTGGGGAAGTGCTCGTGCCGCTGGCCGACACGATTTGCACGCGGGTGGACGTCGCGGCGAAAGTCATCGAGATCGACCCGCCAGACGGGTTGATCGAACTCAATGACCGTTGATGTCATCACGATTTTCCCCGCGATGGTCGAGGCCGGCCTCGCGGAAGGCGTCGTCGGCCGGGCGCGCGAGCGCGGGCTGGTGGACATCCGGGTTCGAGACCTTCGGGAGTACACTGACGACCGCCACCGAAGCGTCGACGATGTGCCGTATGGCGGCGGGCCCGGGATGGTGATGAAGCCCGAGCCGCTGTTTCGCGCGGTCGAGGCGATTGGCGCCGAGCGAGGAACGCCCTCGGCGGTGGTGTTGATGACGCCGCAAGGCCGGCGCTTCACCCACGCCGATGCGGAGCGGCTGAGCCGGCTGGAGCGGATCGTCGTGATCTGCGGGCGCTACGAAGGCGTGGACGAGCGCGTGGCCGAGGCGCTCGTGACTGATGAGATTTCGATCGGCGACTACGTGTTGTCGGGCGGCGAGCTGCCCGCGCTCGTGGTGATCGACGCCGCGGTCCGGCTGGTGCCGGGCGTGGTCGGCGACGCGGATTCGGTGGACGGCGAGTCGTTCGTGCGCGGCGTGCTGGACCATCCGCATTACACGCGGCCCGCGGTGTTTCGTGGCATGGCGGTGCCTGACGTGCTGGTCTCGGGGCATCACGCCGAGATCGAGCGGTGGCGGCGCGACGAGCGGATGCGCCGCACCCGGGCACGACGTCCGGATTTACTAAAGGAGACGAAGGATCATGAAAGCGATTGAAACCGTCGAACAGCCGCATCTGACCGAACGGCCGGCGATGCGGGCCGGCGACACCGTGCGCGTGCACGTGAAAGTGCGCGAAGGCGACAAAGAGCGCATCCAGGTGTTCGAGGGCACGGTGATCGGCATGCACCGCGGCGGCGCCAACGCGTCGTTCACGGTGCGGAAGGTCTCGTTCGGCCAGGGCGTCGAGCGCATCTTCCCGCTGCACTCGCCGACGATCGACAAGATCGAAGTCCTCCGCGGCGCGAAGGTGCGCCGCGCGAAGCTGTACTTCCTGCGCGACCTGAAGGGTAAGGCCGCGCGCATGAAGGGCAACTAGGAATTTCCCGATCGGGCGATCGCGCCACTGAGGATTGATGTCACGCGCCCGCGCTTCCCGCACGGTGGAAAATGACCTGCGGCGGCAAGGGTTCGTGCACATCGCGGGGGTCGACGAGGTCGGGCGCGGCTGCCTGGCCGGGCCCGTCGTCGCGGCGGCGGTCATCCTGCAGCCGGATCACTACGTCGCCGGAGTGGCGGACTCGAAGCTGCTCACGGCCGACGATCGCGATCGTCTGTTTCCGGACATCACGGGCGCGGCGGTGCACTGGTCGGTGTCGATCGTGTCGGCGGGCGACATCGATCGGCTGAATATTCACCAGGCGTCGCTGCTCGCCATGCGGCAGGCCGTGACCTCCCTGATGCCGCTGCCGGGCTTCGTCCTCGTGGATGGCTTTCGGATTCCGGACCTGGTCATGCCGCAGCGGCCGATCGTCGGGGGCGATCGCAAGTCGACGGCCATTGCGGCGGCGTCGATCCTGGCGAAGGTCACGCGCGACCGGCTGATGATCGAGCTGCACGCGGCGGATCCGCGGTACGGCTTCGATCGCCACAAGGGCTACGCGACCAAAGACCATCTCGACGCCGTGGGACGGTACGGATACTCTGCGGCGCACCGGCGTTCGTTCAGGCCGCCGTCGCTGTTTGATACGATCGCGCCCTGATTCGGCCGCCGTCTGGAGCATCCTCATTCGCGTTGCCACGCGCATCCTCATCGCTGCGTACCTGATTGAAGCCGGGCTGCTGCTGACAGTCGCCCCATGGATGTCGCTGTGGCGGCGGAACGCGTTTCTGAGTGTGTGGCCGTGGCTCGGTCCGGTGATGGGCAACCCGTACGTGCGCGGGGCGGTGACCGGCATCGGGATCATCACGCTGGCCGCCGGCTTCCGCGACCTCGGGTCCGTGTTTCTTGCGCGCGTCGCCGGGCCCGGACCTGACGGCCGCAGCCGCATGCCGTGAATCTTCTCGCACGGCCCTGGCTCTGCCTCGTCACTGACCGCTCGCTCGTCTCGCCCGATGCCCGCACGCCGGCGGCTGCACTCTCGGCCCTCGAGGGCTGGCTCGACGAGGCGCTCGCCGCCGACCTCGATCTCATCCAGATTCGCGAGCGGGATCTCGACGCGCGCACGCTCGAGCGGCTCGTCCGCGGGCTCGTCGAGCGACGCGGCGCGAGGCCGGTGCGCCTCGTCGTGAACGAGCGCGCCGACGTCGCGCTCGCGGCCGGCGCGGAC
>DATEGZ010000060.1:0-34013 GCA_035279905.1 Vicinamibacterales bacterium
GGCGCGCAGCACCTGACGGATCTGGGCGTCACGCTGGCGCTCGGGCCGCACCCGCCGGCGCTGCTCGCCGAGTCGGATCTCATCGTGCTCAGCCCCGGCGTGCCGCCGGGTCAGGAAGCGATCGTCGCGGCGCGCCGCGCCGGCGTGCCGGTGATTGGCGAAGTCGAGCTCGCGTCGCGCTGGATCAAAGGGCGAATCATCGCGGTGACCGGCACCAAGGGCAAGTCGACGACGACGACGCTGGTCGCGCGCATGCTCGAGCGCGGCGGCCTCCGCGTCACGGCCGGCGGCAACCTCGGCACCGCGCTCAGCGCGCAGGTCGGCCAGTCCACCACCGACACGATCCACGTCGTCGAGGTGAGCAGCTTCCAGCTCGAGACGACCGAGACGTTTCATCCGTGGGTCGCGGTGCTGATCAATCTGTCGCCGGACCACCTCGATCGACACGCGTCGTTCGAGGAGTACGCGACGGCGAAAGCGCGCATCTTCGCGAACCAGGGCGCCGGCGACTGGGCCGTGGTGAACACGGACGATCCCGCGGCGGTGGCGCTGGCGCGCGACGCCCGCGCGCGACGCATCGATTTCGCGCTCGACGCGCCGGTGCGCGACGGCGTGACCGTCGAGCAGGGCATGGTCGTGCGCCGCGAGCAGGGCGCGACGACGCCGCTCTTTCCGGTGGCGTCGGTGAAGCTGCCAGGCCGGCATCTGCTGAGCGATGTACTCGCAGCGTCCGCGGTCGCCTCTGTCGTCGGCGTCACGCCGCAGGCGATGGGACAAGCGGTGGAGACGTTCGCGGGACTCGAGCATGCGCTCGAGCGCGTCGCCGAGGTGGGCGACGTGGCGTTCGTGAACGACTCGAAGGCGACCAACATCGCCTCCGCCGGACGCGCGATCGAGAGCTTCGACGACAAAGTCGTCGTGATCATGGGCGGCCGGTTCAAGGGCGGGCGCTTCGAGGATCTGCGCGAGCCGATCGCCGCGCGCGCGGACGCCGTCGTCGCGATTGGCGAGGCCGCGCCGCTCATCCACGCCGCGCTCGACGGCGTCGCGCCCGTCCGGGACGCGCGCTCGATGACCGAAGCGGTGCGGGTGGGATTTGCGCTCGCGCGGCCGGGCGGGGTCGTGCTCCTCGCGCCGGCGTGCTCGAGCTTCGACATGTTCCGCGACTACGCGGAGCGCGGGACGGCGTTCAAGAACGAAGTGCGGCGGCTGGCGATGGACGTCAGCGCCCACAAGCACTAGGGAGAGAAAGGTGAGCGGTAAGCAGTCATCAGTTCGGGTCCGGCGATGAAGAGCCGGCCGCTGGGAACACAGGCCGCCCCGGCCTGTGAGGCTGGTGTCTTTGTCCTACCCCGGCTGATGACTGCTGACCGCTCACAAGGCACGAGCGGGGCGCCCCCTGATTTCGGCGACCCGACCGGGAACCTTTAGACCGGAAGGCTGGAGAGTATGGCGCGAACCCTCAAATCCGACAAGACGCTCTTTCTGTCGACCCTGCTGCTCGTCGGCATGAGCGTGGTGATGGTCTACAGCGCCTCGGCGGTGCAGGCGGTCGGCAAGGGCCACTCCGCCGCGTTCTTCCTGTTCAAGCAGGTGGCGTGGGCCGTGATTGGCGTGCTGCTCATGCTCGGCGCGATGCGGATCGACTATCACGAGTACCGGCGCCCGGCGCTCATCTGGTCGCTGCTCGGCGTGACCGTGATGGGCCTGCTGGCCGTCTTTCTGTTTCCGAAGATCAACGGCACGCACCGGTGGCTGTCGCTGCTCGGCCTGTCGCTGCAGCCCTCGGAGGTGGCCAAGCTCGTCATCATCTTCTTTACGGCGGCGGTGCTCGAACGCCGGATGCACCGCGTCAACGATGTCAGCTACACGCTGCTGCCCATCGCCGTCGTCACCGTCGTGGTCGCCGCGCTCATCTACAAGGAGCCGGACTTCGGCACGACGGTGGTGCTCGTTCTGGTCGTCGGAGCGCTGCTCTTTTCGGCCGGGCTCAGTTACCGGTTGCTCATCGGTGCGATCCTCGTGCTCCTGCCCGCTGGGGCGGTGATGATCGCGACGGCGGGCTATCGCATGGATCGGCTGCTCGCGTTTCTCGATCCTGGAAAGTACGCGCTGACGGCCGGGTTTCAGCTCAACCAGTCGCTCATTGCCATCGGGTCGGGCGGCATGCTCGGCAAGGGCCTGATGGCCGGCGTGCAGAAGCTGTTCCTGCTTCCGGAGCCGCACACCGATTTCATCTACGCCGTCGTCGGCGAAGAGTTGGGCTTGATCGGAACCACGCTGATCCTCGTCGCGTTCCTCGCGATCGCGTGGCGCGGCCTGCGCGCCGCGCTCGTGGCCCCCGATCGCTTCGGATCGCTGCTCGCGCTCGGCATCACGACGATGGTGGCGTGCCAGGCGCTGGTGAACATCAGCGTCGTCATCGGATTGTTCCCGACCAAGGGCATCCCGCTGCCGCTCGTGAGCAACGGGGGATCGTCGCTGCTGATCAATATGGCCGCCATGGGCATTCTGCTGAACATCTCGCAGCAGGCGTCGCCCGTGGCAGCGGCCGCTGTCGACGCGGCCAGTGGCGAGCTGGTGAACGTCTGAATGGGTACATGGGTGAGTGCGTGAATGCACGAGGACGAGCGGCAGGCCGGACGGAAGCTGTCCGTCGTGATAGCGGGCGGCGGGACGGGCGGGCATCTCTATCCGGGGATCGCCGTCGCGCGGGAGATTGCGCGCCGCGCGCCCGGCGCCGCCGTCTCGTTTGCCGGGACGTCGCGCGGGCTCGAAGCGCGCGTGGTGCCGAGGGAAGGATTCGCGCTCGACTTGGTGCGCAGCGCCGGACTGAAGGGCAAGTCCGTCGTCGCGCGGGCGCGCGGCGCGATGTTGATGCCGCTGAGCTTCGCCGACGCGTGGGGAATCATCTCGCGGCGCCGGCCGTCGGTGGTGATTGGCGTCGGCGGCTACAGCTCGGGCCCCGTCGTGCTCGTCGCGGCGCTGCGCGGGATCGCCACGATGGTGCTCGAGCAGAACGCGGTGCCAGGTTTGACGAATCGGCTGCTCGCGCGCTGGGTGCGCGCAGCCGCGGTGAACTTCGACCAGACGCGGTCGTACTTTCGCGGGAGGGCATTTGTCGCAGGCAATCCAGTCCGCGCGGAGTTCTTTGACGCAAGTGGAGAGAGGGCGATCGATGGGCGGCCCGGCGCGCCGCTCCGGGTTCTGATCCTTGGCGGCTCTCAGGGCGCGCACGTCATCAACATGGCCATGGTGGCGGCGGCGCCGGAGCTGGCACGGAAGTTCGGCGGTCTCGAAATCGTCCACCAGACCGGCGAACGAGACCTGGCTGCCGTGCGCGAGGCCTACGGGCGCGGCGGGGTGGAAGCGCGGGCGGAATCTTTTCTGGATCCAGTCGCCCGCGAAGTGAAGGCGGCCGATCTGGTGGTGAGCCGCGCGGGCGCGACGACGCTCGCCGAGCTCGCCGCGGCCGGACGACCGGCGGTGCTCGTGCCGTTTGCGGCCGCGACCGACGACCACCAGCGGAAGAACGCCGAAGTGCTCGTCGAGGCCGGCGCGGCGGCGATGGTGCTCGAGCGCGAGTTGTCCGGGCCGGCGCTCGCGAAAGTCGTGGGTGAGCGGCTCGCGGATCGGAGCGGGCTGGCGCGGATGAGCGCCGCGATGCGCACGCTGGCCAGGCCGGACGCGGCCGCGCACATCGTCGATCGGGTGATGGAGCTGGCAGGGGTCGAGAGGGAACCGGGGCGCTGATGTGGTTTGGACGGACGCGACACGTGCACTTCGTCGGGATCGGCGGCATCGGCATGAGCGGCATCGCCGAGCTGCTGGTGAATCTCGGCTATCGCGTGAGCGGATCGGACGCGAAGCGATCGGAGATCACCGACCGGCTCGCGTCGCTGGGCGTGACGGTGTCGGCGGGACACGACGCGCGGCACGTGGGCGAGGCTGACGTCGTGGTCGTGTCCTCTGCCATCGCCGCGGACAACCCGGAGGTCGTCGAGGCACGCGCGCGGCACATTCCGGTGATTCCGCGCGCGGAGATGCTGGCCGAGCTCATGCGGCTGCGCGTCGGGATTGCGATCGCCGGCGCCCACGGCAAGACGACGACGACCTCGATGGTCGCGTTGATGCTCGAACGGGTGGGGCTCGATCCGACGGCCGTCATCGGCGGCCGGCTCAGCGCGTTCGGCAGCAACGCGCGGCTCGGGCAGGGGCAGTACATGGTGGTCGAGGCCGACGAGAGCGACCGATCGTTTCTCCGGCTCTCGCCGACGATTGCGGTGGTGACGAACATCGATCGCGAGCACATGGAGGCCTACGGATCGTTCGATCGACTGGTGGACGCCTTCGAGGCGTTCGCCGATCGCGTGCCGTTCTACGGCGCGGTCGTCGCGTGTGTGGACGACGCGCCCGTGCGATCGCTCGTGCCGCGTCTCACGCGGCGCACCGTGACCTACGGATTCGCGGAGGACGCGGATGTGCGCGGGCTCGATCCGGTGACGGACGGGCGTTCGGGGCGCTGTCACGTGCGCTATCGCGTGCCGGGCGTGCCGGGCGGCGAAGGCGAGGGCGAGTTGAGACTGGCCGTGCCCGGCCGGCACAACCTGCAGAACGCGCTCGCGGCGATCGCGGTCGGGCTCGAGATCGGGCAGCCGTTCGATCGAATGTCGGCGGCGCTCGCGGAATTTCACGGCGCCGAGCGGCGCTATCAGGTGCGCGGGGTTGAGCGAGGCGTAACCGTCGTCGACGACTACGGTCATCACCCGGCCGAGATTGCGGCCGTGCTGCGCGCCGCGCGCGACGGACATCCGGCGCGGCTCGTCGCGGTGTTCCAGCCGCACCGGTACAGCCGAACGCGCGATCTGCTCGATGAGTTTGGCCCGGCGCTCGCGCTCGCGGACCTCGTCGTGCTCACGGACATCTATCCGGCAGGTGAAGCGCCGATCGCGGGCGTGACGATCGATCGACTGGCCGAGGCCGTGCGGACGCGAGCGAAGGCCGTCGAGCTCGTCAAGCGCCTCGACGACGTACCAACCGCGGTCGCGCGGCTGGCGAAGCCCGGCGATCTCATCGTCACGCTGGGCGCCGGATCGATCGGCACGGTGCCCGATCGTCTGCTCAAGGCGCTGCGCGGCGCGGAGGTCGCGTCATGAGCCGCGCGGCCGCCAGGCGCGGATTGCCGGTGATGACGGCCGGTGTCGCCGCCCCGGCCGATCGCCGGTTCCGCCGCCCGGAGGTCCGGCCCCCGCGCCGCCGCAAGATCAGCCAGTTTGCCTGGAAGTTCGGCCGCGTCGCGATCGTCGCCGGCGTCGTGCTGCTCACGCTCGTGTGGATCGGCGAGATGTTTCTCCGCTCGCGGTTCCTGGCGGTGAACCACCTGGTGGTGCGCGGCAACGCCCGCCTCTCGAGCGGCGAGGTCGAAGCGCTGCTCGAGGGCTTGAGCGGCCAGAACATCCTGCGCGTGGATTTTGCGGACTACCGTCAGAAGCTGATGGACTCGCCGTGGGTCTCCGACGCGATGATGTGGCGCGTGCTGCCGTCGACGGTCGGCGTGCAGATCGTCGAGCGCGTGCCGATGGCGGTGGCGCGGCTTGGCCAGCAGCTGTTCCTCGTGGACGAGCGGGGCGTGATCATCGACGAGTTCGGCCCGCAGTATCAGGACTTCGATCTGCCGCTGGTCGACGGGCTCGTGCGCCCGGCGGCGGCGGGCGGCAAGGCCGCGGCCAACCCGGCGGCCGTCGCGCTGACGGAGCGATTCCTCGAGGCGCTTCGGCCGCAGCCGGATCTGCGCCATCGCGTGTCGCAGATCGACGTGAGCGACGCGCACGACGTTGTCGCGCTGCTCAACGACAGTCCGACGCTGCTCCATCTGGGCGAAGCGCGCTTCGTCGAGCGCCTCAACGTGTATCTCGACCTGGCGCCGACGCTGGCGCAGCAGTTCAAGGAGGTCGATTCGGTCGACCTCCGGTTCGACGAGCGCGCCCGCGCACTCGATGCGCCCGTGGACCCGACGCTGCCGCTGTCAGTTGTGGTGAAAGGGAAGGCCAAACCGAAGGAAGATGCAAAGACGGGGGCTCGGGGGAAGAGCTGAGAGGTCCGCTGAGCTGGGAAGTCCGGTGAACTGAGAAGTCCGGGTGAACTGGGAAGTCCGGTGAGATGAGAAGTCCGGTGGACTGAGAAGTCCCGGTGAGCTGAGAAGTCCGGGTGAGCTGAGAAGTCCGACGAGGCACAGCCCCCTCGGGTCAGCACGAGCGAGCTGTGCGAGCGAGTCGAGCGAACGGAGCGGGGCCATCGGGGTCCCCGCGAGTGAGCTCGTAAGGGGAGTCTGACGGGGACGAAGTCCCCTCAGATCTAATAAATGGCGCGTAGAGAGCGATATGTGGTCGGGCTCGACGTTGGCACGTCGAAGGTGTCGGCCATCGTCGGCGAGGTGATGGACGATGGCGGACTCGACATCATCGGCATCGGGCTGGCGGACTCGCGCGGCATCCGCCGCGGGGTGGTGAACAACGTCGACTCGGCGGCCGAAGCCATCAAGCGCGCGCTCGACGAGGCCGAGCTGACGGCCGGCATCGAGATCGACAGCGTGTACCTCGCGCTCTCGGGCGCCCACGTCAAAGCCTTCAACAGCCGCGGCGTTGTCGCCGTCGCCGGCCGCAACCGCGAGATCACGCGCGAGGACGTCAAGCGCGCGATCGACGCCGCGCGCGCGGTCGCGCTGCCGGGCGGCCGCGAGATTCTCCACGTGCTGCCGCAGGATTTCGTCGTCGACGACCAGGACGGCATCGCCGTGCCGGTGGGCATGACGGGCAGCCGGCTCGAGGTCAACGTGCACGTGGTCACGGGCAGCTCGTCGTCGATGCAGAACATGATCGCGTGCGTCAACCGCGCGGGCGTCGAGGTCGTCGAGACCGTGCTCGAGCAGCTCGCGTCGAGCGAATCGGTGCTCACGCCGGACGAGAAAGAGCTCGGCGCCGCAATCGTGGACGTCGGCGGCGGCACGACGGACTTCGCCGTGTTCGAGCGCGGCAGCCTGTGGCACACCGGTGTGCTCGCCATCGGCGGCGATCACTTCACGAACGACATCGCCGTCGGCCTGCGGATGCCGATCCCGGACGCGGAACGCCTCAAGCGCCGATCCGGCTGCGCGCTCTCGTCGCTCGTGCCCGAGGACGAGACGATGGAGGTGGCGAGCATCGCGGGCCGCCGCGCGCGCGTGATGCCTCGGCGCGTGCTGTCCGAGATCCTGCAGCCGCGCGCCGAAGAGGTGTGCCACCTGCTCTGGGACGAGATGCGGCGCGCCGGCTACGAGAAGTCGCTCAACTCCGGTCTCGTGCTGACCGGCGGCGGCGCCATGCTCGAAGGCATGGCGGAGATCGCCGAACAGATTTTCGACATGCCCGTCCGCCGCGCCGCGCCAGAAGGCGTGGGCGGGCTGGCAGACCACGTGAACAACCCGGCGTTTGCGACGTCGGTGGGGCTCGTTGTCTACACGCACCGGCACCTGCTCAGCGAGCCGATGCGCGTGGGCGCGGGCACCATCGGCAAGCTCACCGGCCGTCTGCGCACGTTGTTCAAAGAGTTCTTTTAGTACTTGTACTGGCCGACCGAATGTAGGAGAAATACACGATGGACGCTCGCCAAGCCCCGGTTCGTATCGCCCCCGAGAAGCTTCGCATTCTGCTGGATGAGACGGTCGTCAAGACCGGCGCCCGCATCAAGGTGATAGGCGTCGGCGGAGGCGGCGGCAACGCCGTCAACCGCATGGTCTCGGCCGGCCTCGGCGACGTCGAGTTCATCGTCGCCAACACCGACCAGCAGGCGCTGCAGGCCAACGCGGCGCCAATCAAGCTGCAGATCGGCGCGCAGCTGACGAAGGGCCTGGGGGCCGGCGCCGATCCCAATGTCGGGCGCGCGGCGGCGCTCGAGGACACGGACAAGATTCTCGAGGTGCTCACCGGCGCCGACATGGTGTTCGTCACGACCGGGCTCGGCGGCGGCACGGGCACGGGCGCCGCGCCGGTCATCGCGAGCCTTGCGAATCAGCTGGGCGCGCTCACCGTCGCGGTCGTCACCAGGCCGTTCAAGTTCGAGGGCAAGAAGCGCGCCGCGCAGGCGGATCTGGGCATGCGCGAGCTCGGGGAGTCCGTGGACACGATGATCACGATTCCCAACGAGCGCCTGCTCACCACCGTCGACAAGGCGACGAGCGTGTTCGAAGCGTTCGCCACAGCCGACGACGTGCTGCGCCAGGCGATTCAGGGGATCTCGGATCTCATCCTGGTGCCCGGGCTCATCAACCTCGACTTCGCCGACGTCAAGACGATCATGTCGCGCATGGGCCTGGCCATCATGGGCACGGGCATCGCCAAGGGCGAGGATCGCGCGCGGGTCGCGGCAACCGCGGCGATCTCGAGCCCGCTCCTCGAGGACGCCAACGTGCACGGCGCCCGCGGCGTGATTATCAACATCACGGGCGGCCCGGACCTCACGCTCGCTGAGGTCAGCGAAGCCTCCGAGATCGTCTCTGGCGCGGCGCACGAAGAGGCCAACATCATCTTCGGCGCGGTCGTCGACCAGAAGATGGAAGGCCGCGTCAAGATCACCGTGATCGCGACAGGCTTCGACCGGGTCCGCGCGTCAGCGTCACCCGCCGCGCAGGCCGCCGTCTCGACGCCGGTCGATCTCGGCATGTACACGACGGCCCGGGCGCAGACCGAGGAGCGCCTCGTCGCCAACGGCGGCCGCGTGGTCGTCTCGCGCCGCCCGATGGTGGAGCTCCCGGGCCTCTCGCTCCGGCCCGCCGAAGGCTCGGCGGACGATACCGACGCGCCGTCGCCGCTTGACGTGCCGGCCTTCATGCGCAGGCAGGAAGGCTGACGCCATTGGGCCATTGGGTCATTGGGTCATTGGGCCATTGGGTCATTGGGCTATTGGCCGGGCGCGGATACCCAATAACCCAATAGCCCGATGACCCAATAGCCCAATACGCGCGCTTTTCACTCCCGCAGGTACAATCTCCAGTACCAGGGTCCGCGGCCGCGGCGTCTCGTCAGGCGCGGCGTGCGGACGAGAACCTGGGCTTCATGCCAGTGCCCTCCAGATCGGCCCGGACCGCGCGCGGCGGGACGCTCGACAGCCGCAGCCAGGCCCGCGAGCTGCTCTCCCGCGAAGTGGGAGCGGTACGCAAGCCCCACGGCGGCCGGCTGCGCGTCGCGCTCACGTTCCCGAACACCTACTTCGTCGGGATGTCCAATCTCGGCCTGCAGACCGTCTACCGGCTGCTCAACGCCGACGAGCGCGTAGTCTGCGAGCGCGTCTTCCTGCCGGCGAAACAGGATCTCGCCGCGCTGCTCGCGCGACGCGAGCCGCTCGTCACGATCGAGTCCCAGACGCCCGTTCACGATTTCGACATCCTCGCGTTTTCCGTCTCGTTCGAATGGGACTACACCAACGTCGTGACGATGATGCGGCTGGCCGGCATGCAGCCGCGCGCCGCGAAGCGGCACCCGCGCGATCCGCTGGTCGTCATCGGCGGCGCCGTGACGTTCGTCAACCCGGAGCCGCTCGCGCCGTTCGCCGATGTCATCGCTGCCGGCGAAGCGGAGTTGCTCGCGCCGTCGCTCGTCGACGCGTGGTTTGAGACGAACGATCGCGAGGAACTTCTGTCCAGGCTCGCCGGCGCGCGCGGGTTCTACATCCCGTCGCTTTACGACGTCGCCTACGACGGCCCGGGCCGCGTCGCGGGCATCGTGCCGCGGCCGGACTCGAACGCCCCGCCGGTCGTGAGAAAGGCGGCGGTCAAGGCTACGGATCGGCTCGATCCGCCGAGCACGACGATCTTCACGCCCGACACGGAGTTCGGATCGCGCCTGCTGATCGAGGTCGTGCGCGGCTGCGCGAATCTCTGCCGCTTCTGCTGGGCCGGCTACAACTACCTGCCCGTGAGGCCGTTTCCGACGGCCCGCATCCTCGAGATCGCCGAGGCCGCGCGCCCGCACGCGCAGCGCATCGGCCTCGTGTCGATCGCGCTCTGCGATCACCCGGACATCGTGCCGATCCTCGAGCGGCTCGTCGCGATGGGCTACGGCATCAGTCCGGCGTCGCTCCGGCTCGACGACCTCACGGAGCCGATCGTCACCCTGCTCAAACAGAGCGGCGAGCGGTCGATCACGATCGCGCCGGAGACCGGATCGGACCGGCTGCGCCGCGTGATCAACAAGACCGTGACGAACGAGGAGATCCTCGATCGCGCGTCACTGATCTTCCGGACCGGCATGGAGAACCTGAAGCTCTACTACATGATCGGCCTGCCGACCGAAACGGACGAGGATCTCGTCGCGATTCGCGATTTGACGATCGCGATCCGCGAGCGCATGCTCGAGCACGCCCGCCCGCGCGGTACGGTCGGCCGCATCGTGGCGTCGGTGAACCCGCTCGTGCCCAAACCGGGCACGACGTACCAGTGGCTGGCGATGACCGACGCCGACGTGATCGAGGAGAAGATCACGCGGCTGCGCGATCTGACGGCGGATCTCGACAACGTCTACTTCAACATCAAGTCCGAGCGGCACTCCTTCTACCAGGGCCTCCTGTCGCTGGGCGATCGGCGCGTCGCCGACGTCATCGAGCGCGCCGAGGCCAACGGCGGCAACTGGCGGGCCGCCGTCGCCGACGCGGGCATCGACGCCGCCGCGTACCTCTACCGCGACCGGAGCGGCGACGCGTTCCTGCCGTGGCAGATCATCGACGGCGGCTTCAAAACCGCCTTCTTCCGTCAGGAGCTCGAGAAGAGCACCCGCGCCGAATGGACGCTGCCGCCCAAGCGGCAGAAGGAAAACGCGGCGCTGATACCGCAGGAGTGAAAGGCCCTTGTATTGGGCTATTGGGTCATTGGGCCATTGGGTCATTGGGCCATTGGGCCATTGGGTCATTGGGCTATTGAGCAGCGACGGCCCCAATAGCCCGATAGCCCAATGTCCCAATGGTTACACCGCCTCCGCTTCTGCGATCGCCGCCTCGTGCTCCCGGTACGCATCGAGAATCACATCGCGCACGCGCTCCTGCGCCTTGCCGTCGGCGATGGGCCGCAGCAGCGAGAAGCTGCGGCGCTCGCCGTTCACGGTGTACTGCCGCGCGGGGAACGTCACGTTGCGGCCGCCGCCCTTCCTTTCCCAGACGGCGAACCCGACGAGCTTGAGCCCGTCGATGGGTCCGCCTGAAAAGTGCAGCTCGGCGTCCGCCAGCTTGCCTGGAGGGTTGCCCTTGTCGTTTGCGAAGAACTTCACCGTCATCGTTTGTGCCTCCGCCGGCTCGTCCGGCACGTGATGGGAGAGCAAGCGGGCGGCCAGAACGGCGCGCGGGCGCGCGTCACGGCAACGTGAAGCATCGAGACGGGTTAGACTGCAGTCACGGGCGCGCGCGGCTGGTCGCGAAGCCGCGATGACGCCTGGGGTTGACGAATCGAGGTCACGCGGCCTTCCCGTGGACACCCTGGTTGACAACGGATTCGACTGGCAGCACGGCCCGGCCGGGCGCGTGCTCGTCGCGCGCGAGCTCGCGGGCGTCGCGCCGCATGTCTTCACCACGCGCGATCTGGCGTTCCGCCAGGACGAGGCGCGCGATTTCGAGCGGCTGGGAAGCGCCCTCGGCGTCGCCGCCGATGCCGTCGTCCGCGTGCGTCAGGTCCACGGCCGCACGGTCGTGGTCGTCACCCCCGACACACCGATCGTGGGAAACCCGGAGGCCGACGCGATCGTCACGATCGATCCGTCGCGCGCGGCGTCGGTCCGCGTCGCCGACTGCGTCCCGATTCTGATCGGCGATCGGCGGCACCGCGTCGCAGCCGCGATCCACGCCGGCTGGCGCGGCACGTGCGCGGCCGTGGCATCGGCGACGATCGACGCGATCGAGGATCTCGGGATCGACCCCGCCGATCTGGTGGCCGCCATCGGCCCGAGCGCCGGCCCGTGCTGCTATCAGGTCGACGACGTCGTGCGGACATCGTTCTTGGGCATGACACCGGACGCCGCGGCGTGGTTCGCCGAAGACGGTCCCGGTCATTGGAAGCTCGACCTGCTCCAGGCGAACGTCGATCAGCTCGAAAGCGCGGGCATTCCGACCGCGTCGATCGCGGTGGCACATCACTGCACGATCGATCATCCGGACGACTGCTTTTCGTACCGCGCGGAAGGATCGCGCACGGGACGAATGGCGGCGGCGATCAAACTTGAAACTTAGAACTTAAAACTTAGAACTGAAAACTTAGAACTTGAAGAGGTCGTCGAGGGCCTTCTTGGCCGACGACTGCCCGGACGAGGATGGCGTCGAGCCCGTTTCGCGCTCGACCTGCATACGGGGCGCGAAGAGCGTGCAGCTGTTGGCGGTGTCCTTCGGGCTGACGCGCGCGGGAATCTTCTCGCGGCACTCGAAGCGCGCGCCGGAGTCAAACGACGCGCAGTGAATGCAGGCGTGGAGATCGACGCCACACTTGCCGCACTTGCTCAGCGACGCGACCGACGGGCTCTCGAGGTGCCCGCAGCGCGCGCACCGGAAGACCTCGCGAAAGCCCGGCATGTTGGGCACGCGCGGGTCGCGCGGGATCCTCGGATCGCGCGGCTCGACAGGCTTCTTCGGCGCGCCCTCGCTTCGCGGCGGCCGGTTGCTCCGGTCGCTGTCCTGGTAGCCGCGCTGACGATATTTCCGATCGTCCGACATGGGTCAGCTCATCATCTCATCCATCGCCTGGTTGGCGAGCCGGTCGGCGTCCTTGTTCTTCTCGCGCGGGATGTGCTCGTAGGTGACGCGGCCGATCTTGTGCGCCAGGAGCTTCGCCTGGCCGTAGAGCGGTTTGAGCCCCTCGTGCTTCACCTTGTAGACGCCGCGCATCTGCTGCACGAGGAGCAGCGAGTCCGACCGGATGGCCATCACCGTTGCGCCGTGCTCGACGCCCCATGAGAGCGCGGCGATCAGCCCCTGATACTCGGCGACGTTGTTGGTGGCGTGCGGGATGCCGCCGTGGAGCTCGGCGATTGTCTCGCCCTCCGCCGACTGAATCAACGCGCCCCAGCCCGCCGGTCCGGGATTGCCGCGCGCGCCGCCGTCGATGAATGCCGTGAAGGCCTTCACGGAGCTTTGAAGTACAGGATGCGCTGACAGCTTTCGCACTGCAGAATCTGTACGTTCTGCCGAATCAGCTGCGCGATGTGTGGCCGTTGGCGCACGTGACACGCCGCGCACATCTCGCCGGTCATCTCAGCCACGGCAATGCCGCGCCGCTGCTTGAGCAGCTGCTCGTAGCGCGCGAGCAGCGCCTTGTCGAGGCCTTTGGCCTCGAGCTCGCGATCGTGCGTGAGCCGAGCGAGCTCGTCCTCGCGTGTCGCGCGCTCCTTCGTCATCGCCGCGCGCGCCTGATCGACGTCTTTCCTGGTCTGGGCCAGCGCGGCTTCGGCGGTCTTCTGGTCGCTCGCGATCGCGTCGGCTTCCTCCATGAGGCCGAGGATCTTCTCCTCGATGCCGTCTTTCTCCGCCTTCGCGGTGGCGATCTCGTGGAGCAGCGCCGTGTACTCCTGGTTGGTCTTGACCGCGGCCTTGTGGTCGTCGAAACGCGCGAGGCGCGTGTCGACCCCGGCGACGTCCTTCTCGAGCGCCCGCCGCGCGGTCTGATTGGCGGTGAGCCGCGTTTTCGCGGCCTCGACGGCCGCGGCCGCGGCGGAAAGCTGCGAGGCCAGGGCCTGCTCGGCCCCGGGCAGCTCGTTCAGCCGCTTTCGAGCCGCATCCGCCGCTGTATCGAGTTGTTGGAGGGCGATCAGAGTCGCTAACGCTGGCAGCACCGCGGTAAGTGTTCCACGTTCCGGGCAGGTGTTCAAATCACTTCGCCGTTTTGCGCGGTTTGTTCAAATCCCTCGAGAGAATGACCTTGAATGTCAACTTGTCCGAACCGCTGGTCAGCCCGACCCCGACGCCTACCTCGACGTCCAGCGCCCCGCTCCAGTCAAAGGCGCCGTAGAGCTGGTGTGACTGCTCGCTGACGGGGTTGAAGTGCTTGACCGGGCCGAAGTCCGCATATTCCTCCAGCGCCAGCGCCCACGTCTTGCTCACGTTGTAGGCCACCCGCGTCGACGGCGCAAAATCCAGGTTGCCAAACCCGTCATACGCGGTGTCGAGAATCGGGTTGACGAAGATGTCGACCTTCGAGAGATGCCACCCGACGATCGGCCGGATCTCGGACGTGAACCCCGCGGTATCCCAGCGGTTCGCGTTGAAGCTGAATTCGAAGTTGGAGCCGTAGACGAATTTGCGGTGGTCGGCATCCGGGACGGCAAACAGCGTCCGCAGCTTGAAGCCGTCGAGCCCCCAGCCCTGTTCGTGGTCCCGGCTGTAGAGCGGCAGATACAAGCCCGCTTCGAACCAGCGCGTGACGCCGTAGGCCCATTCGGGCACGCCGTTCCACGACTTGTCGGCGGTCACCGCCCCCGGGAACGCCGGCGTCGTGAGGCCCTTGGCGACGACGTTGTTGTGCAGCGTGAGGTTGAAGACGCCCGGATCGGCCAGTCCGCCCGTGTAGACCTGGATCTCATCCGTTTGCGCGGCGGCTTGCCGCGCCACGCCCAGCGCCGCGACGGTCAGCGCCGCCGCGATCCACACTCGTACTCTCGTGACGTTCATCGGTATCCTTTGGTCAGGGTTATTTCTTGAGCGAGGTCTCGGGCACCCAGCCCGCGCAGCTGCCGCCGCTGTCGATCTTCGCCCACCAGTGCTTGTCGGCGGGGTTGTATTTCGTCTCCATGACGGTGACGAGCGCGCCGTGCTGCATGGTGCACACGGCCTCGCTCGGCGGCACCGTGTTCCAGACGTTGATCACCGGGACGACGACGCCGTCCTTCTCGCCGTTCATCTTTGGATGCTCGCCGGCCTGGTACGGCGAGGGCGGCGGCCCCGATGACTCCGGGGCCGATTCGCACCCGGCGCCGATCAGGACCGCCGCGACAATCACGACCTTCAGAAATCCACGCACGCCACGCTCCGCGCTAGGCCGCTTCGATCTCGACGCCGCCCGTGATCTTCGACGCGACGTTGTAGAGCGCCGCGGAGATCAGCGTCATGATGAACCCGATCACGCCGTAGAAGATCGGCATGATGATGATCGCGCCGGCGCCGAACAGCATGCCGAACGTCGAGCCGCCGGCTTGATCCGAAGCCGCGGCCATCGCGCCGCTGAACAGCAGGGCGACGACCGAGACACACGCGCCGATCACGAGGCCCAACAGTGCGTACAACACGCCGCCAATCTTCGCCGCCGAGATCGGATTGACCCGCTTGATGACCATCGCATCCTCCAGGAGGGCAGGCACCAGGCACTGGGCGTAGGCACTGGCGCGTATGCACGCTGCCGCGGAGTAGCGTAGGGGAGGGGAGGCTGAACATCAAGTTAGAAGTTTGAAGTCAGAAGTTCGAACCTCCGGTGAAGTGCGCGAGGGCCCAGTCGATCACGGGGTCGCGGCCGCTGGCGAAGTCGGCCGCCGACGCCGGCACGAAGACCGACGGCGCGATGCCGTGGTCCTCGATCCCCTGGCCGTCAACCAGATACTCGATCCAGCTCGACACGGTGAACGTCCACCCGGCCGTCAGCGTGAAGGTCTTCGGGTTGGCGCTGCCGCCTCCCGTGGTGTCGCCGACGACGGTGACGTTCGGCAGCTGTCGCATGGCGGCAATGAAGCTCTCGTTGCTGCTGAGACAGAGGCGGCCGACCAGCAGCACCACGGGGCGCGTGTAGGGCACGCCACGAGGAGAGAACGTGCGCGGCTGGAGCGGCGTGAAATCGCCGTGGTTCGGGCCGTTGCGCGTCTGGACGAAGCCCGACGTGGTGGTCGCGGTCGCGAAGCGGCCGGCGAACTGAAACGCGATCTGATCGTTGCCGCCGCCGTTCATGCGGACGTCCACGATCAACGCCGGCCGGTCCATGAACGCGTCGAGCGCCGCGTCGAGGTCGTTGGTGCCGACGACGTTCGGGTTCCACGATGTCACGGCCACGTAGGCCACGCCGTTGATCACGGCTGACACCACGCCCCCGCGGGCAGTCGAATTGCCGCGCGCGAGGTACTGGCGCCACACGCCGTCGTCCCAGTTGACGAAGTAAGGCGGGACATAGGTTCTCAGGGTCGTCCCGGGACCGGTGATCACGACGTGCTGATCGTGGAGGCGGCCGAGCATCTCCTGCGCGATCGTGTTGAACTGCGCCTGATTCGCCACCGACGTGGCGCGTGGCTGGAACTCCGCGCGAATGGCGTTCCAGTCGATGGCCTTGTAGTTGAAGTACGAGTAGTTCTGATCGAACGTCGTCCAGAGCAGGTTGAACTGGCCGGCGAAGTCGGTCGCGCCCGCGCCGCTCGGCGCGGAAGGGCTCGACCCGCACCCGAGTGACGCGGCGGCGAGCACTGCGCTCACCAGCCACGCCAGCAGTCGCGGGGCGAACGCCATGGCTCGCACTATAACGGACCAGCTGCGAATCGGAATTTTCCCGCGGTTGCCCCGGAAATGCCCGGCCGCTGGCGGTAGCGCAGTATAGTGCGTGCTCGGCGACGAGCGTGGCTCTTTACTGCGTACGCCGGTGCGATTCTTGCACCCGGGGCTCGCGAGCGGCGAATCCTGAGTCTTCCCGCCGCTCTGGAGCGATCGATGGCGCGCCGACCCCGGCACTACGACCACGTCCTCCGCGTTGCCGCGCTCTTCGGCATCGGCTTCGTCGCATTCCTGCTTGTCCGCAGCGTGCTCGTGCCCGCCGACTTTGGCCGGTATGGCTTCTTCCGCGCGGGCGCCCTCGACGACGTCCGCGCGCGGCCGGCGGCGTATGCCGGCGAGTCCGCGTGCGCCGACTGCCACGGCGGGGTGATGGAGGAGCGTCAGCCCAGCAAACACGCGCCGGTGCGCTGCGAGGCCTGCCACGGCCCTCTGGGCAAGCACGCTTCAGGGGAATTGGATCCGCTCCCCGCCAAGCTGGACAGCCGAAAGCTCTGCGCGACGTGCCACACGAAGCTGGCCGGACGTCCCGACTGGTTTCCGCAAGTGGTGATTGCGGATCACGCAGGGGACGCCGAGTGCACGGCGTGTCACCAGCCGCACCATCCGAAGATTCAGTGACGGAGGACGCTCGCCGATGGATTCGACCCGCCGCGCCTTTCTCACCGATGCCGGGAAGTTCATCGCGTTGACCGGCGCGGCGTCACTCGCCTGGGACTTCGTCGTCCAGGGCGCGCCCGAGCAGGCCCCCAACTACGACGTCACGGAGCACTGGTGGGGCATGCTCATCGACATCGACAAGTGCATCGGCTGCGGCAATTGCGTGCGCGCGTGCAAGGCCGAGAACGACGTACCGAACGAGCCCGGGGCATTCCGCACGTGGGTCGAACGCTACCAGGTTCGCGGCGACGACTTCGAGCATCCGATCGTCGATTCGCCCAACGGCGGGTATGACGGCTTTCCGGCGATCGACTCAGCCGGCGACGACGTCAAGGTCTTCTTCGTGCCGAAGCTCTGCAATCACTGCGCGCACTCGCCCTGCGTGCAAGTGTGTCCGGTGGGTGCGACGTTCGAAAGTCCCGACGGCGTGGTCCTGGTCGACAAATCGCGCTGCCTCGGGTGCCGGTACTGCGTGCAGGCCTGCCCGTACGGTTGCCGCTACATCGATCCGCGATCGCACACGGCCGACAAGTGCACGCTCTGCTATCACCGGATCACCAAGGGCCTGACCACCGCGTGTTGCGAGGTGTGTCCGACCGGCGCGCGTCAACTCGTCGACCTGAAGAATCCGAAGGACCCCGTGCACGAGTACCTGCGGACGCACAAGGTCCACGTGCTGAAACCGCAGATGGCGACAGGCGCGAAGGTCTACTACAACGGACTCGACGGCTCAGTGCGCTAGGGGGAACGACATGCCAGGCGTTCAGGGCTTCATCTATCCCAACGAGGTCGACCTGCAGTGGAGCGTGCTCATCGTGCTCTACCCGTTCATCACGGGGCTGGTCGCCGGCGCCTTCATCCTCGCGTCGCTCGAGCGCGTGTTCAACGTCACGGCGGTGCGTCCGACGTACCGTCTGGCGCTGCTCACCGCCCTCGCGTTTCTGATCGTCGCGCCGCTGCCGCTGCAGATGCATCTCGGTCACCCGGAGCGATCGTTCGAGATGTACCTCACGCCTCATCGATCGTCGGCCATGGCGATGTTCGGATTCGTCTATCTCTGGTACTTGATGGTCGTCCTTCTTCTGGAGATCTGGTTCGACTATCGGCGTGAGCTGGTGCTGACGCGGCGGGCGAGCACCGGCGTCAAGCGGGCGTTGTACGGATTCCTGACGCTGTGGTCCGACGACATCAGTCCCGAAGCACTCCGCATCGACAGCCGCCTGGGATACCTGCTGACGATCATCGGTATCCCGTCGGCATTCCTGCTGCACGGCTACGTCGGCTTCATCTTCGGATCGGTCAAGGCCAACCCGTGGTGGTCGAGCCCGCTGATGCCGGTCGTCTTCATCTTCTCCGCGATGGTGTCGGGCATCGCGATCGTGATGTTGCTCTACGCGGGCTTGAGCCGGCTGCGCAAGGTGCCGGTCGACATGGCGTGTCTCGACACGATCGCGCAGTACCTCCTGTACGCCTTCATCATCGACTTCTCGCTCGAGATGCTGGATCTCATCCACCGCATCTACGAAGCCGACGAGTCGTTCCGCGCGCTGGACTTCATGGTGAAGACGCGGCTCTTCACGTCGCAGATCGTGCTGCAAATCGCGCTGGGCACGCTCGTGCCGATCGCGCTCCTCGGCTGGGTGCAGGTCAAGGCCCTCGCGGAACGCACGCGGCGTCTCATCTACGTTGCCGCCGGCTCGCTGACCCTGGTCGGCATCTTCGCCATGCGCTGGAACGTCGTCATCGGCGGACAGCTCTTCTCGAAGAGCTTCCTGGGCTACACGACGTACAAGATGGGTTTCGCCACGCGCGAGGGCCTGCTGCCGGCCATTTTGATCACACTGCTGCCGTTCGTCATCCTCGCGGTGCTGTTGCGCATCCTGCCGCCATGGGAAGACACGCATCACGCCGCGCTCGGGGGCACCAATGTCGAGCCGGCTGTCCGAGATTGAGGCGAGACTCCGTGCGCTCGAGGAAGCCGTCGCCGGCCAGTCGATCCGGCTGAGCGCGATCGAGCGGGGCACACCGGGAGACGACCGCACCTCACCCGCGTTGGTCCACGCCAACGACGTCCATTCGGCTCGCGCGTCGATGGCGGGCGCGCTGCCGCTCCTGGGCCGGACGTTCATCGTGCTCGCGGGCGCGTTCCTGCTTCGGGCCCTCTCGGAATCCGGATTCGTGCCTGGCCGTACCGGGGCGGTCCTTGGGCTTGCGTACGCCGCGGTCTGGCTCGGCGCTGCCGATCGTTACCCCGGCTCGCCGAGCTCGATGAGCCGGCTGCTTCACGGACTCGCCGCCGTCGCGATCGGTCTGCCGCTGCTCTGGGAAGCGACGACGCGATTTCAGTTCTTCTCGGCAGCCACGGCGGCCGCCACGTTGGGACTGTTGAGCGTGATCGCTCTGGCGGTCGCGTGGGATCGGCAACTCCAGGTCCTTGCCGGCCTGGCGACCGTTGGCGCGGCCGCGCTCGCGCCTTCGCTCGCCATCGCGACGGACGCGACCGGCCCGTTCGCGCTCGCCGCGATGGGCGTGGTTGCGGCCACATGGCTGCTCGGCGAGACGCGCGGCTGGCGCTGGCTCGCCTGGCCAGCGGGGCTCGCAGAGATTCTGCTCGCGGCGAGATTGACGGCGCGCGCGCTGCGCCAGCCGCCGCTCGAATCTCCTGGCGTCGTGATCGGCGTGCTCGGGCTGCTGCTCGCGGTGGCGACGGCGCCGTTTGTGATCCGCGCGTTGCGTCAGACGGCGGGCGCCCGCGTCTTCGATGCCGTGCAGGCGCTGGTGGCGGTGCCAATCTGTCTCGTCGGGTTGGTGGCCGGAGCGGGGCAGATTACCAGCGCCGGTGTCGCCGCGCTAGGCGTCGTGATGGTTGTTGCAGGCACCGGCCTCTATGGACTCGGTTTCGCGCGCGTGCTGCCGCATCAGGGCGCCGGGCGCAACTTCTACACCGCGACGTCTGTCGCGCTCGCGTACCTGGTCGTCGGCGCGTCGCAGCTGCTGTCCGAACCTGCCGCCAGCCTGGTGTTCGCGGGACTCGCCGTCGCGGCCGTGTGGGGAAGCGATCGACTCGGGTCAGCCGCCATCGCTCTGCACGCCGCATTGCTGGCGCTCGTCGCCGCGATTGGATCGGGACTCTTCACCGCGACGGCCGGCGTGTGGCTGGTCACGCCGGACCGGTGGCCGGCGCTGTCGGTGTCGTCGGGTCTCGTGCTGATGGCAATTGTCGGAGCGGCACTGTTGGGCGCCACCTGGTCCACGTCGAAGCCGGCCTGGCTGGCGGCGACGGGCCGCGTCACGCTCAACGCGCTCGCGCTCGTCCAGGTCGGAGGTGCGGTGTTGCTCTGGCTGGGTCCAACCGTCGCCGGCACGCCCGCCCGTATGACGTCGATGCGGACCGGCGTGCTGTCGGTCGCGGCGCTGCTCCTTGCCGCTGTTGGGCGCCGCACCAGGTGGCGCGAGTTTGGATGGCTCGTCTATCCCGTGCTCCTGGCCGGCGGCATCCAGTTGGCCGTGGGCGGCTTTGCGGTGGCGACGGCGGCGACGCTGTTCGTGGCGCTCGCGATGTATGGCGTCGCGCTTGTCATCGCGTCACGGCTGATGCGGCGCGCGTAACGCCGCGTGAGTGACTATCCCTTGTAGCGGAGCGCCGACTCGAGCACGGCATCGCGTCCGGTCAGCAGTTCACTCAGCGTCCTGGGCACGGGCACATCCGGATCGAATGTGCTGGGATCGCCGCTAACGAGGTGATTGAACTTCGTCGAGTACTGAACGACCACCTTCGAGTTCGGCAGCACAATCGTTCCGACCTCGGTATAGGAATTTGGTTTCTCGCCTGGCTGTTCGCCGATCAGGATCGCTCCCAGATCCTGACGAAAGCTCCTGACCGCCCGGAGGCCTGATGAAAACGTCGCGCGGCCGGTGAGCGCGAACAGATGTCCGTGCCTGGTGAGAGGTTTCCGGCTGCGCAGCCCATCGACGAGCGGCGTGATGACGCGCGAATCGCCGCCGCCGTTGTACCGCAAATCCACGACGACGCGATCGACCGGATGCGCGTCGGCGAACGCGAACAGGTCGCGGGCGAAATCTGCAAACGGCTTCGCGGGATCGTTCGCGCATCGGTTGTATTGCACATACAGGGCCTTCGCGTCGCTCAAGTACTCGAACCAGTAGTACGCGTTCGGTTGTCTTCGCGCGAGCGGAATTGGAATCTTCAGGGCGTCGTACGCGGTGACGAGGATCGGCCGGGGCGATGGATCCGGCGCGACGCTGATCGTCTCCGTCTGTCCCTCCGGTCCCGCGAGCACCATTGCCACGCGCCCGTCAGCGCCGATCTGGCCGATCGCGCGAAGCACCTCCTCGGTCGCCATGAACGTCGGGCTTTGCTGGCGCAGCGACGGCTGGTTTTCATAGGAGATGAACGGTGCGACGGCGGCCTCCAGCTCCTCTGGCGACAGCGTCCCGATTCTCACCACGCGTCGTCCGATGGCGGAGCGCAGCGGGTCGGTAGCCGCAGTGACCGCCAATCCTTCGGCAAACCATGTGAAGGCCACAGGCAACCGGCGCAGCGCGACGGCTGCCGTCGACGGCAACTGGACGTTGGTGTGTCCGACATGCGGAGTGGCGACGAGGCGCATCAAGCCGAGCACCACGTCGGCGTCGCTGGAATTCGTCAAGTTGCGCTCGATCGCGGCCAGCCCCGACTGGAACGTCCGGTTTGGATAGAGCTTTGAGAAGTCGAATTGCTTTTCCGGAAACTCGCGCGCGAGAGCGGTGAGGTCCTCGCGCCAGCGGGCGACCCGCGATGACGCGGACGTTTCAGTGGCGGTTTGTTGCGTGACCGCCGAAGCGGATGGCAGGAGCAGCGCGGCCAGGATGCAGGCGAGCCTGAACAGCACGGGAAATTAGACGGCCTCGGGAACGAAGGCGTTGTCCCGAACAGAACGCGGGCCGTCGCGCGGATTGTTCGCGACGCGACGGCCCGGAAGCCGGAGGCTACATCTGGTGGACTTCGACCTTCTTGACCTTCTTCTCTTCCTTCACGAGCGGCATCGCCACTTCGAGCACCCCGTCTTTGAAGTTGGCCACGATGGCCTCGGCCTTGACACCTTCAGGGAGCGGGATGGCGCGATAAAACGCGCCGTAGCTGCGCTCGGACCGGAAATAGCCTTCGCGCTTCTCTTCCTTCTTCTGCTTCCTCTCGCCCTCGAGCGTGAGCACTTCATCGGTCACGCCGACTTTGACGTCGTCCTTCGTCAGGCCGGGCAATTCGGCACGAACGATCAGTTTCCCTTCTTTCTCGAGCACCTCGACGTTCGGCGCCCAGACAGCGGGCTCGATGTTGGTCTCGAAGAAGCGGGGCCGGAACCCGAAGTCCTCGAACATCCGATCCATTTCGTGCGAGAACCGGCGCATCAGGCGGAACGGGTTCTCGAAGTACTCGGAGCGGAAGGGCTCCATGAAACGGGGCTGGGGCTGCTTCTTTTCTTCTCTTTCAACGGTGAGGGTAGACATGACAACCTCCTCGACTCTCGGTCCCGAGGTGATGGCGGGGCGCGTGGTCGGGGTGGGCCGGCTGCGCGGGCGACAATGCCTCGGGGCCACTTGCGGAGTAAAGCAACGGCAGTGCCAGTCGCGCGGGGGCGATTGGCGGGCGATCTGCGGAGGACCGCGATGCCGCGTCGGCGCGGCGGTCAGAGAAATTCCGGGAATATTGTGAAAGATTTCACAATCTACGAAACCCGGACGCGCAAAGTGGCGGGCCCCCAGGATTCGAACCGGAGGTATGAGCCGGCAGCTCTCGACCGCCGAGGCGGGCGCGCCTGCGCCCGCGGCGGCGCAGGCCTTCGATACAATGCCGGTCACCCGTGACCCCTGGCTCCCGTCTGGGCGCGTACGAGGTCGTCTCGCTGCTTGGCCAGGGCGGTCCACCTCCGCTCGCGTACGTATCGAGCGCGAGCTACGGTGGATCCCCCGTAGCCGTGGTCAGGACGCGATGGTAGGCACCGACATCGGTCCATATCGGGTCCTCGCCAAGCTCGGCGAAGGGGGAATGGGCGCGGTCTATCGCGCGCGGGACACACAGCTGGGACGGGATGTCGCGCTGAAGATCCTGCCGGACGTCTTCGCCAACGATCGCGAGCGGCTCGCGCGCTTCGAACGTGAGGCGCGCACCCTCGCGTCGCTCAACCACCCCAACATCGCGGCGATCTACGGCGTTGTTTCGGGGGACACGCCAGACGTCCAGGCGCTGGTTATGGAGCTCGTTCCCGGCCAGGATCTCGCGCAAACGATCAGCCGCGGGCCGATCCCCTCGGAGGACGCGATCGCGATCGCGCGCCAGATCATCGATGCGCTCGAGGCCGCACACGAAGCCGGCGTCATCCATCGCGATCTGAAGCCCGCCAACATCAGAGTCCGCGACGATGGCGCGGTGAAGCTGCTCGACTTCGGCCTGGCCAAGGCGCTCGACCCGGCGAGCATGTCCGAAGCAAGCGCCGCGTCGACCGTCACGTCGCCGGCGGCCACGATGCACGGCGCGATTCTCGGGACCGCGGCGTACATGTCGCCTGAACAGGCGAAGGGCAAGCCCGTCGACAAACGCGCCGACATCTGGGCATTCGGCGTCGTCCTGTACGAGTTGTTGACCGGTCGCCGGCTGTTTCACGCCGAGACGGTCACCGAAACGCTTGCGGCGGTGCTGCGCCAGGACGTCGATCTGTCGACGCTGCCATCCGAAACGCCACTGGGCCTGCGACAGCTGATCGCGCGTTGTCTCGAGCGCGATCCCCGCCGCCGGCTGCGTGACATCGGCGACGCGCGCCTGGAAATCGAAGGCGCGAGCCGAAGCGCCGACGCAACGGTCGCGCGGACGGCGTCGTCATCAAGCCGCGCGATGCGCATGGTGCCGTGGGCGCTCGCCACCCTCCTCGGCGTCGCGCTCATCGTCGCGCTCGGGTGGCGTCCACGTTCGGCACCGGCGACGGCGTTGCCGGCCGGCCGGTTTCTGTTCCCGATCCCCGCAAACACGCAGATGCTAGGGTCCGCGTTCGCGCCCAACGGTCAGGCTTTGGCATTTGTCCTGCGCGCGAAGGGCGTGGACAGAGTGTGGATCCGCGAGCTGGCGCACCTCGAGTGGCGCGAGCTGCCTGACACGGATGGCGCCCAGACGGTCTTCTGGTCCTCAAATAGCCGGAGCATCGGTTTTTTTGCCGACGGCAAGCTGAAGACCCTCGACTTAGTGACGGGTGTGCTGACACCCCGATGTGAGCTGCCAGCTGCAGCATACCCTCCCGCCGCATGGGCTCCTGACGACACGATTCTCTATAGCGGCGGAAAGGGCGTGCGAGTCTGCGGCAACGATCGGCAAGTCACCGCGCTCGCCTCCGGAGACCAGGCGCACTGGAGCCCGTCGTTCCTGCCGGACGGACGGCGGTTCATCTACCTCGCGGTTACGAAGAATTCGTCCGAAATCCGGTACGCGTCTATAGATCCGGCTGGTCCGAGCGGCGTGATCGGGCCCTCCGAGTCGCAAGCCATCTACAATCGCGGGTATCTGCTCTTCAGGCGCAGCGGACTGCTGCTCGCGCAACGGATCGATGCCGCGTCGCTGACGCTGCAAGGCGATCCTTTCAAGGTTCTCGACGAATACGTGCCGGCTTACGTTCAAACCCGCGAGGCAAATTTTCGGGTGTCAAACGACGGCGCCATGTTGTTCACCTCTCGTGACGAGCCGGCCGCGCAGCTTACCTGGTTCGATCGCGATGGTAATCCATTGAAGTCGGTGGGTCCGGCAGGCGCGTTCACCAACCTGAACCTGAGCCCCGACGGGAAACAGCTCGCGGTGTCCCATTCCGTCAGACGCGGTCAGAGTCCCGACATCTGGGTCTTCGATCTCGAGCGCGGTTCGCTGCAGCCACTGACCCGCACGCCGACAGCGTCGGAATACGATCCGGCGTTTTCACCAGACGGCCGAACCATCATCTTCAACTCGAATCGGCAGGGACCGTTTGCGCTGTTTCAACGCGCGGCCGACGGAAGCGGTCAGGACCAGCTCGTCATCGACGGAACCAGCGGCAACGTGACGACACCCGAGTTCCTGCCGAACCCGAAGGAGCTGGCGATTCTTTACACGAGCGGCGGCCGCGATCTCGTGAGGGTGAACCTCGACACCGCGCACTCGACGACGCCGTGGTTGACATCCCCGGCACGCACGTCGCAGCCGGCGATCTCGCCCGATGGCCGGTTTGTCGCGTACCAAACCGACGCGTCGGGGAAGATGCAAGTGGTGTTGCGGCCGATGTCTGGCGGCGCGGTTGTGCCGGTGTCGGTTGACGGCGGGAATTCGCCGCGCTGGGGTGGCGACGGCCGGGAGCTGTTCTTTCTTGCACCGGACGGCTCGATGATGGCCGCCAAGATCGATCTCGCCATTCCGCGCGTGTTATCGCTGGCGCGGCTCTTCGGAACACGGCTCACGGGCGATGGTCATCCGTACGTCGTCACACGCGACGGCCAGCGGTTCCTGTTTGCGGTGCGACCGGAGGGTCAGGACGTCACGTCCTTCATCACCGACTGGCTCGCGCTTCCGCGTCAGGCGCCCAAGTGAACACAGTTCAACCTCTCCTGGCCACGCCAACGGTCACAGTGCGTGATGGCGACTGTGAGGGAAACCTCCGCGGACCGAGCGCTGACGAGCACACGGTCACGACGCAGCTGGTGTTCCCGTATCGAGGCGTCTACGTGCGGCATCTCGGGAACGACGACGCCGTGGCCGAGAGCAACCAGGTGGTGTTCTTCAACGCGTACGAAGCGTACCGCGTGAGTCATCCGGTGGCCGGCGGCGACGCCAGCCTGTCGGTGACGGTCGACGAAGGGCAACTTCGCGAACTGGCGCCTCGCTCGTTGCTCGGCGACGGTGCGCGGCTCACCTTCCGCCGGCAGCGTCTGCGGATCGACGCGCGAGCTCAAGCGCTGGTCGCGGTCCTGCGGCACAGCCTGCGTCACCAGATCGCCGAGCCGTTGGAGGCCGAGAGCCTGACGCTCACGCTGGCGCAGCGCGCGCTGGGGCCACGGACGTCGCATGCGCCCGGCGCGAGCGTGGGACGCCAACGACTGGTGGATCGCGCCAAGCTCGTGCTCGCCGGCAATCTGGCGCGACGCTGGACGCTCGCGGAGATCGCCAGACACGTGCGGTGCTCGCCGGTGTATCTCACGCAAGTCTTCCAGCAGGTCGAAGGCCTCCCGCTGTACCGGTACCAGCTCCGGCTGCGCCTGGCGAGAGCGCTCGATCTGCTCGCGCAATACGACGATCTGACGTCGCTCAGTCTCGACCTCGGGTTTTCCAGCCACAGTCACTTCACGGCCGCCTTCCGCGCGGTCTACGGCCGCACGCCGACCGAGTTCCGGCAGGCCGCGCTCCGTCGTTAAAGATCGCTAAAGAACCTGACAGCGACGGTCTGTCACCGCGTGGCGTAATCGCGCTGTGCCCGATTTCCGGGACGCACGGAGGACGTCATGAAAGTGAAGACATGCGCGGCGTGTGACGCCGAACTGGACGCGAATGCGATCAAGGTGACCGTCGGCGGCAAGACCGTCGAGGTCTGTTGCGACGATTGCGCTCGGAAGCTGAACGAGGCGCAGGCCGGCGCGGCGAGGAGGAACTGACCATGGAAGCGCTCACGTCAGTCCCCACGCGACGAAGCGTCCAAACGCCTTCTGGACGCATCAGCTATCTCGAGCAAGGCGAAGGCCCCGTGGCGTTGTTCGTCCACGGCGTGCTGCTGAACAGCTATCTCTGGCGGCATCAGCTCGCGCATCTCTCGGATATCCGACGCTGCATCGCGATCGATCTGCTGGCACACGGGGAGACCGAGACTGCGCCCACGCAGGATCTGTCGGCGACGGCCAACGCGCGGATGCTCGAGGAATTCATCGACGCGTTGCACGTCGAGCAGGTCGATCTGGTCGGCAATGACAGCGGCGGCGGGATCGCGCAGATCTTCGCCGCCACGCACCCGGAGCGCATCCGGAGTCTCACGCTGACCGACTGCGACGCGCACGACAACTGGCCGCCCGAAGCGTTCAAGCCGTTTCTCTCAATGGCCGCCACTGGCGGCCTCCGCGGAGCGCTCGAGGCGATGCTGGCGGATCCGCGCGTGTATCGGTCGCCTGAGGCGCTCGGGCCGGCGTACGAGCGCCCCGAGCTCGTCTCGGACGACAGCATCGATCGGTATCTGCGTCCATTCGTCAGGACGGAGCAGCGCACGCGCGATCTGGAGCGCTTTCTCGCGGCGTTCGACAACCGCCACACGCGGGCCGTCGAAGGGCAGTTGAAGAGCCTGACGGCGCCGACACTGATCGTGTGGGGAACCGACGACGTCTACTTCGACGTGAAGTGGTCGCGATGGCTGGCGGACGTCATTCCCGGGACGCGTCGCCGCGTCGAGCTCGAGGGCGCGAGGATCTTCTTTCCGGAGGAACGCTGGACCGAGTTCAACAAGGAACTGCGGGAACACTGGGAGGCCCGGGGAACTGTCGCTCGTCAAGTTTGAAGTTCGAAGTTCGAAGTTCGAAGGGCCGCCGCGACCGGGGCTCAGTCCGGCTTGCGCACCCGCGTCATGACCGATCCAACGGCCGTGCCTGCGTCGAACACCGTCGCGCGAACGGTGTACGCGCCCGCGCTCAGCGCGCTGACCGGGATGTCGCCGGTCACGGCAAGCCAGCCGCCGCGATCGGCCGGCACGAGGTCGTGGGTCAGGAGCGGCGCCGTCGCCTCGTCCGGTGTGAGGTCCAGACGGACGCGGATCGAGCCAGGCGCGTCGCCGGTCGCGGGATAGAGCTCGAGCGAGACGCGCAGGTTGGTTGCCGTCTTCGGCAGCGTGTCCAACGCCAGGAGCCGCGCCGCTCCGTCTCGCGCCGTCCAGGTCGTCAGCAGATCGCTCGAACGAAAACGTCCGACGCGTGGCAATTCGGCAGCGACGGCCTCCTCGACGGCGCCAACGTGGTGGTCGTGGTCTGCCACGGCCACGCGGAGGCGATAGCGGCCAGTGTCGACTGGCACGGCGAAGCTGAGCCAGTAGTCGTCGCCGGCGGCGGTCTGCGTGACTTCTTGCTGGCCGGCTTTCGCGACGGCGCCCGCCCCGTCGACGAGAGCGAATCGCATGAGGAGCGGACCCGGCGCGGACGCCGGGACGCGCAGGCTGACGCCAAGCTGGACAGCGTCACCGCTGTCGGCGCGTCTCCGTGCCGTGGCGCACGTCAGCGGCACGCCAAACGCGGTTCCGCCTTGCGCCAGCCGTAGCTGCAGCGCGTCCTCGATGGACACCGACGCGCCAGCCGTGGTCGGCATTAACGCGTGTGGATTTGCGCGAACCGTGACGCCCGGCCGGTGGACGCTGACCTTCGCGTTGAGGAACGCATCCTTGGGCGGCACCGTCGGCATCTCGACGCCGAGCTGGTACAGCCCGGACGTCTCCGCGATGACGCGCGTGAACAGGCGATCAGCCTGACCAACGACCTTGAAGGCTTCGCCGCCCGCGGCCTCCGCCACCGTCTGTACACCGGACGTGAAGTAGTCGCCTTCCTCGCGTCGCGCGGCAGAGCGCTCGGAGGTGAGGTCGGCGATGTCGACCACATCTGGCACTTCCGTCAGCGCGTAGAACTGTACGCTGGCCCTCGCCGCGGCGCGGGAGACCGGATCGAGCTCGGAGAAATCGCCGCGGTCCGCACCCATCGCGACGCCGGCGGAGAGCGCGATGACTACCCGCGGCTGCGGCGCAGGCCGGAGCGCCTCGATGAAGTGCGTGTACGCCGCGAGCTGGGCCGACGCGCGGTGGGTGATGCTCTCGGCGAGATGGACCGCGGAGCGTTGCACTTTGGCCGAGCACGTGTCGTCCGCGCGCTCCCCCGGTGCCAGGAACAAAGCACATTCGCGGTTGACGACCTTGGCGAAGGTCGTGTTATTGGCGGCGAGGTCGACGGCCTCGTGCGCAAACGATTGTCCACCGACGCGGTTGATCTCGATCGCCTCCGGTACGCTGATGTAGAACGGTGCCGTCGTCTCGTCATAACGCCCGACGACCTCGCGGCTCTCGAGCGCCGTCTTGATCACGGTCCGATCGCGCGTCGGGTTGATCGACGGGCCGAGTCCGCTTGTCGTCGCGAGGCCGACGAGGTCGCCCAGATCGAGCGTCTCGAGCATGCGCTGCGCGGCTGTGCGCAGGCCGGTCATCTGCGGCCCCGGCTTGGCCGACAGGTCGTCGACGACGAGGAGGATCACGCGGCCGCCGCGGCGCTGCGCGGCCGGTGCGACCTGGTTGCTTACTTGTGCGGGCGCTTCAGCTGTGATTTCCGACAGCGCGCCGAACTCGAGGTAGTCGAGCGCGCGCACAGATCGCGTCTCGCCGTTCAGCGTGACGACGAAGTCATCGGGCGTGAGCCCCTTGACGGGCTTGCCGTCGCGATCGACGACGGCGACGTCGAGCGTGACGAGATCCACGCCGCCGCGGAACACGGGAGGCTGTTGCTGAGCGGCGGGCACTATGCCGAGCAGGCCGACCGAGCAAAGCGCGATCGCAACCCGACGCATCCGGAAACCTCGAAATGGACGCTGGCCCAGTGAGTGTAGCCCGGCGAAACTTCGAACTTCAAACTTCGAACTTTTGACTTCGGACTTGACGGACGTTTGACAGAGGTTGGTGGGCCCCCCAGGATTCGAACCTGGGACCAACCGGTTATGAGCCGGCAGCTCTAGACCGCTGAGCTAGGGGCCCCGGGGAACTGTCGCTCGTCAAGTTTGAAGTTCGAAGTCAGAAGTTCGAAGTTCGGAGAGCACGCGGGTACTTTGAACTTCAAACTTCGAACTTTGAACTTCAAACTTGATCACGCTCCGCCCTTATCGCCCCTCGAGGAACGGCTTGAGACGCCGAGAGCGCGACGGATGGCGGAGCTTCCTGAGCGCCTTCGCCTCGATTTGCCGGATGCGCTCGCGGGTGACCGCGAAGCTCTGACCGACTTCCTCGAGCGTGTGCTCGGAGCCCTCGCCGACGCCGAAGCGCATCTTGATCACGCGCTCCTCGCGCGGCGTGAGCGTCTTGAGGACGTTGTCGGTCTGCTCCTTGAGATTGAGGTTGATCACCGCATCGGACGGCGACACGACGTTCGTGTCGGGGATGAAGTCCCCAAGATGCGAATCTTCCTCTTCCCCAATCGGCGTCTCGAGCGAGATCGGCTCCTGCGCGATCTTCAGGACCTTGCGGACCTTCGACACCGGGATGTCCATCCGCTGCGCGATCTCCTCGGAGGTCGGCTCGCGGCCGAGCTCCTGGACGAGCGCGCGCGACGTGCGGATGAGCTTGTTGATCGTCTCGATCATGTGGACCGGGATGCGGATCGTGCGCGCCTGGTCCGCAATCGCGCGCGTGATCGCCTGCCGGATCCACCACGTCGCGTAGGTCGAGAACTTGTACCCGCGGCGGTACTCGAACTTGTCGACCGCCTTCATCAGGCCGATGTTGCCTTCCTGAATCAGGTCGAGGAACTGCAGGCCGCGGTTCGTGTACTTCTTCGCGATGGACACGACGAGCCGGAGGTTGGCTTCGACGAGCTCCTTCTTGGCCTGCTCGGCCTGCGCCTCGCCCTCGAGGATCGTGCGGAGCATCCGCGTGAGCTCTTCGGGCGTCTGCTCGAGCTTGCGCGCCATCTCGCGGATTTCCTTGCGCGAGTCGTCCTTGTGCTTGAGCAGGAGCTTCTTCTCCTCCTCGCGCAGCTTCCGCTTGCCCTTCGCGTCGAGCTTCTGATCGATCAGGCGCACGTCGCGCTGCTTGGCCTGGATGTCCTCGACGGCCGACTTCATGCCGTCGATGAGCCGGCGTTTGACCATCTCGGTGAACTCGATCTTGCGGATCGCGCGGGAGAGCTCGACGCGCGCGCGGCCGATCCGCCACTTCGCGCGGCGGAACTTCCGCTTGTCGGTCTTCGTGACGTCGGCGTACTTCTCCTCGAACTTCTGGACGGCCTCGAGCGCCGTGCTGACGCGATCGATCTGCTTCAGGAACTCGCGCTGGCGCGCCGCGATCTTCTCGTCCGTGATCTCTTCCTCGTTGAAGACCACGAGCTCGCGCACCGTGCGCTCGCCGCGCTTGAGCTGCTCGCCCATCTCGATGACGTCCTGAGTGATCTTGGGCGTCCGCGAGATCGACTTGATAACGGCAAGCTTGCCCTGCTCGATGCGCTTGGCAATCGCCACTTCGCCCTCGCGGGTGAGCAGCGGCACCGTGCCCATCTCGCGCAGGTACATCCGGACCGGATCGTTCGTCTTGTCGAGCGCGCCCGGCGTGAGATCGAGATCCATCTCCTCGCCGCCCTCGCCCCCGAGCTTTTCGTCCCGGTAGGTCTTCTCCGAATCGACGACCTCGATGCCCGCACTGCCGAACGTGCTGAACAGGTCGTCGAGCTCCTCCGAAGAGGTGATGTCCGCCGGCAGGAGCTCGTTCACCTCGTCGTAGAGGAGGTAGCCCTTTTCCTTGCCGAGCGTGATGAGCTGCTTAATCTCGTCGTACTTTTCTTCGATGGACAATGCCGGACTCCTAGTTCGTATCAAGCGCCGTCAAGAGCGCCTTCTTCTTCGCCCAGAGGGCGTCGATCCTGGCGTGGCCGTCTGACTCCGCCGCCAGGCGATCAATTTCTTCCTGGACCGCCGCCAAATCCCGCTTCACGCGATCCCGTTTGATGGTCACGACGCAATCAGCCGCCTCCGCCACCGGGGCGTCCGACCGCGCGGCGCGCTCGAAGAGCGCGCGCTCTCCTTCACTTAGACGCTCGCGCAGCAACTCCGGAAGCCCCTCGGGCGGGACATCCACCAGGCTGCCCGCCAGGCTCAGGATGGGCCCGCTGACCAATCCGTCGAGGTCCGCCGCTTCCAGTTGCGCGACGGCGGCCAGTCCCTCGACCGGCCGGCGCGCCAGCGCCCATAACAGCCCCGCCTCGTCAGGCCGAAGCCGGACGGTCGGCTGCACCGCGACGGCGGGGGCCTCGGGACGCCGTTGCGCGGCGGCCTTGCGAATCTCATCCCGAATCACCGTTTCGGTGATCCGGGCTTTGTGTGCCAGACGATCGGCAAACGAATCACGCGCGGCAGCGTCCGGGATCGTCGCCGCGACCTTGAGCATCTCGTCCAGAAACGTCTTGCGGCTGTCCGGCCGGGAGACGTTCAGCCGCACGGCCGCGCGATCGAGCAGGAAGTCCAGATACGGCCGGGACCCGGTCAGCCGCTCGACGTACGCCCGGCCCCCTTCCCGGCGAATCAGCGTGTCCGGGTCGGTGCCTTCAGGCAGCAGCGCGACGTTCACCTGGAACCCTTCAGCCACCAGCAATTCAGACGACCGGGCTGCCGCCCCTTGTCCAGCCTGGTCGGGATCAAAACTGAGGACGACCTTGGACGTAAAGCGTTTCAGTGTCCGGGCTTGAGCATTGGTCAGCGCCGTGCCGCAGGAGGCCACCACGGGTTGCACCCCTGCCTGCCACACCTGCGCCAGGTCGAAGTATCCCTCGACCAGCACACTGTAATTGTGCTTCCGAATGGCCCCTTTCGTCACGTCCAGACCGTATAAGGTCCGCCCCTTCGTGTAGATAGGCGTTTCCGGCGAATTCAGGTATTTGGGGACCTGGCCCTCGTCGAGCGCCCGGCCCCCAAAAGCTATTACGGCGCCGGAGTCCCGAAGGATCGGGATCATCAGCCGATTTCTGAACCGGTCAGCGATTCCCCCGCCATCCCGGCTGACCACCAGCCCTGACCTGATCTGAAGGGCTACCGGCACCTTTTCCGCCGTCCACCGGGCATGGAGCGTCTCCCGGCCGGCGGCGGGGGCATAGCCGTAACCGAAAGTCGCGATCGTCTCGGCCGTGAGCGCCCTGGACTCAAGCTCACGGCGAGCCCGGGCGCCGGCCGCGGAAACGAGCTGCTCGCGGAAAAACGCCGCCGCCTGCTCGTGAAGCTTGATTAATGTCTCGCGCTCGGCCGCCGCCTCGCGATCTTCCGGTCCGCCCTGGGATTCCGGTACTTGGATGCCGGCCCGGTGCGCCAGGTACCGGACCGCCTCCGGGAACGCCAGTTTCTGCTGCAGCTCGACGAACTTGACGACGTCGCCGCCGGCGCCGCAGCCAAAGCACTTGAAGAAGCCCTTGTCCTTGTTGACGTTGAACGACGGCGTTTTCTCCTGATGGAACGGGCAGAGCCCCTTCCACGTCGCGCCCGCCTTCTTGAGCGGCACGACGTCGCCGATGACCGAGACGATGTCGGTCTGGGCCTTCAGGTCGTCGAGGAACGATTGGGGAAAGAGCGCCATCAGTCCTTCAACTCGACGATGGTCGCGCCGCCGCCGCCTTCTTTGTCGTCGGCTGGCGAGACGGACGCGACCAGCGGGTGCGCCCGGAAAAATTTCGTGAGTCCCTCGCGGAGCCGGCCGGTGCCGTGTCCGTGGACGATGCGCAGCCGCTTTTCGTCGGCGAGCAGGGCCACGTCGAGAAACTTCTCCGCGCGCGCGATCGCTTCGTCGACCGTCGAGCCGATCACGACGAGCTCGCGCGTGGCGGCCGACGAGTTCAGCGAAGGCGCAGCGACCGCGGCGCGCGACGATCGCGGCGCGGAATCGGCCGGGCGTTTCGCGTCGCTCGGCCGGCGCAAGCGGAGATCGCGCAACGCCACGCGCATGCGCTTGCCGCGCACGTCGACGTCCACGCGATCGCCGGACGTGCCGCGGACCACGCCTTCGGCGGCGAAGGTCGCCACGTACACGGTCTGGCCGACGTCGGGCGCGGCGTCGAGCGTGTCGTCCGGCTCG
>DATEGZ010000061.1:0-10874 GCA_035279905.1 Vicinamibacterales bacterium
GGGTGTCGGCGTGGGCGCCGGCGGCTGCCCGGCTCCCGCCCCACGGCCCGTACCCTGCGCTGCGCCAACTTGCGGCGTCGGAGCGGGCTGCGGAGGCGGCGGCGCATCGGGCGAAATCAACGTCGGCACGCTGCCCGCGCCGAAGTTCTGGCCCGTGCCGACGTACATCGGCTTGAGATCGGCGGCGGTCAGCTCGTGCGACCGCACGATGTGCGGCGTCACGATCATGACGACGTCGGTCGTCTGCACGGTGGACTGCGTGTGGCCGAAGAGCGATCGCAGCAGCGGAATCTCCATGATCCCCGGGAACGACTGCAGCGTGTTCGCGTCGTCTTCCTTCAGGAGTCCGGCGAGCAGGTTCGATTCGCCGTCGCGCAGGCGCAGCTCGGTCTGCGCGCGCCGTGCGACGAAGCTCGGCAGCAGCGTGCCCGCGACGTTCACGTTCTGGCCGACGCCGCTGCGCTCGACCATCAGCTGCAGGATGATTTCGTCCTGATACGTCACGCGCGGCGTGATGTTGAGGTTCACGCCGACCTGGCGATAGGTGTACGACACCTGCGGCTGCGTCGCCGCGCCGCCCGTCGCGAGCGGCAGGAACGTCGTCGTCGCCACGGGGATTTCGTCGCCGAGGTTGAGCGTGATCTGCGCGTTCTCACGGCCGCGCACCTGCGGTTTGGCGAGCAGCTTCGTCTTGGCGTCCGACTCGAGCAGGTGGATCTGCGCGGACGGCACCGTCATGTAGAAGTCCGCGGGGCTCACGCCGTTGCTGATGGTGTTCAGATTGAACGGCGGCGCCACTCCCGGCGGAAACGTGCCGGACGTGTTGGGCGGCGCCACTTCCGGCGAGAACGAGAACCCGAGCGCGTAGTTCGAGAGCTCGAGACCCAGGTCCTTCGCGCGCTGGCGATCGACCTCGAGGATCTCGACGTCGATCATCACTTCCGCGCGCGGCTTGTCGTTCGCCTGGATGATGTTGGCGATGATCTGCATCACCGGCGCCGTCGCTTTCACCTGCACGGCGTTGGCGGTCTTGTTCGGATAGATGATCGGGCGGATCGCCGGGCCCTGCGTGCCGAGAATCTGCGTGACGATCTGCACGATTTCCGACGGATCGGAATTCGACAAATAAAAGATCTGCACGAACTGATCTTCGTACTTCAGCCGATTGGCCTGACTGTCCGCGTAGACGAAGATGCTCTTCGGCCCGTTGACCTTGAAGGTCAGCGTGTTGGCCGTCATGATCTGGTTGAGCGCGTCCTCGAGCGACGCGTCCACGAGGTTGATCTGGTACGGCTGATTGATCGTCGGGATGATCGAGTCGTACGTGATGTTGATGCCGGTCTGCGCCGCGATGAACGTCAGCAGGTCGCGCACGGATCCGTTGAAGTTCGCGTTGACCTTCACGCGCGGATCGAGCCGTGGAATCGGCGATGCCTGCGCCGCCTGCTGCCGCAGGTCGTCGATCCGCGCGCGCGGACGCGACGCCTCCACCTGATCGCGAATCTTCCGCTCGATCTCGAGCGCCTTGGTGATCGCGAGCGTGTTGCCGGGATCGAGGTCGGCGGCCAACCGGTACTCGGCGGCCGCGCCGGGCAGCTGTTCCTGCTGCTCGAACGCTTTGGCGCGCTTGAGGTGGTCAGCCGAGGCGTAGCGCATCGATCGCTCGAGCGCGAGCTTGATGTCGACGCGGCTCGGATCGCTGTTGAGCGCCTGACGGTAGAACGCGACCGCGGTGTCCCAGTCGCCCTTGTCAGCGGCGGTTTTGGCGCTGCGCACGGCCTGTCCTGTCGCGCAGCCGGCGACAACGGCCACCGTTATCGCCACTGCGCTCACCCGGATGATTCGTGTCAGCACCAATTGATTTGTCTCCGCCTGTCGCTAGCCGCCGAAGCCCAGCGTCCGTTGACCTGAGCCGTCAATGTACGACACGACCACCGACGTCAGGCCAATCTTCACCACACGATATCGGCCATCGACGATCTGTCCTTCAAGCGCCTGAAACACCGCGCCGCTGTCTGGATCCTTCAACGCGACCACGCGCCCGACATCCGGCCGATCCATCGCGCCGAGGCACCGCAGCTTGATCGGCGGCGGTCCCGGTGGTGGCGGCGGCGGAGGCGGCGGCCCGGGCGGTGGCTGCGCCGCCATCGGCGGTGGTGGCGGTGCCGGCTTCACGCCGAACCGAAACAGATTCCGTCCCGCCGAGGGCGCGTCGCCTTCCGAGGCGAGATCCGCGAGCTTGACCGGCTCAGGAAGCACCCCTTGCCCCTGTGCGTTCGTCCCGCCCGCCTTGGGATTGGACGCTGCCGGACGCGTCGCAGCCGGTTCGGGGCCTCGGCCGAACTGGTACCACGCTAGCGCAGCGACGACCACGGCGAGCAGCCCCAGCCACATGAACTGGCGCCGGCGCTCGGGCCCCGGAGGCGGCAGGAGCTTCATCGCTCCCCTCCGAGGAAGTACGTCGCGACGTCGAGTCCGACTTCGAGCTGGTTGTTCGCGTTCTGCTGCTGGTTCCCCTGCTGCGCCAGCTCGACCTTTTCCACGATGATGAACTGCTGCGCCGTTTCGAGGTTGTAGAGGAAGCGGCGGATGTCCTGGTAATCGCCGCGCAGCGTCAGATGACACGAGAGGCGCTGCAGACGGCTGTCGCGAATCTCCTGTTGATCGGAATCACCCGTTTGAAACTGCACGCGCGCTTCGCGCGCCGCGCGCTCCACCCAGAACAGCACGAGCCGCACCGAGCTGGCCTTATCGGCCGGCAGCACGTCGGCGTAGAACTTCTTCAGCTCTTTGTCCGCTTCTTCCTTGCGCACCCGGGCGTCAGCGGCGCGCCGGTTCTCGAGCCGCGCCTGCCCGAGCTTCACGGTGGCGTCGAGCGCCTCGGTCTCGTTGCTCGCCACGCTCCGGCGCAGCGGCAGGACCGCGAACGCGACGATGGCCACGTTGGCCAGCAGGAAGACCAGCAGCGGCAAGGCGACCTTGCGGCGCTCTTCGTAGGCGCGGCGCCAGATCTTCATGGCCGCCCCTTCCCCGTCTTCGGCGGTTTCGGCGCGGCGTTTGGCGGATTGTACGCCGAGACGATCGTCGCGCTGAGCGTGCCGTCGTCGTTCTGCTGGAACGCGCTCGGCAGCACGTCGTAGAACGTGCCGTCCTCCTGCAGCTTGTCGTCGAACGTCGAGAGATCGCCGGCGGTCTTGGCGACGACGATCATCGTGACGGTGAACACGCCCTTCTCGACCTTCGGCGAGACGGCGACGAGGCGCACGTCGAGCGGCAGCTTCTTCTCGATCAAGCCGAAGAACACCGTCCAGGAGAACGTGCGCTGATCGATCAGCGTGTTCGCCTCGCGCGTCGAGCCGGCGAGCGACTTGAGCGTGTTGGCGTCGACCGTCCGGCGCAGGGTCTCGGTCTCGCCCTGGATCTTGCGGGTCTCGCCGGCGTCGCGAGCGATTTTGGCGGTGAGCTCGCTGCGGCGCGTGGACAACTTGATCAGCTCGGAGATGTTGAAGGCCGCGAGCGCCAGGGCACCCAGCGCGATGAGCACCATCGCGATCGTGACGAAACGCTCGTTGTAGAACGGCCGGGTCGAGAGGTTGCCCCTCAGCATGGTCCCGTCCTCATGCGGCCCGCCGCTCGCGCAGCAGGACGCCCACCGGCGCCGCGAGCGCGTCCATGATGTCAGGCAGCGGCTGCACCTGGCTCGGCAGCCCCGCCGCCGGCCGCACATCGACCGCCTCGGCCGGCACGTTCAGCCGATCCGTGATTTCCCGCCGGGCGAGCGGCGCGTTGCCGCCGGCCAGCGCGGCGCCAGCCAGCCACACGCGCGCGAACTTCGTTCCGGCGAGCCGATCTTCGTGATACATCGCCGTCTGGTGCACGAGCGCGCTGAGCGGCTCTTCGTCGATCGACGTGCGGTGCCGGTAGAACATCAACTGATCGCCGCGCATGATCGCGATCGTCGTCGCGTCCGAGGCCAGGCACACGAGCAGCCAGTCGTCGGCGGGCGCCGAGCCGGCGCCGATCACGGCGTTCATGACGTTGAAGCTGGCCAGATCGACGACGCCGGCGTGGATGCCGAGGCGGTTGGTGACGGCCTCGTACTGACCGATCACGTCGCGCCGGGCGACGACCGCCGCCAGCGTCACCGCTTTGCCGTCGCCGCTCGCGCGGAAGTGGCTGACCTGCGCTTCGTCGATCGGAAACGGCGTGGCCTTGCGCAGCTGCCAGCGGATGAGCTGATCGAGATCGCTCGCGCGGCTCGGCATCTGCTCGAAGTTCAGGAGTGAGACGCGCGCGACGCTATCGGGCACGACGAGCGCCGCGCGGCGCGGCGACCCGAGGCCCGCGCGCTGGAGCGCGCTCTTCAGGGCGTCGGCCACCAGGCTCGCGTCCGCGATGTTCGAGCCCGTCAGCGCGGGCACGACCGCGCCGGCCGGCAGCGTCTCGGACGCGAACGCCGACACGACCGGGCCGCCCGATCCGCCGGAGAGCTCCGCGACGGTCACCCGTCCGGCGGCGATTTCGATCGCGACCGTCGGGGGCACCGGCGCGAACCAACCGGACTTGTTGGGGGAGGAGGTGCTCATTCGACGAAGGTCACCTTGTTGATTTCGCGCAGGGTCGTCGTGCCGTCCAGCACGCGGCTGACCGCGCACTGGCGAAGGAACGTCATCCCTTCGTCGCGCGCGGCGCGCTTGATTTCCGACGTCGGACGCCGGTCGAGAATCATGTCGCGGATGCGATCCGTCAGATCCATCAGCTCGCAGATGGCGGTGCGGCCCTTGAAGCCGGTGCCGCCGCACTCGATGCAGCCCGCGCCCTCGGAGAACACGTGCGTGCGGATCAGCTCGGGGTCCATCGCGGACTCGATGAGCTGCTCGCGCGTCACCTTCCCCGGCCGCCGGCAGTGATCGCAGATGCGGCGCACCAGGCGCTGCGCGAGCACGCAGTTGAGCGCGGACACGAACTGATACGCCTCGACGCCCATGTTCAGGAAGCGGCCGAGCACGTCGATGACGTTGTTGGCGTGCACCGTCGTGAACACGAGGTGGCCCGTCAGCGCCGACTGGATCGCGATCTGCGCGGTTTCCGGATCGCGGATTTCGCCGACCATGATCTTGTCGGGGTCGTGGCGCAGGATCGATCGCAGCCCGCGCGCGAACGTCAGACCCTTCTTCTCGTTGATGGGAATCTGCGTGATCCCGCGCAGCTGGTACTCGACCGGATCCTCAATCGTGACGATCTTGTCCTCGACCGTCTTGATCTCCGACAACGCCGCATACAACGTCGTCGTCTTGCCGCTGCCCGTTGGGCCGGTGACGAGCACCATGCCGTAGGGCTCGCGGATGTACTTCCGGAACCGGCGCATTTCCTCTTCCGGCCAGCCGAGGATGTCGAGCTTCAGCTCGGTGAACTGCTCGCTGATCGACTCCTTGTCGAGGATGCGGATGACCGCGTCCTCGCCGTGGACGCTCGGCATGATCGAGACGCGGAAGTCGATCGCCTTGCCGCGCACGCGGAGCTTGAAGCGGCCGTCCTGCGGGACGCGCTTTTCCGCGATGTCGAGCTCGGCCATGACCTTGATGCGCGAGATGATCGTGCTGTGGAAGCGCTTGTCCACCGGCCGCATCGCCTGCTGCAGCACGCCGTCGATGCGGTACTTCACGTGCACGGCGTCGTCCTGCGTCTCGACGTGAATGTCGGACGCGCGGCGCTGCAGCGCGGTGAAGACCATCGAGTCCACGAGCCGGATCACCGGGCTGTCGCCCGAGGTCAGCTTCTCGACCGTGAGGTTCTCTTCCCCGCTCTCGTCCTCGCGGAGGATCTGGATCTGGAAGCCTTCGGTCGCTTCCTCGAGGACGCGGGTCGAGCTCTCGCTCTTCTTGAGAATGTTCTGAATCGCCGCCGGCGTGCCGACGCACACGCGGATCGGCGTGCTCAGCTGGACGCCGACCTCGTCGATCGTCTGCAGATCGCTCGGATCGGAGACGACGATGAGCAGCGTGTTGCCGTCGCGGCGGAACGGCACGAAGCCGTACCGCAGCATCAGGTCCGCGGGAATGCTGCGGAAGAGCGCGTGGTCGATATTGAAGTGCTCGAGATCGACGAACTCGAGCTGGTAGCGCGCGGCCAGACGACGGGCCTTGAGCTCCTCGGCGGCGTGATCGGTCGGAGCCGCCGCCTGCGGCCCTGTCTCGACGTAAAGCGCTTCCGTGCTCTGCGGTGCCGGTTCAGCCATTGATTACCCTGTCAGCGTCGACAATTTGAACAGCGGCATGTACAGCGACATCAGCAGCCCGGCGATCACCAGGCCCATGACGATCAGCAGGGCCGGCTGCACGAGATTCGAGAATCGGTCCAGGCTCGTCTCGTTTTCCTCGTCGTAGAAATCCGCCACGCTGTTCAACATGTCGGCCAGCGCGCCCGTGGACTCACCGACCTCCACCATCTCGACCGCGACGTGTGGAAACAGATCGCGCTCGGAGAGCGCCGCCGCCAGGCTGCCGCCTTCGCGCACCTGCCGGGCCACGCCGGTCAGCTTGTCGGCCATCGACCGGTTGCTCACGGCCTTCGATGCGATGTCGAGCGAGTTGACCAGCGGGATGCCGCCCGAGAGCAGCGTCGCCAGCGTGCGCGACACCTGCGCGGTGACGAACTTGCGCGTGAGCGGCCCGAAATACGGCAGCTTCAGCACCGCGGCGTGCAGCCGTTTGCGCTGCGCGGGCTGACGGAACCACAACACCGTGCCCGCGACGATCGCGATGAGCCCGGCGAAGATCACGCCCGCACTGCCGACCAGGTTCGTCGAGATCCAGACAACGATCCGCGTCGAGAGCGGCAGGTCGGCGCCGTGTCCGAACTGGTTGTAGAACTCGGCGAACTCCGGCACGACCTTGAAGACGATCAGGCCGACGACCACCGCCGACAGCATCACGAGCACGGCCGGATAAATGAGCGCCGAGACCACTTTCGATCGCACGGAGTTCAGCACCTTGATGTGCTGGACGTAGCGGCGAATCACGCCCTCGAGGCTGCCGCTCTTTTCACCGGCCATCAGCGATGCGGTGTACACCGGCGGAAAGAGCCGCTGCGACTCGAACGCCTCGGAGAGCGCCGTGCCGGCGCGCACCTTTTCATAGATGTCGTCGAGCGCCGCGCGGAAGAACGGATTCGGCACGCGCCGCCGCAGGATGTCGAGCGACTGCACGAGCGGCAGACCCGCTTTGAGCAGCGTCGCGAGCTCTTGATTGAAGACAAGGAACTCCGCGGTCGGAATGCGCTTGCGCGTCGGCAGACCGAGGCGGAGGCTGCCAAGCTTGAGACTGCCCGCGTGGTGGACCGACAACAGGTAGAGCCCCTTCTCTTCAAGCTCCATGCGCAGCCGGGCCTCGCTGTCGGCGATGTAGGTCGCCTCCATCACCTGGCCCGTCGTTGTCGCAACCCTGCAGCGAAATTCCACCTGTTCGTCCCTCGCCTGCGTTCACCAGTTAGACCGCAAAACCGTAAAAACGGCTGCCGGCCGCCCTGCCCTGCCTAAGGCTTGCGCACCAGCGCCAGCACTTTTTGCACGTAGTCACGCGTTTCCTGATACGGCGGCACGCCGCCGTACTTGCTGACGGCGCCCGGTCCGGCGTTGTAGGCCGCCAGGGCGCGCATGCTGTCGTACCCGTAGTGCTCGAGCAGGTTGCGCAAATACCGCATGCCCGCTTCGAGGTTCTTCTCCGGATCGAATGGGTCGTCGACCGCGTAGTCCTGGGCAACAGCCGGCATGATCTGCATGAGCCCCATCGCCCCTTTCGACGATACGGCCCGGCTGTCCCAGTTAGATTCGATCTGCACGACCGCCCGCGCCAGCCGCTGGTTGAGGCCCACGCGCGCAGCCACTCGATCCACCAGTTCGCGCACAGCCACGTCCGACAGGCGCGGTCCGGTCGCCGCTTTCGAGGCGGCCAGCGCCTCGAGCGCGAACGCCTTGGCGTAGGGCACTTCGTCCGGGAGGATCTCGGAGACGACGTCCTTGGGGGCCTTCACTTCCCCGCCACCCCTGAACTCGAGAATGACCGACTCGCCCTCGAACCGCACGGCCTCAACCGAAATGACCCGGCCGTTGTTCATCCGGACGAGATCCGCCCGGGCCTGACCCGGAAGGGCCAGCACTAGGGCAAATGCCAGAATGATGGAGGCAGACCTCGCCATCTCGCCTTATCGCACTAGTTATCGGGCCTCGACGTATGCGTGATAGACCCGGAGTCCCAACTCCCGGAGGTCTTTCCCGCCGGCCGGCAGCTTGCTCGGCACGAACGTCCGGTCGACCTCGACCCGGATTTCGGCCTGTTCGGCGTCCCCAAGCTGTGCCGCAGAGACGGGAATACGCTTGAGCAGCGCCCCGGCGTTGTCCGCGGCAAAGGACTCCACGACCTGGCTGCCTGAGTAGACGGTGACTTGCTGGGGATGGTCGCTAAAAACGTCGGTCCTGGCGTCGAATTCCAGATAAAAGGTCACATCTCGGCGCGGGTTCTTGAAGGTGAGGACCGCCGTCTTCTGGGTCCACTGCCACTCCACGCCCGGGTTGTCCGCGCCGAACTCCGCCGGGTGCCACCCGCTCTTCTTGATTAAGAAGATGTTCTCGGACGGCGGCTGGAGCGTGATGGTCCCGACCTTGTACGCCCGGGACGTCGCGGTCCGATCGCTTGCGTCCGGCCCCATCAGCGGCAGCCGATCGTTGCCCTTGTAGAGCCCGATCTCGATCGTCGCCTGGCCCACGTACGGCGACACCGGCACGAAGACCGTGCGGGTGTACTCGACGGTCTGACCGGGCTTCCACTGTGACGTGGGCGGCTTCGGATCGTGGTCGTCGTTCCACGCCAGCGGATTGCCGTTGTCGTCGACGACGTGCACGAAGACGCGGTAGTCGCCGGAGATCGCCGCGTTGGGCGAGACGTTGAACTTGTAGGTCAGGTCGATTGGCGCGCCAAGCGGCACGCGCGCCTTGCTCGCCGAGAACGTCACCGTGGCGACCGGCGGCGCGCTGTCACCTTTCGAACAGCCGGCCGCGAGAAGGCCAATGGCCACAGCGATCGCGAATCGCTTCACGTGAACTTCTGATCTCTTCACAATCGCGTGATGGTACCGTATTGCTGCATGCTGTTCAATATGTTAGCCTTGCGGCGTTTTCATGGCAGCAGACGCGCTCGGCATGATCGAAACGCGCGGCCTCATCGGAGCGATCGAGGCCGCTGACGCGATGGTGAAAGCCGCCAACGTCGCGCTCATCGGCAAAGAGTACATCGGCGCCGGCTACGTCACCGTGCTCGCGCGCGGCGACGTCGGCGCGGTGAAAGCCGCGACCGATGCCGGCGCGGCCGCGGCCCGTCGCGTCGGCGAGCTCGTCTCGGTGCACGTCATTCCGCGGCCCCACGCAGACGTCGAGCGAGTGCTGCCGAAGAGCGGAGCCAAGGCGTCGTAAGTCCCACGCCAATGGCGCCTACCGACCGCGATCTCGCGTCCATTCAGGAAGCCCGGCAGCTCGCGCAGCGCGCCAAGGCCGCGGCCCCGGCGCTCGCGGAATTCAGCCAGGAACAAATCGATCGCATCATCGACGCGATGGCTGCCGCGACGCGACCGCGCGCTGAAGAGTTCGCGCGGCTCGCCGTCGAAGAGACGACCTACGGCGTCGTCGCCGACAAGGTCCAGAAAAACCTCTTCTCGTCCGAGCAGGTCTACAAGTTCATCCGGCCGATGCGCACCGTCGGCGTCGTCGCGCGCGACGAGCAGCGGAAGGTCGTCGAGATCGCCGAGCCGTTCGGCGTCGTGGCCGCGATCGTGCCGTCAACGAATCCGACGTCCACGGCGATCTACAAAATCCTCATCTCGCTCAAGGCGCGCTGCCCGATCGTGATCAGCCCGCATCCGTCGGCGGCGCGCTGCATCACACGCGTCGCCGAAGTGATGGCGGACGCCGCGCGCGAAGCCGGCGCCCCTGAGGGCGCGGTCAACTGGATGAAGACCGTCACGCTCGAGGGCACGCAGGAGCTGATGAAGCACCGCGACGTCGCGGTGATTCTCGCCACCGGCGGGATGGGCCTGGTGCGCGCGGCCTACAGCGCCGGCAAACCCGCGTACGGCGTCGGTCCCGGCAACGCGCCGTGCTTCATCGAACGCTCGGCCGATCTCGCGAAGGCCGCGAGCGACGTGATCATCGGCAAGTCGTTCGACAACGGCGTGCTGTGCTCATCGCCCAACTCCGTGGTCGTCGAGAGCGCGGTCGCCGACGAAGTGAAGCGGGAATTCACTCGCCAGGGCGCGTACTTCATGTCGCCGGCCGAGGCCGACAAACTCGCAGCGATTCTCGTCTCACCGCAGCGACTGCCCAACCCGAAGCTCGTGGGCAAGCCGGCGATGGCGATCGCCGAGCAAGCGGGCTTCGCGGTGCCTGCGGGCACGCGCGTGCTCATCGCCGAGCTCAAAGGCGTCGGGCGCGACTACCCGTTGTCGATCGAAAAGCTCTGCCCCGTCCTCAGTTACTACGTCGTGGCCGACTGGCGCGAGGGTTGCGAGCGCTGCATCCAGATTCTGCGCTACGGCGGGATGGGCCACACGATGTCCATCCACTCGCGCAACGAGCAGATCATCCTCGAGTTCGGCCTCAAGAAGCCCGCGTTCCGCATCGTCGTCAACACGCCGACGACGCACGGATCGATCGGACTGACGACGGGGCTGGATCCGGCGATGACGCTTGGGTGCGGCGGGTTCGGCGGCAACATCACGTCGGACAACATCTCGCCACGCCACCTGCTGAACATCAAGCGAGTGGCCTACGAGCTCCGGCCGGCGCGATCTTCCCCTGGCCGACCGACGGCAGGCTCCGCGCAGTC
>DATEGZ010000062.1:0-7085 GCA_035279905.1 Vicinamibacterales bacterium
ACGATCCGACGCAAAAGCGCAGCTACTGAGACCCTCCCTTCGCGGCTTGCAGCTCTAGCGCCGCGTGCTTTTCGCAGAGCAAGCGTCACGTATTGCGGCTACGCGCACTCTTCGGGTTGTACCGGCATACGGGCCGTCGGCGATCACGTCCAGTGTCGTAAGGAATACAGAAAGTGGAACGGACTCGCCGCCATCCAGCCACCGCCGTAGCTGCGCGCCCGCGACGCCGAGAAAGCACGCGAGCCGCGCCTCACCACCCAGTGTCTCAGCAGCTCGGTGTAGCGCCTGAACGTATCCGTCGCGCGGCGAGTCCATGGAACGGGGCAGAAGCAGGGCGCGTGCCGAAGACTCGCAAACCGAACGCGCCGGGCCGACGGCGCCCGGACACCTCATAAAAGCGCGTCGGGCTGGCGCTCCATCGAGGTGATGATTCTCTGCACCGTGCCAACCCCGCAGCCGACCTCGCGCGAGATGGCGATCATGCCTTTCCCGGTCTTACGCAGTTCGCGCACGCGCTCAACGACGCTTGAGGGAACCGGAGGTCGCCCGAGGCGCTTGCCGTGTGCCCTGGCGCGTTGTAGGCCCGCTCGCACGCGCTCCTGGATCATGGCTCGCTCGAACCGCACCTTACGCAGACCTCGCCATTCGCAAGGCTGATCTAGATCCCATCATCGATAAGCGTTCGCGGTCACGGTGACCTCGGTACCGAAGCAGTTCCCGCCAGACACGGCGGCAATGATCTTTTGGTTGAAGAACCGGCAGCCGAAGCGGTGGCGCGACCGTCGCGAGTACGCTATCGCCAACCTAATCCGCGACATGACCGACGGCGACATCGACGCCCTATTCAACAAGATGAAGAAGCGGTTCATCGCGAAGCGTAAGCGGACGATCAGCACGGCCGAGAAGCGGCTCCCCCGGCAGATCGCGGCAACCATGTCGGCGCTGCCACGGACGGTACGTCCTCGCGTGGTTGGGGTGGGGGAGGTGCGCAGGACGAGCCGGGCGCGACGGTCACGGCGCCGCGCGCGACGCTGATCGACGAGCTGGCTCTACAACCGGAATCGCGGGCCGTATTGCTACGCTCGCCGCCGGGCCTGACAATGCCCTCTATGGGTCAACGCACCTATACCGATGAAGTGAACGCAGCTGCGGCCGCGGCGTGGCGCGAGCACCGTAGTGACCAGCCAGCGACCTTCCGGAGCTCGTGGGCAATGAACACGTTCGCTCAGGACTGCTTCCTACGCAAAGCGCGCGAAATGATCCGCACGCATCAGCGCGACTTTGATGAGTTGCCTGCAGTCGAGTTCGTCGTCGCCTGCATGACTGTCGTCAATACTGCGGCCTAGGCGGGAACTCGAACCATTGTGCGCCGCTTTCGGCGTCGGCCGATTGGGGCGGTTGTTTCGAGGGCGAAAAAGCGGCCGCGGTGGCTGACCGGGGCCGAATAAGCGCCCTAAGGGTGGGCGGTGTCGTTCTAGCGGCCGAGGTGCTGGCGCACGGCACGCTCGATTTGAGCCTCGTCGAGTCGGACATCGAGCTACTACTGTGGCCTGTACCCGCCCCTAAGGGTACACGGAGTCCTTCCCCGCTCTTAGCGCCCGCGCCTCGTCCTCGGTCAGGCCGATCAGCTCGGAAGGCATGAAAGAAATCTCGTCCGGGAAATAGCTGCCTCGGTACTTGGCGTCCTCCGGGAGCACCTCGCTACGCGTGAGGAGTTCCTGACCCTGGTGAAGAAATGACGGAATCCGAGATCTAGACGCCTAGTTGGTGCATCGGGGAGTACCTATCCCGGGCCTTTTTCTCCGCTCGTCGTCCTTGATACCGACGCGCTGACCGACAAAGACGCGTGCCGGAACAAGCGCAGACTATTGACATACGATGTGCAGTCCCATGGGCGTGCAGTCCAACCTCGCACGCGCAGCCCTGTTTCTTCGCTGCACAGCCTTGTCTACCTCCGCCCAGCATTCGCTGAATTCGCGCGTTCCAGGCTGATAGCCGAAGGTCGCGCAGAGCGAGTCCGCCTCAGGATCGCTTACCGCCAACGGCTCAACTGAATTTGTACACGCGGCGCAAAGGACTGCGCAGCACGCGAGTACCGTCATGGGACCGCGACTCATCGGCAGGCCGTATCGAATTAGTGGCCGCCACCACCACCCGAACCACTGCCCGATCCTGCTGCGATCAATGCGCGTCTCACAGTTTGATCCTCTCTCGAGCTGGGTTGGATCGACCCGTCGCAAGAGAGGTTCCGCCAGCCCCGCCTGGCTGACGCGGACGTCAGTCCTCCTTAAGTTGTGTTGCCCAATGACAACGAAGGCTGTCGCGGGGCTGAACCATCCTTGCTCAAGAACCGCCTCTCTATTCCGCACCCGTCCACAGGATTAGCTTGATCTGGCTCTTAGCGGCAAACAACCAATCAATCAACGAGGAGAGGTAACACAGATGAAGATCAGTCGCATAGCGCTTGCATGCGCGATGGCTTTCGGCGCTTCGGGCGTCGCCGTCGCGCAGACTTCGGTGCAGCTGTACGGACACGCGGACCTTTCTATCGATTACATGACGAAGGGACTTTCGGGTGCGCATCACAGTGTCGGCGGAGGGCCGACGCCCACGGATCCCGTTGGCCATATGGGTTATGAGACTGATGTTTCGAGCAACCTCTCTTACATTGGCGTACGCGCGTCGCACGATCTAGGAGACAGTGGGCTGAAAGCATTAGTGCAGTTCGAGACGCAGGTGGACGTGGCGTCGACTCCGAGTGAAGGCGGCAGCGGAGTGAAGGGCGCCTTCGCCTCGCGCAACAGCTTCCTCGGTATCGCGGGCAATTTCGGTGCGTTCAAGGTGGGTAAGACGGACACGCCTTACAAGCTCTCGACCGGCCGGATGGATCCTTTCTCGGCGACGATCGGCGACTACAACAGCATCATGGGCAACACCGGCGGCGACAACCGCGCGGAGTTCGACCAGCGCCTTTCGCACTCGATGTGGTACGAATCGCCGAACATGAGCGGCTTCCGGGCGAATGCTCTGTTCTCTCCAGGTATGAACCGTGCCTCCAGCAATACGCCGTTCTTTGGGGGTGGACTGGGCGGAGCCAACAGCAACCCCGCCAGCGGGGAAAATGCGGTGTGCACCGGCGGCAATCTTTCCGGCGGCGCGTTCGATTGCACCGATGGGTCGTTCGGCGACGCCTATAGCGTCGCCGGTGTCTATAACGCCGGTCCGTTCTACGCGACTCTGGCCTATGAGAAGCACAAGGACGTCAACCGCCATGGCGACGACAACACGCCGCTCATCACGACCGGCGCTCCTTCTGGCGCGACTGTCGGAGTGGGCAACGAGCAGGCGTGGAAGGTAGGTCTGCAATATTCGCTCGGCGAGGCGACGATCATCGATGCCATCTTCGAGAGAATGACGCGCGGCAACACCCCCGACGACTTCAACGAGCGCCAACGCGATGGCACCTGGCTCGCCGTGACGCAGAAGTTCACGCCGAAGGACGACATCAACGTCGGCTGGGCGCATGCGGCCAAGACGCCAGGCTCGCCGGAAGGTCCCGTGGACAACAAGTCCGACATGTTCGCCATCGGTTACAAGCACCACTTCGACAAGCAGGCGAACTGGTACGCGGTCTTTGCCCGCCAGAACAACTCGAGCCAGTCGCACTTCGATCTCGGCGCGAGTGGCCATGGCATCACGACCGACTGCCATGATGCTGCCGGCACCTGCTTTACCGGCGGCAAGATCCAGGGTGCGTCGATCGGCGCGCAATACAACTTCTAGTCCCCCAGGGCTAGATCGCCGGGGCGGTCGTCGTAAGATGACCGCCCCGAACCTTTTCGAGAACGACAATGTCCAGGCCAATCTCTTCGATCGCGCTGCTGTTGCTGCTTCTGTCAGCGGCTCCGCTCGCCATGGCGCAGTTCGTGTTCCGAGTCGGCGATTCGGTGTACGTGGACGGACACAAATACACATGGGACGATTGGCAGAAGATCCGCGACCACTATCAGCCGCCTTCGAGCTCCGCCGCACCCACGGCAGTGGCGGAAGCCCGTCCCGACGCCAGCACGTCGAATGGGCCAAGAGCCGCCTCGTGTATCAGCTCGATCTACTACGATGTGTTTCCGGCCGACGACGAGCGCTTCAGCTGCACGGAAGGCCTCGGCGCGCTGACGCGCGAGGAAATCCTGAGACAGGGCTGGAAGGTGGATTTCGTCGACAAGGTCCCGGCGCCCGCCGGTCAGCAGTCGCCGCGCGGCCTACCGCTTTATCAATACAAGCTCGTCATTTCCCGATGATCCGCCTGCTCGTGGTGTTTCTCGTTCTTCTCGCGACCGGGTGCTCGGCTGCTCCGCACAAGTCGGCGGCCGAGAAACCGGCGCAACCCGGGGCTCTTCGACAGCCTGACGACCTTTGCATGAACGACTGCCTCGGCAACGGCGGCGACCGCCAATTCTGCGAGCATCGCTGCACGGACTAGCGGCGAGCGCCGGCGTCAGGATGGTGCCACGAGTTCCCCGTGTTTTGGTCGAGGGAGGAGGAAGGTATAAATGTTCTGCGTCGGATGGAGAGTAAACCGCCCAGGCTTGCCACCCTCGACAAGCGGCCTGGGATTGAGCGTCGAAACGAATCGCTTGCGGATTGCCGACTTCGTCAGCGCGTCTTGAGGTAGTAGGCCACGATGGCTTCGGCAGTCGGCAAGCTGCCCGAAGCGGCCTCGTAGCGGGCGATGAACCGGCGAATCGCGCGGAAGAACGCGTCCTTGCCGTAGGTGTTGATGACGAAGCCTACGGGCATGTTGCCTTGGCGCTGTAACCAGTATGCGCGCCACGCGGCATTCATCAGTGCCGAGCGTTCTTCGCGGGTCGGCCGGGAGAGCGATGAAAGCATCACCAGCGGCATTGTGCGCCCGCTTCGGTTTCGACGCGGAGCGTATCCGAGGGCGTCGCCCGAATACTTAACCATGTGGTTTAGTAGCCATCCGCAGTCGAGCCGTGTCAACCCCCAATTAAAAAGGCCGGCTTGCGCCGGCCTCTGTCTCTTAGCTCCCCGCTATCAGTCGTCGCGATCTTCTCGATCGTCGCGGTCCCGGTCATGATCGCGCCTAGCGTGATGCCCATAGACCCCGACGCAGCCATTAAGGGTGCCGCAGATTCCAGCACCGACGGTGGTATTGTCGCCGCCGGCGCCCTGCGCGGATTCGGGCACGAAGATCAGGTTGCGTTGCGAGTCCGCGGCGACGGAGTGCGAGCCGGATGACTGTGGGATCGTCTCGATCAGCACGCTCGTTCCGTCGATCACTCCGAGCACCGCACCGCCCGGCTGCCTATTGGAGCCGGTGTAGTAGCGCCCGTCGCCCTTGTTGAACCACACCTCATCGGAGCCCACGATGCCCGCGATGTCCGCATAGTTCTTTGTCTTTGCGTTGATGACTTGGGTGATCTTGTCATTGGGATTGTTGGCGGTGGTACAGCCCAAGAGCACGTTGGAATGCGGCCCTACCGTGGCGCCGTTCGGCCCGCAGCCATGCAGCAGCACGACGCCGGTATTCGTTGCCGGGTTGAACGGACCGGCTATCGCATCCGGATTCTTAGGATCGACCACTAGCAGTCCGCCATCACAGGTTACGGGAGGGGTAGGGCTGCAGCCCGGCGGATTGTTCGCGATTACCGGCACCGATACGTAGAAGCGCTGGGTCTTGGGCTCCCAAGCAGGCTGCTCTATCGACAGGCCGATCGACGGCACCATATCCGAGCGGATTGTGACGCGAGCCAGCTCCTGAACGGCGCTGAAACCACGGTCGCCGTTTGCCGCAAACAGCGTCGCATAGGGCGGATTCTCGGCGTTATTGACCGCAAGTAGGAATTCGCCGTCCGTCGTCAGATCCATCTCATCCACCCTTGTTGCGCCACGCGTAGACAGTGTCTGCTGGAGCGCCGATGCGTCCGGCCGGTTAAGGTCGAACACCTTAAGGGTGCTGTCGCCGTCGCCTGCATACAACCACCTGCCGTGCGTCACGACGCCATCCGGCCCGGAGGTGTCGTTGCTGCCGGTGAAGCCGACGAACCCGCCGAGCCTTCTCTTGAAGGTGAGGCTATCGGTGTTGATAACGTCTACGCCTTTGTTCGAGCGATCAGCCAGGTAGTACTCGGCGCGACGCGGATTGACAAAGCTGATGTCGTACGACTTGAGCGGGCTACCTGGAATCGCGACTGCGGTTAGACATTTAGTCTGCGTGTTGGCAGGCGCACCGGGTCCCGTGCAGGCGGCGAAGGCGCCGCCTGACATCGCGAGGGCAACGGCGCCCGCCAGCAAGTATGGGGAACGAAGTGTTGCGAGCATTCGGATCTCCTCTGTGTCGGATGCTGCTGTTCTTGGTACTGCTCAAGGGGTGACTGCTCGACCGCCCCCGGAACGGCGGTGCGCGGAAAAGTCGGCACCGATCACAAGGGCGCCGGCGAGGCGCGTTTGTTCTGCGCTGCCGAACACCGTTCCAGGAGTCGTTGATCCTCGTCCTGGTGTTGGTTCTTTTGGAATTGCGAGAAGCCGGAACGACCTTACTCCATCAGGCTGTCTATCCGCTGACGACATTCAGAGCCGGACAACTAGGCGCATCAAGCCGCCAGCCCGTGAAGAACCAACCGTCGATTAACGAACCGTACGGCAACAGCCGTGCGCGGCGAGCGTCGGCCGTTGTCGAATTTCTTTACAGATTTCCGGCCAGCGCGGAGGGTTAGGGAAGTCAAGACACTGGCCGGCCGCAGAAGGTGGAGGTGCACTCTGCGGCGCAGCTCTTCCGACTTTGTCTCGGCAGCCCTTCCGGAAACTGAGAAGCATCCAGGCGCGCTACCCTCCGCGGCTTTACCGGCGCCATCCGCCATCGAACGAGGATCATCGCTAAACCGCGAGGCGCAGCGCTACTTGATAGAAGGCGAAGCTCACCGCCCACGCGAGCACGAGCGGCCAGGCGACGGCGGCGGCCGAGAAGGCCGGGCTTTTCGCCTCGCTGCGTAGCGTCGCGATGGTCGACAGGCAGGGCGTGTAGATGAGCGTGAACAGCATGAAGCTCACCGCCTGAATCCAGG
>DATEGZ010000063.1:0-61357 GCA_035279905.1 Vicinamibacterales bacterium
ATCTGCGACTGGAATCTCTGGGTCAAAGACGTCGCCACCGGCCAGGAGCGCCAGCTCACGACGGACGGCGTGAAAGATTTCGGCTACGCGACGAGCAACGCCGGCTGGGCCACGAGCGCCGCGCCTTCGCTCTCCTGGTCACCAGACAGCAAGAAAATCGCGACGCAGCAGCAGGACGAGCGCAAGGTCGGCGACATGTACCTCGTCGAGACGCCGGTCAACGGCGGCCATCCCGTGCTGCGCGCGTGGAAGTATCCGCTCCCCGGCGATCCGGACGTCGCGATGATCAGCCGCGTGATCATCGACGTCGACACCGGCAAGATGACGCGCCTGCTGATGGGCCCGGACTTCCACCGTGCGATGTCGGAAGACAACATCGACATGGGCGAGTACCTCTGGAGCCCGGACGGCACGCGCCTTGGCTTCGTGTCGACCGATCGATTCCACAAGAACTCCACCGCGAAGCTCGTCGACACGGCGAGCGGCGAAGTGCGCGCGCTCTTCACCGAGACGGAGAAGACGCACGTCCAGACGCGCGTGCAGTGGCAGATCCTCTGGGACTCGAACGAGGTGCTGTGGTACTCGCAGCGCGACGGCACGGCGCAGATGTATCTGTACGACCTGAAGACCGGCGCCCTCAAGAACAAGATCACGGACGGCGCCGGGCCGATCACGAGGATCGCCCGCCTCGATCGCGCGACGCGGACGATGTGGTTCGAGGCGGCGGGGAAGGAGAAGGGGCAGGACCCGTACTTCACGCACCTGTACCGGGTCGGTCTCGACGGCAAGGGCTTCGTGTCGCTGACGCCCGACAACGGCACCCACAGCGTGCAGATTTCCCCTGACGGCAAGTACGTTGTCGACACCTTCTCGCAGCCGGACGTGGCGCCCGAGACGCAGCTGCGCGACGGCACGACGGGCGCGTTGATCATGCCGCTCGAGAAGGCCGACATCTCGAAGCTGCTCGCCACCGGCTGGAAGCCGCCGATGCAGATCAAGATGACCGCGGCCGACGGCAAGACGGACATCTACGGCATGCTCTTCCGGCCGACGAACTTCGATCCGAGCAAGAAGTATCCGATCATCAACAACGCGTATCCGGGCCCGCAGTCGGGCAGCGTCGGCTCGCGCGCGTTCACCGTGGCGCGCGGCGACAAGCAGGCGCTCGCCGAGCTCGGCTTCGTCGTCGTCAGCATCGACGGCACGGGGACGCCGAATCGATCGAAGGCGTATACGGACGCGTACTACGGCGCGATGGGACGCCACAACACGATTCCGGATCAGATCGCCGGCATGAAGGAGCTCGCGAAGAAATATCCGTGGATCGACATCGACAAGGCCGCGATGTGGGGCCACTCGGGCGGCGGATTCATCACGGCGGACGCGCTGCTGCGCGCACCCTACAACGATTTCTTCAAGGTCGGCATCGCCGAGTCCGGCAACCACGATCAACGCCAGTACGAGGACGATTGGGGCGAGCGGTACCAGGGCCCGCTCGTGAAGAACGCCGACGGAACGGACAACTACGCGATCGAGGCGACGCAGACGCAGGCGGCCGGGCTGAAGGGCCACCTGCTGCTGATTCACGGCACGATGGACAACAACGTGCCGCCGTACAACACACTGCTCGTGGCCGACGCGCTGACCAAGGCAAACAAGGAGTTCGACCTGATCATGGTCGTGAACTCCGGTCACGGTTATACGCCCGGCAACTACATCATGCGGCGGCGGTGGGACTACTTCGTGAGGTACCTGCTCGACGCCGATCCGCCGCGCGACTACGTGATTCCGTCCGGGCCCGCGGGCGCGGGCAGGCGAGGCGGCGGAGCTGGACAGTAGGCGTCTTTACATCGCAAAGAACTTCACTTGACAGAAAGTCTCAGGCGGTATACTTTGCACTGTAAAGTATGCGCGTCCTCAGAGCCGCCCGCCTCGGCATGTGCTTCGGCGTCCGCGACGCCATCGAGCTCGCCCTCGAGCATGCCGACGCCGGCCCGCTGACCATCCTCGGCGACCTCGTGCACAACCCGAACGTCCTGGCGGCCCTCGAGGCCAGGGGCATCGCCGTCGCGCAGGACGCCGGCGACGTTCGCACGCCGACCGTGATGGTGACCGCCCACGGCGCGTCCGAGCGCACCCTCGCGCGGACCCGCGCCCTCGGCCTCACGGTCGTCGAAGCGACCTGTCCGCTCGTTCACGTCGCGCACCGCGCCGTCGCGGCCCTCGCTCGTCAGGGCTACCACGTCGTCATCGTCGGCCAGCGCGACCACGTGGAGGTGCGCGGCCTCACCGGCGACCTCGACGGCTTCGACGTCGTGCTCGACGATGGCGACGTGCTTGCGCTCGAAGAGCACCCGCGCATCGGCGTCGCGGCCCAGACGACGCAGTCGATCGACAAGGTCCGGCACATCGTTGACCTGATCCGGCGGCGCTTCCCGCGGTCGGACGTGCGCTTCATCGACACCGTCTGCAAACCGACCAAGGAGCGGCAGGCCGCCGCGGTCGAGATGGCGCGCCAGGCCGACGTCGTCATCGTCGTCGGCGGCCGGTCGAGCAACAACACGCGCGAGCTGGTCACGACGTGCGCGCGCTACTGCGCGCGCGTGCATCACGTGCAGACCGACGCGGACGTCCGGCCCGAATGGCTCGAGGACGCGGACGTCGTGGGACTCACGGCGGGAACGTCGACGCCGGACGACGTGATCGATCGCGTCGAGGCGCGCCTTCATGAGTTGCGATGACAAACAATCTCCCGGAGCGAGTGCGGTGGGTGAGTGTGATGGCGTTCGCCATCGCCATGGCGTGGGTGGAATCCGCGAGCGTGTTCTACATTCGCGCGCTCGTCGGCCGGATCGAGCCGTACCAATCCAACCCGCTGCCGATCAACGGCGCGCTCGGCAACGTGGAACTGTGGCGCGAGGCCTCGACGCTGGTGATGATCGCAGCGATGGGGCTGCTCGCCGGGAGCACGTGGCGGCGGCGCGCCGGATACGCGGCGATTGCGTTCGGCGCGTGGGACATCTTTTATTACGTCTTTCTGTATCTGATCACAGGCTGGCCGAGGACGCTGCTGGACTGGGACATCCTGTTCCTGTTGCCGCTGCCCTGGTGGGGGCCGGTGCTCGCGCCGGTCAGCATCGCGCTGGTGATGATTCTGTGGGGCACGCTCGCGACGCAGTCGCGTGAGGGGCCGACGGCGGCGGGTTGGACCTCGGCGCTGGCCGGCCTCGGCATTGTGCTCGCGCTGGCCGTGTTCATGACGGACGCCTGGCGAGCGCTGCCGCACGGCCGTGACGCGGTTCTCCAGGTGCTGCCGACCGCGTTCAACTGGCCGCTGTTTCTGGTCGCGCTGCTCTTGATCGCGTCGCCCACGCTGCACGTGGCGCTGCTGGGGGCCAGGTCGACCCGCCGGACCGTGTAAGAAAATCGCGTCGTTTGTCCTCTGAACGATGGAGGACTCCCACATGCGACGCGTTCGGATTGCGATCGGTCTCCTGCTCGTCTTCGGATTGGCCGGCTGCGGCAGCTCCACGGCACCCCTGCCCACGCCCCTCCCGATGGTTCAAGGCCACTGGCAGGGTTCGATCACCTCGCCAACCGACGGCGTCGGCACGATCACGGCGGATCTCAACCAGACCGGAGCCACCGTCACTGGAACGGTGGTGTTGTCACAACCCGGCCTGCCCGACGCGCCCGGCGCCTTCACCGGCACGCTCGACTCTGCCGCGGGCGCCGTGACGTTGAAGTACACCGCGTTCTACGACTACCACGACGGCTGCACCGGTACGTACGGCGGCACGCTCGACGTGAGCGGCAACGTGCTGTCGGGCACGTACGTCGGACAGAACTGCGCGCACGGCTACACGGGCAGCATGCGCGTTGAGAAGAGCCAGTAGTCGCTCAGTGCAACCCGGCGAGCACGATCTGGTCGTACCGCCACAGCTTTTCGAAAAAGGTCCGGGCGCGATCGGGCGCCGCCTGAGCAGCCGCGGTGATGTCGCCGATCGTGCGGCGGCCGTCGATGCCATCGAAGAGCCGCTTGTCGTCGGCGTCGAGGACGAGGACGAGGTCGGGGAACGCATGGCTGCGGTTCAGCACGACCGCCGCGGCGCCTTGCGGCACCCGCTCATGCACGAGCTGCGTCCACGGCCGCCGGATCGGCACCGACTGGATCCATCCGTCGCCGGCGAATCCGCCAGACTCGAGCGCTCGCGCCTCGTTCGCGCGTCGAACGATCACGCTGTGCGTGGTCATCGTCCCACGCCAGAGCTCCATCGCGGCGTACTGCTCGCGCTCGGGCAGCGCCGCGAGCCGGCTCGCATGCGGGGTGCCGGCGATGGCCCCGCACTGCGGCAGGTACGGCGCCTGCCAGAACCACCGGTGGAAGATCAGCCCGTGGCGATCGAGGAGCTCGACGAGCTGCGGCACGGAGAACGATCGATCGCGCGGGTTGAGCAGCGCGTCGGCCAGCGCATCGGTGTTGTGGGCATCCCTGGCGCTCCGCAGCGCCGCCGAGAGCGGATGATGCCGCGGGAGCGCGTCGACGGTTGCGGCGAGGTCGCGAATCTCCTGATCGGACGTGCCGATGCCAAGCCGCCGGCAGTAGTCCTGCAGCATGTAGATGCCCGCGCGGCCGTAGGGCGCGTAGACCATGAGGTACATCGCGCCGTCCGCTCGCAGCACCGATCGCAGCGCTCGCAGTCCCGCGTCCGGATCCGCGAGGTGGTGCAACACCCCCGTGCAGATGATGAGATCGAACTCGCGCGTGAGCTCGCCGGCGTGCTCGACGGAGAGCTGCCGCAGTTCGAGATTCGTCAGGTCGTACTTCTGTTTGAGCTGCCGGGTGTGCTCGATGCTCGTCGCGCTGACGTCGATGCCGACGACGCGCGCGGCGGGGCGAGTTACGGCGTACCTCGCGGCCTGCCAGGTTCCGCAGCCGGCGACGAGGATGTCGAGATCCGCGCGGTACGGACGCTCCGGCCAGAAGAGATGAAACTCGGTGCGGTGCCGATCCGGATCGCGCCACTCGTCGCGCGCCCGGTCGAGATTCTCGACGGGCGGCGGGTACGGGTGTCGAGTGTAGAAGTCCGCGATCGGGTCGGTCATGAAAGAGAGGCGGCCGTCGCGATGGACGGCCGCCTGCATGAGCACGAGACTCGCCCTACTTGACGCCGGCGCCGCCGCTGGCGGCCATCGCGTCCTGCTGCTTCCGCGCTTTCTCGAGCGCTTGATCGATGCTGAAGCTCGCTGGCCGCTGCCTCGGCGGGAACTCCTTGAACGTCTGCAGGAATCCGCCCACGATTTCCTGCGCCGGTACGAGCAGGAACGCGCGGTCGGCCTTCCACTTCTGATAGAACATCCCCTCTTCCCCGCGCTCAAACGGATCGCTGCGCAGGTTGTGGATGTCGGGAACGCGTTTGGCGACGAGAGGCTCTTCCCACACGCCGAATCCGGTCGCGCGCTGCACCATGAACGTGCACTTCCAGTTGCCGACACGCAGCGCCATCAGATCGCCGTCGTCACTCCAGTAGAGGAAGCCTTTGCGCGGGTTTTCCTTCACCTCGCCCTTCAGGAACGGCAGCAGGTTGTAGCCGTCGATGTGCACTTTGAAGGTCTTGTTGCCGGACTTGTAGCCCTTCTTCAGCTTTTCGACGGCGTCCGGTTCGCCGGCGGCCGCCGCCAGCGTCGGCAGCATGTCGGTGTGCGAGAACATCTCGTTCGACACCGAACCGGCCTTGATCATGCCCGGCCAGCGAATCGCGCACGGGACGCGCCAACCGCCTTCGTAGTTCGTGTCTTTCTCGCCGCGGAACGGCGTCGTGCCACCGTCGGGCCAGCTCATCACCTCGGCGCCGTTGTCGGTCGAGTACATGACGATCGTGTTGTCCGCGATTTTCAGCGCGTCGAGCTTGTCGAGCAGCTTGCCGACGTGACCGTCGTGCTCGACCATCCCGTCCGGATACACGCCGAGTCCGGTCTTGCCCTCCGACTCCTTCTTCAGATGCGTGAAGATGTGCATGCGGGTCGAGTTCCACCAGCAGAAGAACGGCTTGTTGTCCTTGACGGCCTTCTCCATGAACTTGATGCTGGCGTCGAGAAACTCCTCGTCGACCGTTTCCATCCGCTTCAGATTGAGCGGCCCAGTGTTCTCGATTTTCTGGGTCCCGTCCGGGTTGGCCCAGCAATGAAGCACGCCGCGCGGTCCGTACTTCTTCTTGAAGTCCGGATTCTTCGGGTAGTCCGGACACTCCGGCTCCTGCTCGGCGTTGAGGTGATACAGGTTGCCGAAGAACTCGTCGAACCCGTGCGCGGTCGGCAGGAACTCGTCGCGATCGCCAAGGTGATTCTTGCCGAATTGTCCGCAGACGTATCCGAGTGGCTTGAGGACGTCGGCGATCGTCGGGTCTTCAGGCTGGAGCCCCAGATTGGCGCCGGGCAATCCGACTTTCGTCAGGCCCGTGCGGATCGGCGATTGGCCGGTGATGAACGCGGCGCGTCCGGCCGTGCAGCTCTGCTGGCCGTACCAATCGGTGAAGTTGCAGCCTTCTTTCGCGATGCGATCGATGTTCGGCGTCCGGTATCCCATGATGCCGTTGTTGTTGAAACTGACGTTGAACCACCCGATGTCATCGCCCCAGATGATCAGGATGTTCGGTTGTTTCTTGTCGGCCATGATTCGCTCCTCACCGGTGACGTCTCGTGCTCCGTGCCCACGTCATGTCGTGACCGGAGCAGAGCAGCATATGCCCGATCCGCGCAATTACTGAGGAAAACTCGGTAAGACGCGAACGGCCCTGTGGCTAAAGCACGTCTGGTACCGCTCGGGGTTTGACGGCCGAACCCCGAGTGGACTATTTAGGTCGAGATGGACCCGACGCTGTGGGCGCTGAAGCAGACGCCGGTAGTGGTGACGCCGGAGATCAAGATCGAGGGCGAGCTCACCGACGGGTTCGCCCGCATCCGCTGCCCGAAGTGTGAGTGGCGGCCCTCCCCGTCGAGCCGCTGGTCCTGTCTCGGCAGCGCCAATTCACCGGAGCCGAGCTTCCAGGGTTGCGGCACCGCCTGGAACACGTTCGACACGCGCGGCCGGTGCCCGTCGTGCGCGCACCAGTGGCGGTGGACCGTGTGCCTCCGGTGCCTCAACTGGTCGCTGCACATCGACTGGTACGAGATCTCGGACAGACAGTAGGCACGGCGCTACCCACACTAAGAAGGCCGTCAGCGCGCAGGCCTCGCTCGCGCGTGGCGACTCGGCGCTTTTCCGCGGGATCTGCTGGCAATCCTCTTGCAATCTCGCGCGGCATGAGCAACCTGGTTCCCATGACGACGCGTTTCCTGGCGCCGGGCGCGATCCTGGCGTCCGGGATGATTCTGATGATGGGCGCGCCCACCGACGCGCTCCTGACCTTCGGCCGCATCATCGCCGGCGCCGTCGTGCTTCCGGTCACAATGGTCGCGGCGGCGTCGATCGCCCAGGCGTGGTGGCTGCGCCGTCACGGCCAGGCGGCCGACCAGGCGGAGAGATCGTCTATCCTCTAACTCCTGGATCGCGCCGACCAATCGCCGACGCTGACTCGGCCAGACTGGATCGCCCTTGGCGTCCTTGCCGCGCTGACCGTCTCCCGCACGATCGCGTACCTTGTCTTCGCGCCCGCACATTTCGACTCCGATCAGGCCGTGCTCGGGATCATGGCCATCGATCTCGCGCATCTGAAGTCGCTGCCGATCGTCATGTACGGCCAGACGTATCTGTTGGCCGTGATCGCGTGGCTCGCCGCGCCGCTCTTCGTGGTGTTCGGGCCGTCGATCGCGCTGCTCAAGGCGCCGTTCGTCCCAGTCAACGTGTTAGCGGTGAGCGCGCTGTACGTGCTGCTGCGAAAGTCCGCGCGTCTCGGCGTCCTCGAGAGCGCGCTCGTGAGCGCCACGCTCGCGCTGCCGACCATCGTCTTGTCGCAGTCGTTCATGAACGCGTCGGGCGGACACCTCGAGCCCGTGCTGTATGTGCCGTGGCTGTTCCTGCTGCGGCGGCGGCCGATCGCGCTCGGGCTCGCCGGCGCGTTTGTCGTCGCGCACCGTGAGGTGACGGCCGTCGCGCTGATCGCGTTGGCCCTTGTCGAGCTGTGGCGCGCGGGCGAGCGGCGCGCGCTCGCGAGGCGTTGGCTTCAGACGGCGGGCGTCTTTGGCGTGGTGCTCCTGGCCATTCGCTGGGTCGCGCACTGGTCGACGAACTACGGCGGCCTTGAAGCCGGCTACACGCCGTCGGCGAACATCGCGGACGGCCTGTCCTGGCTTGCGAAGGACACGTCGATCCTGCTCGGGCTTGCGCCGCACGATCTGCGCGATACGGGCTTCATCCTGCCGTTCGTCGAAGGCTCGCGGGTCTCGCTCGCCGCGGTCGGGCTGCTCGCGGTTCTTGCGATCGTGACCATCGCGCGGCGATGGCGCACGTGGCGCGGCGATGCGCGCACGGCCGCTGGCGAGTATTTAACGCTCGCGTGCGTCCTCGTGGCGCTCGCGTTTGCCGGGCGCGAGATGACGCACGACACGCTGCTCATCCGTTATCTGTTCATCCTGGCGCTCGTGCCCGCCGCACTCACGGCGTGCGTCCTCAGCGCGCAGCCGAGCCGTGTCGTGCGCGCGATCACGTTCGCCGCGCTCGCGTGGCTGTCGGTCGCCAACGGCCTCGGGAACGCGAACTACTATCGTGCGCTGTCCGACGCGCGCCTCCCCGATCGGCTCGGCGCCGTGGCCACGTTCCTGGAAGAGCAGGGCATCACCACCGGGATCGCGCCGTACTGGGTCGCCTACAACCTGACGTTCCGGACGGGCGGGAAAGTGCACGTCGCTTCGTCGGAGCTCGTGCGTATCCCTGCGTATCAGGAGGAGTACGATGTACATCGCGATCGCTCGGTGCGCATTGACTTGGGCCCGTGCGCACCGGGCAAAGAAGTCATTGTCCGGGGCGTCAGGATCTGCATGCCATGAGCACGGATCGCGAGGCTCTCTCAGCGCGCGGGAAACGCCTGGAGTACTTCACCATTGGATGGAACAGCCTCGAGGGGCTGATCGCCGTGGGGGCTGGCGCCATCGCGGGAAGCATTTCGCTCGTCGGCTTCGGCGTGGACAGCTTCATCGAAGTCGCGTCCGGATCGGTGCTGCTGTGGCGCATGTCCGTCGATGCTGACGAGTGCCGCCGGGCGCGCGCCGAGACGCAGGCGCTACGCGCCGTCGGGTGGTGCTTTGTCGCACTCGCCGGCTTTGTGGCCTACGAGGCCGTCGGCGATCTTCTCTCGCGGGCCGCCCCGCACCGTAGTCTGCCGGGCATCATCCTGGCCTGTGCGTCACTGGTGGTCATGCCGCTCCTGTCGCGCGCGAAGCGCAGGGTCGGCACGGGACTGGTCAGTGCGGCCATGCACGCGGACGCCCGCCAGACCGAGTTCTGTACCTACCTGTCCGGGATTCTGCTCGGCGGCCTCCTGCTCAATCTGTTGTGGGGCCTCTGGTGGGCCGATCCCGTGGCGGCGCTCATCATGGTTCCGATCATCGCCAGGGAAGGGATCGACGGTCTGCGCGGCAAAGCGTGCTGCGACTGACGGAACGGCGACGCAGGGGGTCGGTTTGACCCTGCTGATAGCGCGGGGTATCGTGGGATGAGGCGAATGGCGTCCTTCCGAATCGTGAGCGCGGGTGTGATGGTCGCGTTGGCCGTGACACTCGTCGCACCCTGCTTTGCTCTCGGGTCCGACGATTCCGCGGCGATGGCCTGCTGCGAGAAGAAGGTCCACGGCCACGAGTGCCAGGACCGCCAGACCGCGCAGGCGTGCTGCCGCAGCTCGGAAGCCGCTCAGCACGATCGCGAGACTCAGCCTCGGCCGGCCGCGTCCAGGATCACGATCGCCTCGCTCCAGCCCTCGATCGCGCCGGTGCTCAACGTGCCCGCGTCGTTCCGGCTCGTGATGGATCCACAGGAGCTGTGGGTTCCGCCAGACAATCTCTCCGCACGATCTCTTCCGCTGCTCATCTGAGCTCTTCCAACCTGCGCATTTTGTAACGCGCTGCCTCTGGCTTTGAGGCGGCGTCAGCTGCGTTGTTGGAAGGCGGAACGAGATGCTCCGACGTGTAATCGATCTTTCGCTTGGAAATCGGGCCATCGTGCTCATCGCCGCGGCGGGACTCACCGCCTGGGGCGCGTGGGCGCTGTTGCGAACGCCCGTCGACGCCATTCCCGACCTGTCCGACAACCAGGTCATCGTCTTTACCGACTGGCCGGGACGAAGTCCGCAGGAGGTCGAGGACCAGATCACCTACCCGTTGACGACGAGCCTGCAGGGCCTCGCCGGCGTCCGCGTCGTCCGCTCTCAATCGGCGTTCGCCTACTCGATGATCTACGTCATCTTCCGCGACGAGATCGATCCGTACTTCGCCAGGGCACGCGTGCTCGAGCGGCTCACCCTGGCCGCCCGTCAGCTGCCGCCAGGCGTGACGCCGACGCTCGGCCCCGATGCGACCGGCGTCGGACATGTGTTCTGGTACACGCTCGAGAGCGATCGCTTGTCCCTTCGCGAGCTGCGCACGGTGCAGGACTGGTTCGTGCGCACCCAGTTGATCTCCGTGCCCGGCGTGGCCGAGGTCGCGGGCGTCGGCGGCTACGTCGAGCAGTACCAGGTCGACGTCGATCCCGATCGGCTCCGGCAGTACGGGCTGTCGCTCCTGGACGTCCTGCGCGCTGTGTCGGAGAGCAACGCGAACGTCGGCGGCAACGTCATCGAAAACGCCGGCGCCTGGACCATGGTCCGAGGCATTGGCCTGCTGGAGTCGACTGAGGATCTCGAGCGTATCGGACTGCGCACGTCCATGAGCACGCCCGTCCTCCTTCGAGACGTGGCCAGCGTGCACATCGGCAACGCGTTCCGGATGTCCTCGCTGATCAAGGGCGACCACGAAGCGGTCGGCGGCGTCGTGGTGGCGCGGAGCGGCGCCAACGCGCGCGAAGTGATCGACGGCGTGAAGAAACAAATCGACGCGATTGGGCCGGCCCTCCCCGACGGCGTGCGCATCGTGCCGTTCTACGACCGCTCGCAGTTGATTGCACGCGCGATCGACACGCTGCGCCTGACGTTGATTGAAGAAATCCTGCTGGTCACGCTCGCGCACATCGTGTTCCTGCGGCACTTCCGTTCGATCCTCGCGGTCACGTTGCCGCTGCCGATTGCCGTCCTCGTCGCGTTCCTGGGGATGCGATACGGCGGCATCTCATCCAACATCATGAGTCTCGCCGGCATCGCCATCGCCGTCGGCGTGCTGGTCGACGCCGCGATCGTCGTGACGGAAAACGCGTTTCGCACGATCGAGCAGCGCGGCGTGGACCCGCGGGACGGCACGGCGGTCCGGCGGGCCGTCCGCGATGCGGCCCAGCTCGTCGCGCGGCCGGTGGTCTTCTCGTTGGTCATCATCCTGTGCGCGTTCCTGCCGGTGCTCACGCTCACCGGACAGGAAGGGAAGTTGTTCCGGCCGCTCGCGTGGACCAAGACGTTCTCGGTGTTCGGGGCGACGGCGCTGGCCGTCACGCTGGTGCCGGTGCTGTGCACGTTCCTGCTGAAGGGGCGCGTGCATCGAGAAGAAGACAACGTCGTGATGCGCCTGCTGCGGCGGGCGTACTCGCCGGCGCTTCGATTTGCGCTGGGGCGCCCGCTGGCCGTGCTGTCCGCCGCGGTCTTGCTGTTCGCCGGCAGCGTCGCCCTGGTCACGCGCGTCGGCAGCGAGTTCATGCCGCCGCTGAACGAGGGCGACCTGCTGTTCATGCCGATCGCGGACCCGAGCATCTCGCTGCAGGGGAACACCGAGATCGCGAAACGACAGAACGCCGCGCTGCTGCGCATTCCGGAAATTGCGTCCGCGGTCGCCAAAGTGGCGCGCGCCGACACGTCCACCGATCCCGCGCCGCTGAACATGACGGAAACCATCGTGTCGCTGAAGCCGAGCGCCGAGTGGCGCGGGGGCGTGACGCTCGCCTCGCTCAAAGCCGAAATGGCCAAAGCCGTACAGTACCCGGGCGTCACCAGCATCTGGACGATGCCGATCGTGAATCGGATCGACATGCTGACGACGGGCATTCGATCCGAGCTCGGGCTCAAGGTGTACGGGCGCGATCTGCCGTCGCTCGAAGGTCTCGCACGACAGATTGCGGACGTTCTCCGCACGGTCCCAGGCGCGGCGAGCGTGTACCCGGAGCAGCTGTCGGGCGCCCAGTATCTGAACATCACCGTCGACCGCGATGCCGCCGCGCGGCTCGGGCTGTCCGTGTCCGACGTGCAGCGCGTCGTGGACAGCGCAATCGGCGAAACCACCACGACCACGATCATCGACGGCCGGCGCCGCGTGCCAGTTCGCGTTCGATACGCGTCAGCGTTTCGCGACTCGCCGGAAGCGATCGGTCAGGCGCTCGTCTCGACCTCGACTGGGGCCGTGCCGCTCTCTGCGGTGGCGCATATCGAGCGCGCCACTGGTCCGGCGATGATTCCCGCCGAGAACGGATCGCTCGTCGTGACGGTGCTCGTCAACGTCACCGGACGGGATCTCGGTGGATTCGTCGCCGACGCCAGCGCGCGGCTGGCGCAGAAGGTGTCCATGCCGGCCGGCTCGTTCATGGTCTGGAGCGGCCAGTACGAGGGCCAGGCGCGCGCGCGGACGCGGTTGATGGTCGTCCTGCCGTTCGCCGTCGGCGTGATCTTCATCCTTCTCTACTTCGCGTATCGATCCTGGATCGAAGCGGCGCACGTGCTGCTTGCCGTGCCGTTTGCGCTGACAGGCGGCATGTACCTGCTGTGGCTGTCCGGCTACAACTTCTCGGTCGCCGTCTGGGTCGGCTTCATCGCGCTGTTCGGCACGGCCGTGCAGACGGCGATGTTGATGGTGTTCTACCTCGACGACGCCGTCGGACGAGCGCGCGAACGTCTGGGCGGGCGTCTCACGGATCGGGACCTGCGCGATGCAGTGATGGAAGGCGCACTGCTGCGGCTCCGGCCGAAAATCATGACGACCTCGACCGTGGTCCTGTCCCTCGTGCCGATCTTCTGGACGTCGCGCGTGGGCTCGGAGGTGCTGAAGCCGCTGGCCACGCCCGTGCTCGGCGGCATGGTCTCGTCGCTGCTCCACGTGCTCATCATCACGCCCGTGATCTTCTATGCCCTCAGACGCCGCGAGGTCGCGCAGTCGTCTGCAGCAGACGTCGCAGTGTTGCCCGAATCGGACGAGCGTCGGCCTCGGCGTCGGACATGGGTGCTGGTCGCCATCGGCCTGAGTCTGACGATCGCAGTCGCGTCGCTGTGGGTCCTGAGACGCGGCGCGCCGGCTGATGTCGGCGTGGAGCCGGGATCGATGTCGCTGGCGACTGTCGAGGCCGGCGACCTGCGCATCATCGCGCTGGGTCCGCCCGGCACACCACGCGTCGGACGCAGTCGCGTCGTCCTCGAATTCCGCGACAGGTCGTCGAACGCGCTGGTGGACGTCGGAACCGTGTCGCTCAGCGGCGCCATGTCGATGCCGGGCATGGCGATGACATCAGCGCTCGACGCGCGCGCGCTGGCGCCCGGCCGGTACGAAGTGGAAGGCGAATACCGCATGGCGGGAGCGTGGCAGTTCACGCTGACGTGGCAGGGTCCGCACGGCGCCGGACGGACCGCGCTTCAACTGGAGGTGCACTGATGGTCCCGCATGCGATTAGAGGAGCGTGCCTGGTCCTGGTGGCGGTCAGCTGGGCGCCGACGGTTGCGGACGCCCAAACGACGGCAACGCCGAATGCGGCGATCGCGCGCGCGATCGATCAGGTCAACGGCCTGGACGTCGAGGCGCTGGTTGACCTGGGCCTCCGGCGCGCGCCATCACTGGCGGCGGCGGACGCGTTCGTCGCGGAAGCCGAGGGCCGCCGGCAACAAGCGGGGCTGCGAGCCAACCCCGAGGTGACGATCGAACGTCGAGAACAGCTCGGTGGACCGGACGTGGCGACGACGGCAGGCGTGACGTGGCCGTTCGAGCTAGGTCGCGTGGCGCCGAGGCGTGACGCCGCCGCTGCCGATCGTCAGAAAACCGAATTGGATCGTCTCGACGCTCGTCGTCAGCGCGCCCTGTCGATTCGGCGCGCGTACGGAAGGGTGCTCGCCGCGGCGCAATCCCTGACGGTGATCGACAATCAGCTCGCCACGGCCCGCTCGGTGCTGCGTCTGGTCGAGGAACGCGTGCAGTCGGGATCCGCGCCGATGCTCGATCGCGAGCAGGCGGCGATTGAAGTGGCCTTGATCACGAGCCGCAGCGCCGAACGCGAGCGAGCGCTCGATGAGGCACGGCTGCAGCTCGCGCGCGAAATCGGTCTTTCGCCGACAGAGCCCTTGAAAGTTCGCGGCAAGCTGGAGTCCACAACCGGGCCTGGGACTGGCCAGACCACCACCGCGCCGTCACCCGATGGGCGTCTCGACATCCGCGCGGCCGCGGCTGCCCTCGCCGCGGCTCAGGCCAGGAATCGCGTGGCTCACGCGGAGGGCAAGTTCGACCTGGGGTTGTTCGGGGACTACTCGAACACGACGATGAGCTTTGCCCAGAGTGGGTTCTCCGCCACGGGGCAGATCGTGCCGATTGCGGATCGATTCCACAGCATCGCGTTCGGCCTGTCGATCGCGCTGCCGGTCAGCAACAGGAATCAAGGGGGCATCGCGGTCGCACAAGCCGAGGAGCGCGCCGCGACGGCGCGGCTGGACGAGGCCAGACTCGACGCGGCCTACGACGTGGCCTCCGCGCAACTGTGGCTGGATCAGGCGAGTCGATCCGTCGCCGCCATCCGCGATGAGGCGTTGCCACGCGCTCGCGCCAACGTCGACGTTGTCCGCGAGGCCTACACGCTCGGATCCCGGCCGCTTACGGACGTGCTCGCCGAGACGCGCCGATTGGAGCAAATCGAAAGTGAATACGCGGACACGCTGCTCAACCTGTACGAGGCGGGTGTGGCGATGCGAGCGGCGGTGGGTGAGGGAGGTGGGCGATGAGTCGTCGGGTCTTCTGGCCGGTTGCGCTTCTCCTGTTGCTCGCCGGCTGTTCCAAGCCGTCGCCGCAACCCGCGGCCGTGCCGCCACCGGCAGCGAACGCGGACGCCGCCGCTGCCGCCGCGCCGGCAGGACCGGTTGAGGTACGCCTGTCGGCCGACGCGCGAGCGCGCGCCGGCATCGAGGTGGGCGCGCCCTCCCGGTTCACCGGAGCGTCGTCGCTCAAGCTTCCAGGAACGGTCGCGCCTGACGCGTACGGTCAGCTCACCGTCGCGACGCTCGTCGGTGGTCAGATCACCGAAGTACCCGTGCAGCTCGGAACAACCGTTCACGCCGGCGACGTCATCTCCCGGATCACGAGTCCGGATTTTGCCGACATGCAGGCAAGCTATCTCGCGCACCGCGCCGCCGTGGCGGCTGACCACCAGCGCATTGTGCGGTTGCAGCGGCTGGTCGAAATCGGCGCGGCGAGCCAGCAGGACCTGGACGACGCGAACGCGATGCATACGAACCACACGAGCGAGCTGGAGCGGGCGAAGAGCCGGCTTCGGCTGCTCGGCGTTTCCCTCGCCGCGCTTGACGAGCTGGCCGGGACCGGCGACGTCCGGTCTGACTACGCGGTGCGTGCGCCGAGTACGGGCGTCGTGACCAGGCGGGACGTCAACCCCGGTCAGGTCGTGGCCCCACAAGCGGCGCTCGTGCAACTCAGCCGTCTGGATCGCGTCTGGATTCTGGCCAGCGCCTACGAGCAGGATCTCGCTCGACTGAAAGCCGGAATGCCGGCGCGCGTGACCGTCCGAGGCGGCGCGTCCGAAGGCATTCGCGCGCAGATCGCGTACGTCGATCCGCAGGTGGATCCGGCGACTCGCGCGGGACAGGTGCGGCTCGAGATCGCGAACGCCCAGGAAGCCTGGCGATTCGGGATGCTCGTTGACGTCGATGTCGAGGTCCCGGCGCCGCCCGGTGTGCTCGCGGTGCCAACCGACGCGGTGCAGTCAGTGGGTGAGGCCTCGGTGGTGTACGTTCAGGACCCGCAACGTCCGGACGTCCTCATCGAGCGTGCCGTTACGACGGGGGCGGCTCGAGAAGGCGTGACGGCGATCGCGTCAGGTCTGTCGGCGCAGGATCGCGTCGTCGTGCACGGCGCCTTCGCCGTCAGATCGGAGCGTCTGCGCGTCGCGCCGCTCACGCCGGGGCCCTCGTCTCCAGGGCGTCCGAGATCGCAGGGCCGCGGCTGAGAGTCGATGGGCGCGACATAGACGGTTCGACTCCGTATACTTGAGCCCGTGCGCGCGACCCTCGCGCTGCTGTTCGCAGCCTGGATCGTCGGTATCACCGTCGCCGATCAGCTCTGCTGTTCCGACGGCTGCACCTCGGAACCGCTGTCGAATCAGACCGCGCATCGAACGACGCCCGAGTGCGCGATCTGCGTGGGGCTGGGGCCGATTGCCTCCGTGCCGTTCGTTGTCTTCCTGGGTCCCTCGCCAGTGTTTCGGCAACTGATCAGCCGCGCTCCGCGCGCGCCGTTTCTCCAACCCATCGAACACCCTCCGCGCACGACCTGAACTGACCGTCGTCGTCGATGTACGGGTGTTTCAGGCCATTGGTCAAATCAGGGGATGTGTGTATGCGGATGTGGTGCGTCGTTCTGGTTCTGTTCCTCGCGTCCGCGCAGGGGCTTGCCGCGCAGGCGCAGCGCGTGACGGTGCGCGTCGAAGTGCGCAGCGGCGACGCGCCGATCCCGGCCGCGACGGTCGTGGCGGCGGGTACGAGTGTCACGACCGATCCGGCCGGCGCCGCCGCGATCGGCGTGCCCGTCGGCAAGGTCGAGTTCTCGGTGACGAAAGACGGCTTTCTGTCGGGGACGGTAGTCGTTGACGTGACTGGCCCGCAGCAGACGATCCGCATCGAGCTCACACCGCAACAGACGGTGGAAGAAGAAGTCACCGTCGTCGCCAGCACGCGGACGGGACGCCGTGTCGAAGATCAGCCGATGCGGGTGGAGGTCCTCGGCCGTGAAGAAGTCGAAGAGAAGATGCTGATGACGCCCGGCGACATCGTGATGATGTTGAACGAGATGGGCGGGCTTCGCGTGCAGGCGACGTCGCCGTCCCTGGGCGCCGCGAGCGTCAGGATTCAGGGCATGCCCGGCCGGTACACGCGGTTTCTGTCCGACGGCTTGCCGCTCTTCGGAGAGCAGCCGGGAGGACTCGGGCTGCTGCAGATTCCGCCGATGGATCTCGGACAGGTCGAGGTGATCAAGGGCGTCGCGTCGGCGTTGTACGGCGCCGGCGCGATGGGCGGCGTCGTCAACCTGGTGTCGCGGAAGCCGGGCAAGACGCCGGATCACGAGGTGCTGTTCAACCAGTCCACGCACGGCGCGACCGACACGGTGGCATGGTTGTCAGGACCGCTCGCGGGGCACTGGGGGTACACGCTGCTCGGCGGCGGCCATTGGCAGCAGAAAAACGACGTCGACGGTGACGGCTGGGCGGACCTGGCGGGATACAAGCGCGGCGTCGTGCGCCCGCGCTTCTTCTGGGACAACGGCGGCGGTCGATCCTTTTTCGCGACGGCGGGATTCACCGGCGAGAGTCGGCGCGGTGGAACCGTCGGCGATGCGGCGCTGCCGATCGTCGGGTCGCCGTATACCGAAGCGCTCGACACGACGTCGGTTGACGCCGGCGTGCTCGGTCAAACGCTCGTCGCCGGCAAGTACGTTGTGACCGCGCGCGCGGCCGTCGCCGATCAGCGGCACGACCACAGCTTCGGTGAGACCGTCGAGCGTGACGTACACAACACCGGCTTTGCCGAAGTGGCGATGCGGGGCCAGTCGGGGCATCACACGTGGGTCACCGGCGCCGCGCTCGAATACGATCGCCTCAAACCGCGCGATGTGCCGCAGTACGGGTACTCATTCACCACGCCCGGTGTGTTCGCCCAGGACGACATCGACGTCCGTCGCTGGCTCGCGGTGTCGCTGAGCGGACGTCTCGATCATCACAGCGAGTACGGCACGTTCTTCAGTCCGCGCGCGTCCGGCTTGCTTCGCCGCGGACACTGGACGACGCGGGTGTCCGTTGGCGGCGGCTTCGTTGGTCCGACGGTGCTGACGGAGGAAACTGAAGCGGCGGGTTTGTCGCGGCTGCGGGTCGATAGCCCGCTGCGGGCCGAACGCGGTCGCAGCGCGTCGTGGGACGTGACCTATGGATCGGCGGCGTTCTCCGGGACCGCCACGGTCTTCTCGTCACACGTCGAACATCCGGTGCAGGTCGAGCGCGAGACGTACGTGCTCAGGAATCTCGACGAGCCGACGAAGACGCGCGGCCTCGAGCTGCTCGGCACGTTCAAGCACCAGCCGTTTTCGGTGACCGCCACGTACGCGTACGTGCACGCACGCGAATCGCCGGACGGCGAGGTCGAGGATGTCGCGCTCACACCGCGGCATAGCGCAGGCTTCGTGGCGATGGCGGAATCGCCCGAGCGCGGGCGCGTCGGTCTCGAGATCTACTACACCGGACGCCAGCGGCTCGAAGTCAATCCGTACCGGACGACGAGCGAGCCGTACGTGATCGTTGGTCTGCTCGCCGAGCGCAGGTTTGGCCGGTGGCGCCTCTTCATCAACGGCGAGAACCTGACCGGCGTTCGCCAGAGCCACTGGAATCCGCTGCTGCTGCCTCAGCGCGCGGTTGACGGACGCTGGACCGTGGACGCGTGGGCGCCACTCGACGGGCGCGTGATCAACGGCGGGTTCCGGATTCAGTTCTAGCCGCGTCGATTCGTCTGGACATGCGGCACTGAAAGGGAGTAAAAATTCCCCTCCGCTCCCCGACAATTTGAATCCCAGAGCGCGCGATTCGGCGACGCGACGCCGATCACGCTCTTCGTCGCTGGCGGCAATGAACGCGAGTTCTTCGTCCCCGACGATGACGGCCGGCGATTCCGTTGCGTGCTCTCGAGGCCAGGAGAGAGATTACCAACGCTCTCCTGGTGCGCCTGCGGACAAGCAGGCGCGGCACCGAGGTGGACGCCAGTCCCCTCCACCTGCTTACCGAGGAGCTCGGCCTCGAGACATCGGGCCGCGCGCTCTGGGCCAAACCGCGGGTCATCCTGTTATAGGATCCCGCGCCATGTCGATTCGCCGACTGGCCCCCGCCTTCGCCGCTCTGCGGCTTCGGCGAGGCTGGCCCACGCTTGTTGTGTGCCTCCTCGCGTTGCTAGCCGCTCCCCGACCCGCTTCAGCGCAGTGGTACCTCGCCGCGTACCTCGGCGGCAACTACACGATCGACTCGACGGTCTCGATTCGTGTGCCGACAGAGAACCTCTCGGTCGATTTTCACAACGTCCAGATCGCCGCCCAGCCGAACTATCCGCGGCGGTACTACGGATGGCGGATCGGCAAGATGTTCCGGGGATTCAAACATCTCGGCCTCGAGTTCGAGCACATTCACATGAAGGCGCTGGTCGATACCAGCCAGAGCTATGACGTCACCATCGGGTCCGGAAGCATCTTGCCGGCCGGCGGCGCGCAGCCGATGAGCAACATCGTCCCCGAGTACCAGATGACGCACGGTCTGAATCTGCTGTTCGTCAACCTCGTCATGCGGCGGCCGCTCGGCGCGTCGAACAGGCTTGCCCTCACGCTGCGCGGCGGCACCGGGCCGATGATTCCTCATGCTGAGACGACGGTGCTCGGCAAGATCAAACACGACTACGACTACGCCGGGTTCGGCGCGCAAGCAGCGGCCGGCCTTCAGATTCAGCTGCCGTACCGGCTATCGATCGTCACCGAATACAAATTCACGTACGCGCGGCCGAAGATCGACCTGGACGAGGGCACCGGTTGGATGCCCGCCGCGACTCACCACGTCGTTGTTGGTATGTCGGTGGGGCTGACGAAGTAGAACCTGGCGCCAGTCGGGCATCACAGGTCTCGCAGCGCGACATTCGGATCGATTCTCGATGCCCGCCGCGCCGGAACGTAGCAGGCGATGCCCGCCGCCATGAGCAACGGGCCCGCGGCCAGCGCGATGGCAATCGGATCGAACGCGGTCACCGCCTTCTCGAATGACGGCTGCAACATCAGGCGAATGGCGGCCGCACCGGCGCATCCGATGAGCAGCCCTTCGGCGACGGGCCTGAAGCCGTCACGAAGAATCAGCCGCACGATGCGTGAGGCGTCGGCGCCGAGCGCCTGCCGCAGCCCAAGCTCGCGGGTGCGCATGCCGACCACGTGCGAGAGCACGCCGTAGAGCCCGACCATGGCCAGGACGAGCGTCGTGATCGCAAGGGCGGCCAGCACCGTGGTGAACATCTTCAGCGCGAAGAGTGGCGCGAACTGACCCGCAGAATCCGCCCGTCCGGCAAAGCTGATCGCGAGATCCGGATCGGCCCGCCTCACCGCCTGCCGAAGGCCAAGGACGAGCGGACCGAGATCGTCCGTGGCGCCGCGCGCGAGCACTCTGATGTTGGGCTCGAAGTGCTGTGCGTACGGCACGTAGAGCGCGTTCTCGATCCCGCGTCCGGTGAATGTGAGCGTGTCGCTCACCACGCCGACGATCGTCATGGTTCGCGTCTCCACTCGACGCTCGAACGGGAGGAAGACCTGCACCAGTGCGTCACGACCTGCCGCATCCACCCGCCCGAACAGTTTGGCCGCGAGCCCGGCGTTGATGAGGATGACCGGCGCGGCGGCCGCGCTGTCGCGATCGTCGAACGGCCGGCCGTACTTGATCGACACGCCCATCAGCGGCAGCGCTCCTGGACTGATTGTCGTGATCCACAGGCTCTCGCCGTCGTTCTTCTTCGGGACGAACGGTCGGTCCGGGGAGGTGATCGCCGCGCGCGTCGTTTGAATATTGTTGCTGAACATCATCGTCGCCAGCTCGACGCTTCGGGCGTCCGGCACGCGCCGGGCTTCTTCGAGCAGGCGATCGACCACGAGGCGTCCGCGGGTGTCGTCCTTCTGCTGTGCCTCGAGCGGCACGTCGACGACCGCGACGCGATCCTGTCCGGTGTGCTCCGCCACTTGAACGCTGCTCAAACCAGTCACACCGAGCGCGGTGACGAGAAACAGCCCGACCGAAACCGCAACTTGAAGCGCGATCAGGTTCGATCGGCCACGCCACCGGGGCGTGCCGCCAAGCGTCGCGTCGACGCCGAGCGCGTGTCCCTTTCGCCTCGTGAGCTGCAGGGCCGGCAGGACGCTCGAGACGACGAGCGCCAGTAGCGTCGCTCCCGCCGCCATCATGAGCACCGGCGGCTCCAGCCGCGCGCTGAACTTGAGCTGGGGCCACGAGCCGAACACCTCGATGATGCGGCTGTCGACGTACGCGATGAGATTGCTTGCGAGGAGCACGCCGCCGATCCCGCCGGCGAGTGCAACGACCGCTCCGTCGGCGATCTGCTCGCGGATCATCTGCCAGCGCGATCCGCCGAGGGCGCGCCGGACCACGAACTCGTGCTGTCGCGACACGCCGCGGGAGAGCACGAGGTTGGTGAGATTCGTGCACGCCACGAGCAACACCAGCGCCGGAAGCGACAGGATGAACAGCACCGGAGCGGCCGCCCACAGCTGCTTGTCGTCGAAAGCGCGGGTGCCCACGATACGCCGCCCGATATTCGGTTGTCGCGAAATCGGCGAGGCGGCCTCGAGTCGCGCGGCGATCGTCGTCAATTGCGCCTGCGCTTCCGGCATCGTGTGACCGGGAGCGAGCCGGCCCATGAGATTCAGCCACCGCTCCTCGCGGCTCGTCAGGTCGAGCTTGAGCTTGCCCCCGCGACCGGGCGCCTGCGTCAGCGGAATCCAGATGCTCTGGTGAAAAAACTGGCTGGAACGAGAGGCGCCGTGAAATGCCGGCGTCGTGATGCCAATCACGGTGAACACCCGCCCCGCGGCTCTGATGTTCGTGCCGACGATGGCGGGATCGGCGTCGAACTGGCCGCGCCAGGCGAGGTCGGACAGCACGGCGACTGCCGGTGCGTCCGGCCGATCATCGTCTGGCTGGATCAACCTGCCGCGAGCCGCCGTCACACCGAGCGTCTCGAAGAAGTTGCCGCTCACGGCTTCGGCCGACGCGAGCTCGGGCGAATGCGTGCCCGTGATGGAGGTTTGAAACCAGGTCCACGCGATGACGCCGCTGAACGTGTTCTGCTGTGTGGCGAGGTCCGCGTACTCCGGCCATGAGAAGTTTGCGACGCGATCGGCCGCCTGGTCGATCGAGACCAGCCGCGCGCGATCGCGAACGCCGAGATCGCGCAGCACGAAGTCGTACACGAGCGAATAGGCGGCCGTCGTGACGCCGATGCCCAGCGCGATGGTGACAACGGAAAAGGCCGCGAAGAGAGGGGCGCGGGCAAGCCGCCGCAGACCGTAGCGCAGGTCCCGCCAGACGGGTTCCAGGACGTCCAGAGGCATGGCCGAGGGTACCACCGGTCGTTCACCGCGCCGCGATTCCCCGATGTAATATCGCGCCATGTTCACCCTCCCGCGCGGGTTTACGACCGGCGAGGCGCTCCGCTGGCGCCGGATTCCAGGGCTGGTGCTGGCCGAGGTCGAATACGAGGCCGGCGAGCGGATTCACCAGGAATCGCACTCGCGCGCGAGGTTTCTGCTCGTGGTGCGAGGCGGATTGATGCCGGCGGACGCGCGGCGGACGTCCGGCGAGCGTGCGGCCACGCTGTTTTTCCAGCCGGCCGGGGAAGCGCAATCGTATACCGCGACGAGCGCGGGCGCGACGTGTCTGATTCTCGAGATGGACGACACGTGGCTCGCGCGCGCGCGTGAACACGCGCCGGTGCTCGCGCGCGCGGCGGCGTTCCGCGGCGGGCTCGTGGTGCATCTGGCGCATCGGCTGTACGGCGAGTTCCGGCTGCGCGATGAAGTCTCGCGCCTGGCGATCGAGAGCATCGCGCTCGGTGTCCTGGCGGAGGCCTCGCGTCGCGCGGCCAGAGAAGAGCGTGAGTCCGCTCCGGCGTGGCTCGTGCGGGCCCGCGCGTTCGTGGATCGACATTTCGCCGAGCGCGTGCTGCTCGCGACGGTGGCCGCGATGGTCGGCGTCCACCCCGTGCACCTGGCGCGCAGCTTCCGGCGCACCTACAACACGACGTTCTCCGGCTACGTCCGCGAGCTGCGCGTCGAATACGCGCGCGTCCAGCTCATCTCGACCGGCGCGCCGCTCGGCGACATCGCGATCGCGTCAGGCTTCTGCGACCAAAGTCACTTCTGTCGCACGTTCAAACGGGCGACCGGGTTGAGTCCGGCCGAGTATCGCGCGCGCGTGAAGACGTAGGGCGAGCCGGCACTGGAGCGCCGGTGGCACGGTCCAACCCGCGCCTCCGCGGAGTCGGCGCTCGAAGCCGTGGCCTCCATCCGCGCCGATTTCATCCTTCGATCATCGCGCGAGTTCTATCCGGCCAGCCTTCGCTGGCCTACGAACGTCGCGCTCGAAATCGGCGCTCCTTCCGGCCCGGCTTCGCGCTAACGCGAATCGCGCCGCTCCGAGTCGGCGCGGGCTGGACCGTGCCACCGGCGCTCCCGGGGTGCGTCGAGCCGCGCCCGAGAGAAGTCATGGCGATCCGAATCGGACTGCCGCGATGAGCGAAGCATCGAAACCGGAGCGGAGGGAGCGAAGATTTCGAGCGCCGGCTCCGTAGGCCGGTCTGGCCAGCGGCCGGATAGGAGCGGCGCGAATCGAATGTGTGAAATCTGAGCGGACGGAGCGAACGGTTTCTCGCGGCAGCTCCGCTGAGGAGCGCCGTGACTTCTCTCGAGCGCGGCTCGGTGAGGCGCTCGACCGCACACGCTACGGCGATCCAACCCGTGCGATTCGTCCAAGACAACTGACCCCCGCCTGCGCCAGTGTGCGCAGATGGAGTTGTTTGCAAAAAAGCCGCTGGCGCAGCTGAAGGCTGAGGCCGAAGGCGGCATGCTCAAGCGCTCGCTGGGGCCGTGGAACCTGACGGCGCTCGGGATCGGCGCCATCATCGGCACCGGCATCTTCGTGTTCACGGGCACGGCGGCCTCGACTGCGGCGGGCCCAGGGCTCGTGATCTCGATGGTCATCTCCGCCATCGGCTGCGTGTTTTCCGGATTGTGCTATGCGGAGTTCGCGTCGATGGTCCCGGTCGCCGGCAGCGCCTACACTTACGCGTACGCGACGCTCGGCGAGCTCATCGCGTGGGTGATCGGGTGGGATCTGATCCTCGAGTACGCGCTCGCGACGTCCACCGTCGCCGTGGGCTGGTCAGGCTACTTCGTCAGCTTCATGCACAACATCGGGATCGACATTCCGATGGCGTGGGCGGCGCCGCCGACCAATCTCCCGGCCGCGGCGATCGTGCTGGTCGTGACGGCGCTGCTCGTCATCGGCATCCGCGAGTCCGCGAACACGAACACCGCGCTCGTCATCATCAAGGCGTCCGTGCTCGTCGTGTTCATCGCCGCCGGCGCCGCCTACGTGCGTCCCGAGAACCTCACGCCGCTCGTGCCGCCCAACACCGGCGCGTTCGGCGAGTTCGGCTGGAGCGGCATCCTTCGGGGCGCCGCGATCATGTTCTTCGCGTACATCGGCTTCGACGCGGTCTCCACGGCCGCGCAGGAAGCGAAGAACCCGGCGCGCGACATGCCGATCGGCATCCTGCTGTCGCTCGGCATCTGCACGGTGCTCTTCATCGGCACCGCGCTCGTGCTGATCGGCATCGTGCCGTATCAGAGGCTGAACGTCGCCGATCCGCTCGCCGTCGGCATCGACGCGACCGGGATGACGTGGCTCAGCTTCTTCATCAAGGCCGCGGCGCTCTTCGGCCTGTTCAGCACGATGATCGTCAATCTGCTCGGCCAGACGCGCATCTTCTACTCGATGAGCCGCGACGGCCTGCTGCCGCCGATGTTTTCGAAGGTCCATCCGCGCTTTCGCACGCCGCACGTGAGCACGATGCTCACGGGGCTCGTGATCGCGCTCGTCGCCGGCCTCACGCCGATCGGCACACTCGGCCAGCTCGTCAGCATCGGCACGCTGCTGGCCTTCGTCCTCGTCAGCCTCGGCGTCATTGTGCTGCGACGCACCGCGCCGGACTGGCCGCGGCCGTTCCGCACGCCGTGGGTGCCGGTCGTGCCGATCGCCGGCGCCGTCGTGTGCCTGGCGCAGATGGTCGGCCTGCCTGTGGTGACCTGGGAGCGGCTGTTCGTCTGGCTGGCCGCCGGGCTCGTCGTGTACTTCGCGTACGGACGGCTGAGGGCGAGGGCGATGCGCGGAATTGGTGATCGCGCCATCGCGCCACTGAGCATTGACTAGGTGACGGCGTCGTCGGTGATCTGCAGGCCGCGATCGATGATCGCGAAGCCTTCGCGAAGCTCGTCTTCAGTGATCGACAACGGCGGGTTCGTGAAGAAGTAATTCCAGCGCACGAACGTGAAGAGGCCGTGCTCGCGGAAGAACTTGCCGAGCGCGATCATCTCGGGAGAAGTGCCGGCGAACGGCGCCATCGGCTCGCGCGTCTCGCGGCTCCGAACGAGCTCGATGACCCCGAACAGCCCGATCGAACGAGTCGCGCCGACGGACGGATGCTTCGCTTCCAGCTCGTCCATCAGCTGCCGCATCAGCCGACCGGTGTGGGCGGCGCGTTCGACGAGCTTGTCCTCCTCGTAGACGGCGAGATTTGCGAGCGCGCAGGCGCACGCGAGTGGATGGCTGTTGTAGGTGAGGCCGCCGGGAAAGGGCTTCGACCGGAACTTGTCGGCGATCTCCTGCCGCATGCCGACGGCGCCAAGCTGCACGTACGCGCTCGTCAGCCCCTTTGCCATCGTCAGCAGGTCCGGCACGACGCCCCAGTGCTCGATCGCAAACCATTTGCCGGTGCGGCCGAATCCTGACATCACCTCGTCGATGATCAGCAGGATGCCGTACTTGTCGCAGATCGCGCGCACGCCCTGCAGGTAGCCGTCAGGCGGAATCAGCACGCCGTTCGTGCCGATGACGGTCTCGGCGATGAACGCGGCGATCGTGTTCGGGCCCTCGAGCTGGATCGTTTCCTCGAGGTGGGCGAGCGCCTGTTCCGCGGAGTCCCAGCCGCGCTGGATGCCGTGGTACGGATTGACGACGTGGATGACGCCGGGCATCGACGGCTCGGACCAGCGGCGCGGATCGCCGGTGGCGGAAATCGCGCCGGCGGTGCCGCCGTGATACGACCGGTAGAACGCGAGAATCTTGAGGCGGCCGGTGACGGCGCGCGCGATCTTCATCGCGTTTTCGTTCGCTTCGGCGCCGCCGTTCGTGAAGAAAAACACGTCGATGTCGCCCGGCGCGATCGCGGCGAGCTTCGCGCCCAGGCGCGCGCGGGGCTCGGTCGCCATCGCGGGCATCACGTAGGCGAGCGTCGCAGCCTGCTCGGCGATGGCGCTCACGACACGCGGATCGCTGTGGCCGATGTTTACGCACATCAGCTGGCTGTTGAAGTCGATGTAGCGCTTGCCGTCAGGCGTCCAAAAGTACACGCCTTTCGCGCGCGCGACCGGGATCGGGTCGGCCGAGCCCTGCGCGGTCCACTCGAAGATCGTGTGCTTCTTGGTCAGCGCGACAATCTCTTCGCTCGTCATCTCAGAACCATCGGGAAATGGTGACCTTGCGGTCGGTGTAGAACTCGAACGCGTCGCGGCCGTGGACTTTCAGGTCGCCGAAAAAACTGTCGCGCGCGCCGCCGAACGGGAAGTACGCCATCGGCGCGGCGACGCCGATGTTCACGCCGACCATCGACGCCGTCGCGCGATGGCTGAACTCGCGCGCGGTCTTGCCGCTCGACGTGAAGATCGACGTCGCGTTCGCGTTGGGGTGCGCGTCCATCACGCGCAGCGCGTCCTCGAGCGTCTTGACGCGGCAAATCGACGCCACCGGTCCGAAGATCTCGTCACGTCCAATCGCCATCGACGAGGCCACGTCGTCGAAGACGGTAGGGCCGACGAAAAAGCCGTTCGGCCGGTCGGGCACGCGGGTCTTGCGGCCGTCGAGCACGATGACGGCGCCGTCGGACACGCCCTGATCCACGTAGCTCAGGACGCGCTCGCGATGCTTCCGGCTGATCACCGGCCCCATGGTGACGCCGGGTTCGAGGCCGTCGCCAATCTTGAGCGCGCGCGCGGACTCGATCAGACGGTCGCGCGCTTCGTCGTGTACCGCGCCGACGGGCAGCAGCACCGTCCCGGCCAGGCACCGCTCGCCGGCGCAGCCGTAGAACGACTCGGTGATCACGGGGATGCTGCGATCGAGGTCGGCGTCGGGCATGACGACGACGAAGTTCTTGGCGCCACCGAGGGCCTGGACGCGCTTGCCGGCGTGCGTCGCGCGCTGGTAGACGAGCCGCGCCACCGGCGTCGAGCCCACGAACGAGACGGCGCGGATGCCCGGGTGGTCGCAGATGGCCTCGACGACGTCGCGCCCGCCGTTGATCAGGTTGACGACGCCCGGCGGCAAATCGCACTGCTCGAGCAGCTGGAACACGCGGCGCATCGACAGCGGCACCTGCTCGGACGGTTTGAGTACGAACGTGTTGCCGCTCACCACCGCGAACGGCAGGAACCAGAGCGGCACCATCGCGGGGAAGTTGAACGGGGAAATCGCCGCGCACACGCCGATCGGCTGCCGCATCGCCACGCAGTCGATCCCGCTGGCGACGTTTTCGAGGCCGTAGCCCATCAGGAGCGACGGCGCGCCGCAGGCGACCTCGACGCACTCGATGCCGCGCCGCACGCTGCCGCGCGACTCGTCGAGCGTCTTGCCGTGCTCGATCGTGACCTGCCGGGCGATGTCTTCGAAATGCTCCTCGAGCAGCGCCCGGAACCGGAACATCGCCCGCCCCCGGACGACCGGCGGCGTCTCGCTCCAGCCGGCGAACGCCTTCGTCGCGGCGGCGACCGCGGCGTCCACGTCGCGCCCCGTCGAGAGCGGCGCGCGCGCGATCACCTCGCCTTTCGCCGGGTTGCAGACGTCGAACGCCTCGGCGCCCGACGAAGGCACCCAGCGGCCGCCGATGAAGTTCTGGAGCAGTTCGATGGCCAGATTATAGTGGGGCCGCGTGCTAGACTTTCGCTAGACAGCGCGTCGGACCGCGGTCCGGAACCTGTGCAAGTTCAGACGACGAACCGCGTCAGGGCCGGAAGGCAGCAGCGCTAAGTCGATCCTGTGCTGTGCCGCAGGCCCTCCGGGCCGCGGTCGGGCTCGCTTCGCGAGATCGAGCTATTGAGTCATTGAGCAATTGGGTCATTGCTCATACCAATAGCTCAATAACCCAATAGCTCAATAGCCCAATGTCACACGTCGCTCTCGCTCGTAAATGGCGTCCGCAGCAGTTCGAGGACGTCATCGGTCAGCGTGGCGTCGTCCTCACGCTGAAGAACGCGATTACGACCAGCCGCCTCGCGCAGGCGTTCATCTTCGCGGGGCCGCGCGGCGTCGGCAAGACGACGACGGCGCGGATCCTGGCGCGCGCGCTCAACTGCGTGAAGGGGCCGACGCCCGAGCCGTGCGGCAAGTGCGACGCGTGCATCGAGATCTCGGAGGGGCGCGATCTCGACGTCCTCGAAATCGACGGCGCGACCTACACGGGCGTCGACGCCGTCCGCGAAGTGATCGTCGAGCCGCTCTCGATCGCGCCGATGCGCGACCGCTTCAAGATCTTCATCATCGACGAAGTACACCGCCTCTCGAAGAGCGCGTTCGACGCGCTGTTGAAATCGATCGAGGAGCCGCCGCCGTACGTCAAGTTCATGATGGCGACGACGGAGCTGCACGCGGTGCCGGCGACGATTCAGTCGCGGTCGCAGGTCTTCGAGCTCAAAGCGCTGCCGTTCAGCGCGATTCGCGATCAGCTCAAGAAGGTGACGTCGAGCGAGAAGGTCAAAATCGACGACGCCGCGCTGGCGCTGGTCGCGCGGTCGGCCGAAGGCAGCATGCGCGACGCGCTCTCGGCGCTCGATCAAGTGCTCGCGTTCACGAGCGACCGCGTCACGCTCGAGGACGTCAGCACCGTGCTGGGCCTCATCGGCCGTGACCTTCAGTTCGAGATCGCGGAAACCGTGGCCAACGAAGACGCGGCCGCGTCCTTCACGCTCGCCGGCCGCGTCGTCGAGGCCGGATTCGACCTGCGCGTGGTCTGCCGGGAGCTCGCGCGACTCGTGCGCGATCTGCTCGTCATCCGGATCGACCCGACGCGCGTCAACGATCCCGAGATCGCGTCGGAAGGCGAGGCCGATCGACTCAAGGCGCTGGCGGCGCGGAGCTCGCGCGAGGATCTGCTGCGCGCGTTCGATCTGCTGGCGCGCGCCGAAGGGGAGATCCGCTATTCGTCGCAGCCGCGCCATCACTTCGAGATGGCGCTGGTGAAGTGGATCCAGCTCCGGAAGCTCGTGCCGATCGAGGATCTGATCGCCGCGATGCAAAGCGGCGGCAGCGTCCCGCTGACACCCGCGCAAGCACGTCCTGCGGCGCCGCCATCTGCGCCCGTGCGTCCCGCGGCGCCGGCGCGTTCGCCCACGCCACCGCAGCCTCCGCAGCCGACGCGAACCGCTGAACCCCAGGGAACCTCCGGGAACCCCAGGGAACCCCAAGGCACCGCGAGTGCCGACCTGAAGTCGTCGTTGCTCGCTTCCGTCCGGGAACAGAACAAGACGTTCTTCGGCATGGTGGTCGCGCAGGCTCAGAACGTCGCCGTCGAGGGCGACACGGTCGCATTCACGTTCGCGCCCGTCCATAAGGGTCTGCGAGCCCAGTTCGACAGCAAGCGCGGCTGGCTCGAGCATCTCGCCCAGGCGGTGGCGGGACGGAAAATCACGGTCGTCGCCCGCGAAGGCCAGCCGGCACCCGCGGCTTCGGGCAGCGACGAGTCGTCGAGCTCGCGCAAGGCCGGCCTCAGAGATCGCGCGAAGGCGGAGCCGACGGTGCAGGCCGTACTCGATGTGTTTGGTGGTGAGATAGAGGACGTCGAGGAAATCGACAAATGAACATTCAAAAGATGATGCAGCAGGCCCAGCAGATGCAGGAAAAACTGCAGAAGCAGATGGGCGAGATGCGAATCGAGGCGAGCGCCGGCGGCGGCATGGTCACCGTCACCGTCAACGGCCATAAGCAGGTGCTCGCGGTGAAGCTCGATCCGGAGGTCGTGTCGAAAGACGACGTCGAGATGCTGCAGGATTTGATCGTGGCGGCCCTCGGCGACGCGCACCGCAAGGTGGACGAAGCCCTGGCGTCGCAGATGCAGGGCATGATGGGCGGCCTGCGCATTCCCGGGCTGTCCTGATGCCGCGTCAGGATCCCCTGGCCGAGCTGGTCGCCGCGCTCCAACGCCTGCCGGGGATCGGCGCACGAAGCGCGCAGCGCCTGGCTTACCACCTGCTGAAGACTCCGCGCGAGGAAATCGACGCGCTCGCCGCCGCGATGCTCTCCGTCAAGGAGCGCGTCACGTACTGCTCGATCTGCAGCAACATCACCGACGTCGATCCGTGCTCGTACTGCACGGCCGACGATCGCGACAGCCGCCTCCTCTGCGTCGTCGAACAGCCGGAAAACGTATCGGCGGTGGAGAAGGCGCGCGGCTTCCGCGGCCGCTACCACGTGCTGATGGGTACGATCGCGCCGCTCCAGGGCATCGGCCCGGACGATCTGAAGATCAAAGGATTGCTCACGCGGATCGGCGCCGGCGGCGTTGAGGAAGTGATCCTCGCGACCAACCCGACCGTCGAAGGCGAAGCGACGGCGCTGTACCTCGCGAAGCTCATCAAGCCCCTCGGCCCGCGCGTGACGCGCATCGCGATGGGCGTCCCGGTCGGCAGCGATCTGGACTACACGGATGAGTTCACGATGCAGAAGGCGATGGAAGGACGTAGAGAGATGTAGCTTCCGAGGTTCCGAGGTGCGCGACGCGGCGCCGGACACTCTCAGGGCCAGTGAACCGCGGCACCCCGGAACTCCGGAACCTCGGAACCACCATGCTCGTTCAAATCGTCGAGACCTGGCACATCAACAACCGCGTCAACCTCATGCTCCTGGATGAGATCTCCGACGCGGGTATGACGAGCACCCTGTCAACGAAGGGCGGGCGCGATGTCGCCAGGCAGTTCGCCCACGTGCACAACGTCCGGCTGTCGTGGCTCGAGGTCTCCGCGAAGGATCTGGCGAAAGGCGTGACGAAGCTCGACTCAAAGAAGATCTACAGCCGCGCCGATCTCAAGCGGCACCTCACGACGTCAGCCGACGCGATCGCGACGTGGCTCGAGCGCGGCATCGAGGCCGGCGGAACCCTCAAGGGTTTCAAGCGAGGCGTCGTCCCCGCCCTGGGCTATCTGCTGGCCCACGAGGGCCACCATCGCGGGAGCATTCTGCTGACGCTGAAGCAATGCGGCCACAAAGTTTCGACTGAAACTCAGTACGGCATCTGGGACTGGAACAAGATCTAAGAAGGTTCGTTTGGTTCGTTTGGTTCGTTAGGTTCGTTGGGTTCAAATCCGCGCGCGCTGGATCCCGCGCCGCAGCAACAACCCCAAACCAACGGCTGCCCATACCAGCACCCGCCCCGTTCGCACGAGCGACATCGTTGTGCCCACGCCGGCGCGCAGACCGATCGCCTGCGCGACGAGATCCGATCCCACCTGATCGACGCCGAGCCGGAACGGGATCAAGCGAAAGATGATGTTCGACACGCGGCTGAACGTGTCGAGCACGAAGGCCTGGAGCGGCAGCGACGCGCCGGTGAGCAGCCACAGCGTGAGCCACGCTTCGGTGAAGCTCAGCAGGTGAAAGGCCGTTTCGCAGGCGATGACGACGTTGAGGCGGCCGGATTGCCGGCCGACGGAACCGTACGTGCGTACCTCGAAGTCGCGGACGCGCGCGACGACTGTGTCGAGCTTCGCGAAGGGCACGCGGGCGAGCATCGCGCTCGCGACCGCCGGCTTCTGCCACGCGAGCCACGCGGCCGTCGCGAGGATCGAGGCCATCACGCCGAGTGCGATGACGCCCGCCCATTGAATCGTCGCATCCACTGGAAACGCGAGTAAGAGCGCGGCGGTGCCGAGCACGATGTAGATCGCGACCGACACGCTGTAGAAGAAGTTCTCGGCGGCAAGCGCCGCGAGCGCCTGCGCCGTCTGGACGCGGCCGCCGACGTACAGCGCTTTCGCCGGCTCGCTCACGAGCAGGCTGAGCGGCGTGATGTTGCCCAATGCGTCACCGCCGATGCTGGCAGCGAGCGCGCTTACCACCGGCACGCGCTCGCCAATCAGCGTCGTCCACGCCACGGCGCGCACGACGAAGCGGAGGAGCGAGAGCGCGAGAATCGCCAGGAATCCCCAGCCGACCGCGGCGAGATCGGCGCGGATGGTATCGAGGCCGACCGTGCGGATTTGCCAGACGAGCAGCGCGAGACCGGCTGCCGATGCGACCGCCGTGAGCGCCGTGCGGCTGGCGCGTGCGGGCGGTCGCGCGTCGGACATCGGTCCAGCATCATCCCATATAATCTGCGCGATGCTCCCTGCCTCTTTCGCGATGCCGACGGCCGTGGTGCTCACCGTCGGCGGACTCATCGCGTGCTTCGCCGGTTATCGCCTCTTCCGCATCGTCCTCGGCATCTTCGGGTTCATCATCGGCGCGATGGTCACGACGGGGATCATCGGCGCGCAAAGCACGATCGCGCTCGTGGCCGCGGCGATTGTCGGCGGCCTCGTCGGATCGGTGCTGATGGTCGCGGCGTACTTCATCGGCGTGGGCCTGGTCGGCGCGGGGCTGGCGGCGCTTGCGCTCAACGCCGCCTGGCACGCGTTCGCGGGCGATCCGCCGACGGTCGTGCTCGTGGTGGTGTGCGTGCTTGGCGCCCTAGGCGCCTTGTCGATCCAGCGCTACGTGATCATCTTCGGCACCGCGCTCGGCGGCGCGTGGACGGCGCTCTTCGGCGGCCTCGCGCTCTTCGGCAACAGCACCGCGAAGCACGCGATGTCCTCCACGGGCGGATGGATCCTGTATCCGCTGGATCCGCTGCCGAATTTCTGGTGGACCGTGCCCGCCTGGCTCGTGCTCGGCGTCGTCGGCGCGGTCGTCCAGGTGGCCACGTCGAGGAAGGCCGAGACAAGATTCAAGAAGAAGATCAAGAATTAGTCAGCCCCCTCACACACAGAGTCAGGAGTCCGCATGCCCTCGTTCTCACGAAGTGTCACTGTCAACTGGTCGGGTCCGCTGCGCGAAGGCGGCAAAGGAGAGGTGAAGTCCGGCACAGGCGCGTTCACGCTGCCGGTCAACTTTCCGAGCCGCGTCGGCGACGCCGCCGGCGTGACGAGCCCCGAAGAGCTCATCGCCGCCGCGCACGGCTCGTGCTACGCGATGGCGCTCAACGCGACCGTCGGCCGCAAGGGCGGGTCGATCGGCAAGACGCACATCACGTGCACGATTTCCGCCGACCTCGGCGAGGCCGGCATCAAGATCGTGAGTTCCAAGCTGACGGTCGTCGCCGAAGGCCTCACCGGCATCGATCCCGCGACGTTCCCCGACGTCGCCAAAGAAGCTGAAGGCAAGTGCCCGGTGTCCAACGCGTTGCGGGGGTCGCTCGCGATTGAGGTAAACGCGTCCGTGAAGTAACGCACGGTTCCGGGGTTCCGCGGTTCCGGGGTGCGCTGGCCGCGAAGCCGCGACGTGGGGCCTGCCCACCATAGCGGCGAAGCCGCGACGGTGGGAACTTTTGCGAGCCTGGCGTCATTACGTCTATAGGGACACCGTGACACCAGAACCGCGGAACCGCGGAACGCCGGAAGCCCGGAACCACACGGACGACGAGGCGCTTTTCCTCGAGTTTCTGGCCGGCGACCGGCCGGCGTTCGACGAGCTCTTCGCGCGTTACCGCCAGCCGGTCTGGGCGTTTTTCCGGCGCCGGGTCCCCGACGCGGCTGAAGCGGAGGAACTGGCGCAGGAAACGTTCCTCGCCTTGCTCAACGCGTCGCGCCGGTACGAAGCGCGCGCGTCGTTTCGAAGTTACCTGTTCGGCATCGCGTTCAATTTACTGTCCGCCGCGCGGCGAAAGACGCAGCGCCGGGGCGAAGTGTCTTCGCCGGAGGGCCACGACGTGGCGGCGCCGGCGACGGATCCGGCAGCGGTGCTGTGGGTGCGACAAGCGCTCGCCGCGCTCGATCCGAAGGATCGCGAGATCGTGATGCTGCGCGAATTCGAGGCGCTCGAGTACGCCGAGATCGCCAACGTCCTGGCGGTGCCCGTCAACACCGTGCGCTCGCGCTTGTTTCGCGCCAGGCTCGCGCTTCGCCATCAACTTGCTGGAGTCCAACGATGACCATCACACACGAAATCGATCGCGAAGAGGTGATGGCGTACCTCGACGGCGAGCTGGCGCCCGCGCGGGCGTTGACCGTCCGCGCCCATCTTGATCACTGTGCGGAGTGCGCGGCGCTGGCCGACGATCTGCGTGAAGTGTCCGCGGGGCTCGGCGAGTGGGTGGTCGAGGAGGCGCCGGAGACGCTCGTCGCGCCGCCGGCCGTGACCATGTCCCGCAGAGGCAAGCAGGTCAATGACCTGGCCGGCCTGGGGTCAATGGCCCGGCTCGTTCGATGGATGACCCTCCCAGGCGCCGGGCGATGGGCGCTCGCCGCGACCAGCGCGGCTGCTGTGATTGCGGTCCTCATTGGCTGGAATGCGATCGGGCGGCGAGCCGCACAGCCGGCGGTGGCCGACGAGCTCAATTCGGTATTGATGGAACGTGCGCCGAGCTCGCGCAATGGCCCGATTTCTGGCTTTGAGTCCGCCAGTCGCGGCCGGGAAGCGGCTCGAGCGCTCGGGTACGCCAGCGCGCCGACGCAGTCGAACCTGGCGCCGGCGGCAACGCAATCACCCGCAGCCGTCAACACCCAGCTGATCGTCCGCACCGCGACTGTCAGCCTCTCGACCGACAAGTTCGACGAGATCCGCGCATCGCTCGAGCGCGTGGCCGCGGACCGTCACGGGTCGGTCGCGTCGCTCACGCTCGCGGGCGATCCGCCGAATCAGCGCAGCATGAGTGCGACGTTGCGCGTGCCGATCGTCGAGATGGACGCCGCGCTGGCCGGCGTGCGCGGTCTCGGCCGCGTGGTCCAGGAGTCGCAGTCGAGCGAGGACGTCACCGACGCGCATCGCGACCTCGCGATTCGCATCGCCAACGCGAGAGTCGAAGAAGCGCGGCTCGGCGAGATCCTCAAGGATCGCACCGGCCGTCTGTCCGACGTGCTCGCGGTGGAGCAGGCGCAGTCGCGCGTCCGCACCGAGATCGAGCAGATGGAAGCGCAGGAGATTGCGATGCGCAACCGCGCCGCGCTCTCGACGATCTCCGTCGAGATCCAGGAGCGCTATCGCGCGGAGCTCGCCGACAGCGGGCCGCTCTCGATCGGCACGCGCCTGCGCAACGCGGTGGTCGACGGCGCGCGCGCCGCGCTCGAGAGCCTGGTCGGCGTCACGCTGGCGGTGCTCGGCGCGGCGCCGACCTTGATGCTCTGGGCCGTCGTGCTCTTCCTGCCGGTTCGCGCGCTGTGGAAGCGTTTCTCCAGACGTAGAATGGCGGCGTGAGGCGCATCCCATGACCAACCGCGAATTTCATCTGCATTGCCGCAAGAACGAAACCCTGGCGTTTCATCGCGTGCTCAACGCACTGCCGCAGGAAAAATTTACCTACTCCCCGCACGAGCGATCACAATCGGCGGCCAAGATCATCTGGACGCTCATCGGCGAGTGCAACGCGTGCTCGGAGCTCATCGACAAGGGCGAGTTCGGGTTCGGCGCGCCGCCGGATCTGCCGCCGGCGCACATGCTCCAGGAGTTCGAGAAAGCCTGGGACACCCTCCTCCACAAAGTCGAGAAGATGGACGATGCGGCGTGGGAGCGAAAGGGCCGGTTCGTACTTCAGGGTCAGGTCCGGATGGAGCAGCCGGTCAGCGGGTTTCTCTGGCTGTTCTTCTTCGACGCGATCCATCATCGCGGCCAGCTCTCGACGTACATCCGGCCGATGGGCGGCAAAGTGCCGTCAATCTATGGACCGTCGGGCGACGACCCGATGATGCTGTCGGTCAGCCACCGCAAGATGGAGTAGCTACTTCCGCCAGTTGGTCACGACCGTGATCGCGTTCGGATTCTCGACGGGCGCGGGAAGAAGCACGCGCTGACCAGCCTGATCGAGATCGAAAAATCGAAGGTCCTGCAGCGTCGGAAGTTGGCAGACAACGACCGGTGTGCTCGCGTGAAGTGGGGACTCCTCGACGTCTGCGCTCATCAACGCGCCGGAGGGGGTCAGGAACATAAGCTGCCGTCCGCGCCAGATCGGCCGATGTCCGCCGCTGGTGGACACGATTTGCTGTGGACCGAGCTCAGGCCGGCCAGACTTGACCGAAAACGTACGCACGTACACCTCGGGGTGTCCTCTCTCATCTGATTCGTACGCGAGGACCTGTCCGCTCGATGAGAGCTGGGCGTACGCTTCGTTGGACGGCGTCTGCAGCAAGGGAATCAGCGCACCGTTTTCGACCGAGACCATCCCGAGATCGACGTCGCCCTTGGGTGAGTAGTCATTGAACAAAATGAACTGTTCGTCGTGGCTCCAGTCGTCGATCCAGCGTTCCTTCTCCGATTCGTAGATCAGTTGCTCTGTGCCCGATCCGTCCGACGCCCTGACGTAGAAGCCGAATTTCTTCCGCCGGAACGATCTGAAGACGATCCGTTTCCCGCTGGCCGACCAGAACGGCATCGTCGACGGATCGTCACCGATCGTGAACCGCGTTGGCGAGCCCCGATTGAGGTCGATGAGCCAGATCTGGCCCTTGTAATCCATGGCGGCGAAGCGGCCATCGGGCGAGATGCGTAACGCGCCGGCGAAATCAGGATCCCCGATGCGGTTGAGCACGCGCCCTTGCCGATCAAACCACGTGAGCTGTACGCCGCCGGCTTGGCGGTACGCGAGCACGCTGTTCGGCGACATCGAGAACGATCCGAAGCCGGGGATCGGCCTGATCGCGACGTGCGCAGCGAGAGGGATGGCGTCGCCGGAAATCGCCAGCCGATCGGGATCGAACTTCTGTGCGACCAGCGTGTCCTGCTGTTGAATGGACACGAGCCAGCCGGGTCCGGACTCGGCCGGCACGTAGATCGCCTCCGACCCGGATCGCATGATCCGTGTCGACGCCTGGCGATCCGGCGCCGCGTCGATCGAGCCCACGTAGACCTCGTATTCCTTTGCCCCGTCGGCGACGTAGAGGAAGTGCTTGTCGTCGGGCAGGAACCAGGGGAGGCCGAGCATCCGGCCCGTCGTCGCGACAATCGGTGAAGCCTCGCCGCCCGACGCGGACACTCGCCAGACCGCGGCCTCCGATTTGGACCCGGGGAAGAACATCGCGCGATCCGTAAAAAGGATCGTGCCCGAGCGGCTCCACGTGCCTGGGCCGATCGTCATTCCGGTCACCCGTGTGATCACCACAGAAGGTTCGCTGCCTGAGGCGTCGATCCGCTTCAGCGTGTCGCCGTCAGCAAACGCAATGTACCGGCTGTCCGGCGACCAGAACGGACTACCGAACGCGCCACTGGTGGTGATCTCGGCCCCCTCGAGCGGCCGCATGGTCAGTGAGTCGAGATCGCGCAACCACAGTCGCACGCGGCCGTCGGGGCCTTGCGCGGTGAACACCAGCCGGCGTCCGTTGGGTGACAGAGCGAGGTAGAACCACAACGTCTGGTCTGACGGCGGAACGATCTGGAACCTTGTGGTGATGGGTTGATCCGTTTGACGCCACGGCGTCCACCAGGCCACGGCCGCCAGCGCGGTGGCTACGACCGCCAGTGCCGCCCACAGCCACCGCGTGTTCGCAGGCGTCGCCGGTTCGACCCGAGGTGCCTCGTCGAGGAGCCCCATCGCGTCGCCGATGTCGCGGAGTCGCCGCGACGGATCCTTCTCGAGGCAGCGGAGAATGAGCGGACGCGCCTGCGGCGGCACACGCGACAGGTCCGGTGCCGCGTGAAGAATCGCGGCCATCGTCTCGGTCGCAGTGTCGCCGCGAAACGGACGCGCGCCCGTGAGGAGCTCGTACAGGATCGCGCCGAAGGCCCAGATATCCGTGCGCTTGTCCACGGTACGTCCAGCCGCCTGCTCCGGCGACATGTATGCGGGCGTGCCAACGACGGATCCGATCTTGGTCTCGGCGGCCTGCGTCGACTCGCCGTCGCGCGACTCTCCCGACGCGTCGACGACCTTGGCCAGGCCGAAGTCCAGGACCTTCACCAGACCTTGCGGTGTGACCTTGATGTTCGCCGGCTTCAGATCGCGGTGAACGATGCCGCGCTCGTGCGCAGCATCGAGCGCGGCGGCAATCTGGCGCGCGTAGGCAACGACAGTCGTGAGCGGCAGCGGTCCGCGAGGCGATTCGCCCTCGACCAGTTCCATCACGAGGTAGTCGGGCCCGACGTCGTGCAACGTGCAGATGTTTGGATGGTTCAGCGACGCGATGACGCGCGCCTCGCGGGCGAAGCGCGCGCTGAATTGCTCCTTCGAGGTCTTGAGCGCGACATCCCGGCCCAGGCGCGAGTCGCGGGCCCGATAGACGTCGCCCATGCCTCCGGTGCCGATGGCGCCGACCACCTCATACGGGCCCAGCCGGGCGCCGGGAGCAAGCGCGGGTCCGGACAGATCGGACATGGACGTGTCGCGGCTACTTTACTCCCGTCAGAAATCGAATCGCGCGCCGATTTGAAGCTGCCGGGGCGGGCCGGACGAGGCGGGCTGGCCGAACGTCGCCTTCGACGTGTTGCCCTGGAACCCGGTCCAGTTCGCCTGGTTCGTCACGTTGAACATCTCAACGAGCAGTTGAAGCCGCGACTGACCGACGGAGAACGTTTTCCAGAACCGCACGTCGGCGTCGAAGGCGGCCGTCCCTCGCGCGGAGTTACGTCCCACGCCCGCCTGCCGAACGGTGAGCATACCGGTGTTGTTGTTGACGGCGCCGGTCGTGACGTTGTACGGCAGTCCGCTCCTGGTCGACACGATCCCGCTCAAGCCGAAGTGCGCCGGCAGGTCGAGCGTCCAGCTCGCGGTGAGGCGGTGGCGCGCGTCGTTGGCTGACGGCCCGCGATCGCTCAGCAGGTTGTTCTGGTCCTGCGGAAACACGCGCACGCCATCGGTGTCGTTCTCGGTGGACGACAGCGTGTACGCGATGGTGTACGCGTAGTGATGCGAAAGGGGCTTGCGCACGCCGACCTGCAGGCCGGTGTACCAGGACTCACCGTACGGCGCGGTCACGATCAGCTGCTGCAATGTCGGATCCGGCCGCGCGTGCGTAACCGGATCGGGATAGTTGAGGTCCCACCCGATCGGCAGGTTGTGGCCGAGCGCGCGGACGACATCGGCGGATACGCCGAGATTCCGGCCGAACTGGTGTTGTACGCCGACGCTCGCTTGATCCGTGTAGGGCAACGCCATGTCCGCGCGTCCGTTGATGCTGATCTGCGCGACCGCCGGGCCCTTTCGATTCGGATTCGGCCCGTACGGATCGAAATTCGTGAGACTCCCTTGATAGCCGGGCGCCTGAATCGTGATTTGCGTCAGACCGAGCTCCGCGTCCCGGCTGATGGGGAGGAAGCTCTCGTTGTAGTACCGCCCGGCGGCGGCGCGAATCGCCGTGGTGCCGTGCTTCCACGGATCGAACGCGACACCCACGCGTGGCGCCACGCCGTCGAGACGGTCTGTCTGCCCGGGCCAGTTGACGTGATCCCAGCGCACGCCCGCGTTCACGGTCAGTCCATCGCGCGGCTGCCACGCATCCTCGCCGAACACGGCGACGGTCGTTTCGCGCACTCGAAAGTCCGGATCGCCGAGGCTCTGCGTGAACCGGCTGGGATACGTCGCGCTGTCGGCCGCGTCGAACGGGAGCGTCGCCGTCGCGAACGCGTACGTCCCGACCCGGTTCTGCCCGATGGTTCCATGCTGCTCGACGGCGCTCAGATCGAGGCCAACTTTCAGCACGTGCTGTCCGGTGCGACCGTCCGTCATCCAGCTCAGGACGTCCGCAGCTTCCGTGCGCCGGCCGTTGTTGACCTGCGGCGCGGTCGGCGGCTTGCCGAGGAGGATGAGATTCGTGTAGTTCAGCGCCGCGCAGCCCGGACAGAACGTGTCCACGCGACTGTCCGATCGGGCCTGGCCCCATTGCAGGCGCAGCTCGTTCACCATCGACGATCCCAGCACCTGCGTGTCGAGGATGCCGGCATTCCACATGGGGTTGTACTGTGACTGCCCGCGTTCGGCTGCGCTCAGATCCTCGCGCAGGTTGTCGGCGGACCTTCGGGCCTGACGGCTGTAACGGACGGTGAGCGCGTTGGATGGCCGGAGATTCAGATCGAAACGGCCGAACACCTTGGGTCCGCGAGTCTCGATCGGCAGGCTCAGGGGATCGGCCGGCCGAAAGATCGCCGCCGCGGGCGACGTGTTGACGTAAGTCGATCGCTGCACGACCTGCTCGGCCGCGCCGAACGCGAACGCACGATTGCGCACGATCGGGCCGCCCCAGAAGCCGCCGCCCGTGATCTGATCGAGGTCGGCGTCCGTGGCGCCAACGCGTGCGGCCGCGGCCGACGTCGCGTTCCAGGCGCCGTTCTGCTGCAGGTAGTACCCGCGCGCGGCCGGCGTGTTCGTGCCGGATCGCGTCACGACGTTCACCACCACGCCGGACGCCTGACCGAACTCCGCGCTGACGTGATTCGAGACGACGCGGAATTCTCTGATCGCGTCGAGCGGCAGGTTTCCCGTCTGGCCGCTGGCGAGCGCCGAATCCACGCTGAGGCCGTCGAGCATGTACGTGTTGTCGCCCGCGCCCTGTCCAGCCGTCGCAATGCCCAGGCCCGTCGAGTCAGGAATCACGCCCGGCGTGAGCGGCGCGAGCGCGTTGATGTCGCGAACGAGTCCGGCGGGCACGGGGAGATCGTTGATCTCGCGCGGCAGGATCGTCCGGCCAAGCGACGTGCGTGCCGGCTCGACGAGTGGCTGATCGGTCGAGATGACTTCAACGGCCTGGGACTGACGGGCCACGGCGAGCGCGATCCGGAAGTCAGTTTGGTCGTCCGCGGTCAGCTCCAGGCGGCGCTCGGCCGACTCGAACCCGGCGTGCGAGAGCTGCAAGCGGTAGTGCCCGATCGCGACGGCGAGAAACCTGTACGTTCCGTCGGCGAGCGACGAGGTCCGGCGGATCGCCCCGGTGTCGAGGTTCGTCAGCACGACGGTGACGCCAGGCAGCACCGCGCCCGATGAATCGTGCACGACGCCTTGAATCTTGGCGGTGGCCGATTGCGGTGGCGACGCGCCGGCGGGCGTGCCGAAGAGCAGCAGGAAGGCGACGACGAGGAGCATCACGGGAGAGGCGCTACTGCGGCAGGCCGACTTTTTTGCGCAGCGCGGGCAGCCGTGGATCGTCGCGAAGCAGGGCGAACTCGGGATTGTTGAGATAACGGCCGACGCGTTGAGGGCCGCGCACCGACATGCGGTCGAGCGCATCGAGCGTGCGGTCCTTGTCGCCGAGCCCGGCGTAGATCAGCGCCTGCTCGTTCGGGTACGTCGTGTTTTCGGCCAGCTGCGCGGCCTCCTCGCGCCGGCCGGACCGGGCCAGCGCGTAACCGAGGAAGCCGTTGGTCTGCGGGTTGAAGTGCGCGGCCGCGCTCGCTCTCAAGATCTGCACGGCCTCCTCGGCCTTGCCCTGAGCCAGCCGGATCCGTGCGAGGCACTGTGGCTTGAGCGTGTTCGTGTCCGGCACCCGGGCGCAGTGCGACTCGGCCTCGTCGTACCGGCCCAGGGCCACCAGCGTCCAGCCCAGACCGAACCGCACTTCCGACGAGAGCGGATCGGCCACCGCCGCCGCGCGGAACTGCTCGAGCTGTTCCTCGTTGCGGCCGATCGCATCCAGCAGCCAATTCGCGAAGTGCACGCGCGTTTCCGCGCGATTGGGATCGAGCTCGATCGCCCGCCGGAAGCTCTGCTCGGCCGTGCCCCACTCGCCATCGCGCGCCTGGCTCAACCCGAGCGCATCGTACGCTTCCGGGAGCAGCGGATCGAGGTCGACGGCCCGCTGCGCCGTCGATCGCATTTGCTCCAGGTCGCCTGCTGAATGATCTCCGGGGAACTGCGCGGACCAGATGGCGTACTGGGTCGACAGACTCGCGTACGCGGGCGCGAGCGACGGGTCCAGGGCGATCGCCTGTTCGTACTTCTGAATCGTTTCACGGCGGGCTGGCCCGATGGACTGGCCTTGCGCTTCAAGGTAGGCGGTGTACGCCGGCACGTTCCACTCGTAGTGCCGCCGGCCGCGCCCGAGATGGAGGCGCAGGTTGTTGACGATCTGGAGGGAAATTTCGTCCTGAATCGCGAACACGTCCGTCAACTTCTTGTCGAAGCGACGCGACCACAGCACATAGTCGTCGCGCACGCGAATCAGGTGCACGTCCACCCGAAGCTGTTCGCCGTCGCGCACTGCCGAGGCTTCCACCAGATAGTCGACAGCGAGTTGGCGTCCCTTTTCGTGCACATTGCCGGTGTCGCCCTTCAGTGCGAAAGACGAAGTGCGGGACCGGACCGCGAGGCCGTCGATGATCGACAAGTTGCGGATGATCTCGGCCGTGAGCCCATCGACAAAGAACTCATTCGCCGGATCGTCGCTCAGGTTCACGAGCGGCAGAACCGCGATGGGGATCGGCGCGCGCGGGCGCTCGGCGTACCACCAGCCAGCGCCGGCGACGACGATGATGATGACCCCCGCGAGCGCGGCCATGAGGCCGACGCGGTTCGGGCGAACGCTCGCCGCGGGCGGCATCGGTGCGGCTGGCGGGGGTGCGGCCGGTGTGGCCCCCGCGAACACGAATGACGGCACGTAGCCGCCCTTCGGCACCTCGATGACGACCGGCGCCGACTGTCCCTCGGCGGCGTAGTACTCGACGAGCCGCGCGCGCAATCGCGCCGCCTCGGTCCGGACGATCGAGTCCAGCTTGGGGTCGTAGTCGGGTTTGCGGCCGAACACCTCGACGGCGATCAGCGACTCTTTGAGCTCCTCGTCGCGCCCGTCGAGATGCCGCTCGACCAGAACGCGCAGGAACTGCGACATCCGGGCGTTGCGCGCAAACCCCGGGCTGGCCAGGATCTGCGCCAACTCGCGCTGGACGAGCTCCTTCGAGTGCTCGACGTCCGTCATGGGGGCCTAGAGGCCATGAAGATAGCCCGGCAAGACGGGTCTCTGCAATGTATGAAACCCCGTTCGTACCCCGGTGCCATTGCGTCGACGGCCATGACGCGCGTAATTCTCGTGGCATGCGCACCAACGCCCTTCGGGCAGTTCTGACATCGCTCGGGATCATGTGCGCGGGCGCCCTGATACTCACCGGGTGTGGGTCCGGCGCCGCGCCAAGCCCGACGCCGACGCCAACCCCATCGTCCAGTGCCATCAAGGTCACCGACCTGCGCGTCGACGGTCCGGCGTCGTTGCCGCCGGGTGAAGCGGCCCAATTCACCGCGACCGCGAAGTTCGCTGATGGCTCGACGCGCGATGTCACCGCCGAAGCGACGTGGACCAGCGCGGACGAGTCAGTGATCGCCGTGACCGCCGCCGGCCACGCGACCGCGCGATCGACCGGCACGGCGGAGGTGCAAGCCGCGTTTTCCACCATCTCAAATACGCGAGAGGTCATCGTCGTTCCCGCCGGGCGATACCGGCTGCCGGTGTACGTGGGGGAAGAGCAGGCGACCGTGCCGATTGACGGCGTTCGCGTCGAGGTCATTTCGGGCGCCGCCGCGGGTCTGGCCTCCACCACGGATTGGGATGGCCGAGCGGCGCTTTACGGGGTCACCGAGGACGCGCAGCTTCGAATCAGCAAGGACGGATACGAGCCTCGCGTGCAGTCCGTGCACGTCGTCAACAACTACAGCGGGCTCAGCGTTCAGCTGCTTTCGTCGGGCGGCCGCGTCAACCTTCCGGGCGGGTACCGATTGACGATCAGCAGCGGCAGTTGCGAGAACGGCGCGCGTCTGCCGCCGGACGCGACGTTACGCACGTACGGGGCGCGCATGTGGAACGCGGGTCTCAATGTCATCGTCGAGCTCGATGACGCGAACTTTGCCCTCGCGTATTGTCCGGTCTGCCACGAAACGCGGGGCAACCGCTTCATGGGGCAGCCGCAGCCCCTCGGGGCGCGCTTCACGCTGATCGACTACTCGCCGCCGATGGATTGGAACGACGGCATCTATCCGAATGTTGTCGAGCGGCTGGCCAACGGCTCGCTGCTGACGATCGCCGGACGCGCGACGGTGGCGCCGACGGCCGGCGGCTTCGCGGGCACGCTCGACGGCGCGATTGCGATCTACGCCGATCTCGATCTCGCATCGGCCGGGAGCTCGCCCGTGGTCGTGTGCCGGTCGAGCTCGCACGGCTTCACGCTCGTGCGTCAAGGTTCACGATGAGACGGGTCCAGCTTGCATCGCCCCTGTTGCGCAACGGGCACCGCCGGCGGATCACCAGGGACCGTCGCGGGTCGGGCCGGCTCGAGCCAGGTGCGACGATCGGGCGCTACCGCGTCGAGTCGCTGATCGGCGCGGGCGGGATGGGCCTGGTGTACCGCGCGACCGATCTACGGCTGGACCGTCCCGTCGCGTTGAAGCTCCTCACGCCGGCACTGGCGTCGGACGCACGAGCCAGCGCGCGGTTCGAGCGGGAGGCGCGGCTCCTGGCCTCGGTCAATCATCCGGGCATCGCAACGATTCACGGCATCGAGGATGTGCCTCAGGGGATCGCTCTCGACACGCGCGCGCTCGTGCTCGAGTTCATCGAAGGGCCGTCGCTGTCCGAGCGTCTGCTCGGCGGCGCCTTGCCGATCGTCGAGGCGCTCTCGCTCGCGCGGCAGATCGCGGCCGCGCTCGAGGCCGCGCACGATCGCGGCGTCGTCCATCGCGACGTCAAACCCGCGAACATCAAGATCGGGCCCGGGGGCGTCGTCAAGGTGCTGGATTTTGGCATCGCGTGTCTCGATCCCGACCATGCGCCCGCGCGGCCGGCGGTCGAGACGATGCCCGGCGAGCTCGTCGGCACGCCGGCCTACATGAGCCCCGAGCAGGCGCGCGGGCTCGTCGTCGACAAGCGTACGGACATCTGGGCGTTCGGCTGCGTGCTGTTCGAGATGCTCACGGGCCGCGGCGCGTTCGCGGCCGACACGGCGTGCGACAGTCTCGTGAAAATCGTGCGCGAAGAGCCGGATTGGAGCACGCTGCCGCCTGCCACGCCCGCGTCGATTGAACGCCTGATTCAGCGGTGCCTGCGGAAGGACCCGGCCCAGCGGCTGCACGACATCGCGGACGCGAGAATCGAGGTCGACGACGCGCTCGCGGATCTGCCGCGGCGTCCCGCCGCCGTGCAAATCTGTGCAGTGGAGCGCTGACTGGACCCTTGATAAGATGGATGGTCTTGCCGTGCCCCCGCCGAAGCTGCGAGCGCAGCGAGCGTTCAGCGTAGGCGGGCGATGTTCCTCGGTAGCTCAACGGTAGAGCATCCGGCTGTTAACCGGAGGGTTGCTGGTTCGAATCCAGCCCGAGGAGCCAATTTTTCGCGAAGCGAAAAAGTTGGCGACGACAGTCCCGCCGAAGCCGCGCCGCCAGGCGCGATGGCGAAGGCGGACCGAGGAGCCAAATCAGGAAGCGCGGCACCTCACCGGAACAAGTCCTGACCCTTCATCGCCAGATCCGCCGGCACGAACGGCACCCTGCCATTCCAGATCCGCGCAACTTCCGGTAGCAGGCGCCCGAGTGTCTCCGGCGTGAACTGCGTCTTGTGACACCCGGCCGCCTTCTTCGATGCTTCGAGGTCCGCAGGCGTGAACGGCACCTGTATCGTGAAGTACTTCGGCTGAGGCAGGAGCAGAGGCGGTTCGCCACGCTGCGGATTGGCCAGGCGGAAGAACTCGGCCGGCATGTACATGTAGAACAACCGCTCGGGCATGCCGGAAGCGCCGTAGCGCAGGAGCTGCGTCGCGATGTTGCTGACGATGCGATGGTCCGGGTGGCCGGTGCCGCCGTCGGGACCCCACGTGACGACGACGTCAGGACGCAGCTGATCGATCTGTCTGGCGATCTGATCCGTGAGGCGAGTCATCAGCGTGCGATCGCCGAGGTAGTCGCCGAGCTTGCCGTCAGGAAACGCGAGCAGCGTCGGCTCCTGCATGCCGAGCGCCGCTGCGGCGCACCGCGCCTCTTCGGCGCGCGCCCTGGCGAGCGCATCGCCCACGGGTCCGCTGTCGGGTCGCTCGAGATACGTTTGCGAGCCGCTGCCTCCCGATCCGTCGGTGGCGATGACGAGGTGCACCTTGACGCCCTCTCTCGCGTAACGCGCGAGCGCCGGGGCCGCCGCGGTCTCGTCGTCCGCGTGCGCGAGCAGGACCAGGAGTGTGCGCGATTGCCTCTCCGCGTTCGGCGATGCCTGGATCGTCAGGAAGGCGAGCAATGCTGCGATTAGCAAACGGCGCATGGGGAGAGCCCGCTCGCTTCGCTTACAACCGCGCCGCCTGGATCACGCTGAACGGCGAGTGCGTGGGAATGACGCGCTCGAGCGCGAAGCCGTTCCGGGTCAGTAGCTCGCGGTATTCCGCTTCCGTCCGCTCCCGTCCCGTCAGCATCACCATCATGTTCAGGTCCATGGCTTGTGCCATGTCCGGCCGATTGTCCGCAGGGATCACCATCTCCACCAACAGGAGCGCGCCGCGTGGCGCCAGGGCTCGGTGGCACGCTTGAAGAATGCGCCCGCACTCCTCATCGCTCCAGTCGTGGATGATTTGTTTCAAGACGTGGACGTCCGCGCCGGCCGGGACGCTCGTGAAGAAGTCGCCGCCGACGACCACGGCGCGCGCGGCGACACCCTGCGCCTCGAGCGCCTGTGTCGCTGACGCCGTCACGTGAGGGAGATCGAGCAGGATGCCGTGCAGCTTCGGATGCGCTCTCAGAATGGCGCCGAGCAGAATGCCGTGCGCGCCGCCGATGTCGGCCACGCGCTCGTGCTTCGAGAAGTCGTAGACGCGTGTCACTTCTCCGGCCGCCCCCGCCGAGAGGTTGCCCATCGCAGCGGTGAAGTAGGCCGCCTCATTCGGGTTCTGTGAATACCAGTCCCAGAGTTCCTTGCCCAGCGCATCCTTCGTCTGGCTCTTTCCGGTCTTGACGACGTCCGCCATCCTGCCCCAGGGCTCCCAGTGCCCGTAGGCAGTCTCTGCCACGGCGAAGTCTTTCACCGACCCGGGAACGCCGGAACGAAGCGTGTCACCGAGCGGGGTGAGTCCAAAGCGTTCCTCGGCGTCCATGGTGAAGACGCCGATGCTGGCCAGCATGCGCATGAGTCGGAACGTCGCTCGGGGATCGGCGCCGATCGCCCGGGCCACCTCATCGCTCTTCAGTGGACCCTTCGCCAGTTCGTCGGCGACGCCCAGTCGGGCGGCCGTCCCGACGGCCTGACTGGTCCAATAGGCGGTAACGATGTGCATCATCTGCGCTGGGGGCGGGAGCATGTCCTTCATGGAGCCATATGATACAGGCCTAAACTGAACGCCGGGGGGAGGACCCATGCTCAGACTCCGACAGTCGCTGACGCTCATGGCGTGCGCGTTCGCAGTCGTCGGCGGCAGCGCTCAGCAGCTTCAACCGAGACAGTATCCTGCGCCGGATCAGGTGGAGTCATTCCTCTACCAGTCGGCATCGATGGATCGGCGCTACGCCCTGAGTGTCGGCATTCCCGCCGACTTCAAGGCCGGCCAGAACAGGAAATATCCGGCGCTGATCGTCACCGACGGCGATAACGCATTTGCCCGCGTGAACGCTGGCGTTCGAAGTCTGAGCAGCGTGATCGAGCCCATCTTCGTCGTCAGCATCGGCACGCCGCCGGAGGAACGCGAGGCCTCCAATCGTCGCCGGGGCTACGAGTTCTCCCCTGCCGATTGGGATCGCAAGAATCCGTTCGGCGAGTACATCACGAAAGAATGCGCGGACGCACACACGCCGCCGGACCAGTGCACCGGCGGAGCCGAGAAGTTCCTGAACGCGATCGTCAAAGAGGTGCTGCCTGTCGTCGAAGCGCGTTTCCCGATCGATCACGATCGACTCGGTCTGTACGGAGGATCGGCCGGCGGGTTCTTCGCGATGTGGTCAGTGTTCCAACCCAATTCACCCTTCAAGAAATACCTCGTGTCGAGTCCTGCGATGGCGCGCGGCGACATCTTCCGGGACGAGGATCGGTATGCGAAGGCTCACAAAGATCTGCCGGTTTCGATCTACATGGGTGCGGGAACGCTCGAGAGTACCGATCCGCTCGTCGAGGGGCTCGGCGAAGTCGTGAGCGGGATGTCCCACATGACCGCGGTGCTCTCTGGCCGGCATTACCCCGGACTCAAGATCGTGACGGAGTATCACCCCGGGATGAGCCATAGCGATGCGGGTTCCACGATAGTCGTTCGAGGGCTCCGGACGTTGTATCCGAAGTAGTGATCGGCCAACAGCGGCCTCGTCCCCGGCTCTACCGGAGTTTCAGCAAGCGCGCCCTGGCGGGCTCGAACACCAGCGGCAATGACAGCCGGCTCAGGGAATCCGTTCGCCGCCACTCGACAATTCTGGTGTACGCCGCTCTCGCTTCCGCCGCGTGTCCGAGTGACTCGTGCGCGACGCCAATCCAGTAGGTGAGGTAGATGTTCGTATCGCGCTGAGGCGCGCTCTCGAGATCGGCGACGGCCGTGGCGTAGTGACCGAGGTATGCGGCAATCAAGCCGAGCATCATTTCGCGCTTTGGCGATTGGCCAGCGGCCTCGCGTGCGCGGAAGTACTCCTCGACGCGCTGCATCGCCAGCGGCTCGTTGCCGCGTTTGGCGGCGATCATCGGCAACACTTCCATTACCGTCAGATGCCGATCGCGCTGCGCCGTCTCGGACAGGGCGGCGTTCGTCGCTGTCGTGGCCATTGCGGCCGCGCTGCGATCGGCCTCGTCGAGCTGGTTGGCAAAACGATGGAGCGCATTGAGGCGCGACAGGACCGTCCACTCCCGGTCGGGATTCGACTCCGCGCGGGCCAGCGCCAGCGCCGGCTCCAGCGCGCGCTCGGCCTCGGCGTAGTTTCCCGGATATGTCCAACTCTCGGCCAGGCGCAGGCAGGCATTGACGCGGTCAGCCGAAGTCGCGCTCGCTTGAAGGAGGCGTTGATAGGCGTCGCGTGCCTCGCTGTACTTGCCGGCCAGCGCGAACGAATCGCCAATGCCTGTCAGTGCTTGAAGAGGCGTGTCTCTCAGTTCGCCTTGAAAGAGCGCGCGGGCCTCATCGAACTTGCCGAGTTGGAGCAGCTCACGAGCCCGGATCTCAACGGACTGCCCCCGAGCGACCGGCGTCGCTGAAGCGATCAGCCCGACGCACGCGACGATGGCGAACCGGAAGTGCGCCACGACTTCTCCTTTGTGCGAAGCGGACAGGCTAGCACGGCGGTGCTAGGATCGCGCAGTTCCTTTCTCGCCAGAGGAGTCTCATGCGTCTGCGCATCGCTCTGTCAATTCTCGCCGCTGCCGTCGCGGCCTCCGGCGTTGCCTTGTTGCACGCGCAACAGGTGAACGCGTCCTATTTCGCTGACCTCCGCTGGCGGAACGTCGGACCGGCGCGGTCTGGGTACATCTCGGCGCCGGCCGGCGTGCCGGGAGACCCGACCACTTACTACGCGGGCATGCCGGAAGGCGGCGTGTGGAAAACCACCAACGGCGGCGTGACGTGGCGGCCGATCTTCGATCGCGTCGGCGTCGCGTCGATCGGCGCCGTCGCGGTCGCGCCGTCGGACCACAACGTCGTCTACGTGGGCACCGGCAATCAGTCCGGCTGGTCATTTACGGCCGGCAACGGCATCTACAAATCGACGGACGCCGGAGAAACATGGACGAACGTCGGGCTGCCCAATTCGCAATACATCGGCGGCATCGTCGTCGATCCGAAGAATGCGAACACCGTGCTGGTCGCGGCGATCGGCGCGCGAACTGGCGGAGCGGGTGAGCGAGGTGTCTATCGCTCGACCGACGGCGGTCGCAACTGGGTGCGCACTACCGACGGCACCACCAGCGCTTCTGACCTCTGGATGGATTACAGCGACCCGCAGATCGTCTACGCGTCAGTGGGCGTGGGCACGGGGATTTCCAAATCCACTGACGGCGGCGTGACGTGGACGTCCGTCGGCGGTAAAGGGTTGCCGGACGGCGTACGCATCGCCGCGTTCACGGCCGCGTCGGGCACGCACGGCAAGCGCCTGTACGCCCTCGCGGGTGGCGGCGCACGCGGAGTGACGACCGTGCCTCCGCGCGGGCTCTACCGATCGGATGACGGCGGCGACACGTGGACCCTCGGCACGACGAAGCTCGCGAGCGCGGGCGGGAAGATCTACGCCGATCCGCAGCGGCGCGACAACGTGTACCTGATGGGCACGGCGATCTACCGCTCGACCGACGCGGGCAGGAGCGTCGCGGCTTTCTGGGGCGCGCCGAGCGGCGCGGACCCACGTTTCCTCTGGATCGATCCGACCAACTCGAAGCGATTCATGACCGGCGTCGATCAGGGCGCGTCGATTTCCGTCGACGACGGCGCGACCTTCACGCCGTACTACGGCATCGTGAACGGCCAGTTCTATCGCGTGGCGACCGATTACGACACGCCGTATCACGTCTGCGGCCCGCAGCAGGACTCGGGCACGGCGTGCGTGCCGAGCCGCACCGATTTCGGCGAGCTCCGCCCGGGCGACTGGTACGCCGGCGGCGGATTCGAAAACGGCTTCCTCATCGCCGACCCGCTCGACCATCGCTACATGTACACGCAGGGCTGGTATCACGTGCTCCGCCGCTTCGACCGCACGACCAGCCAGGTCGTCGTCCTCTACCAGCCGAAAGCCGATGAACGCTTCGGCGGCGCGCCGCCGCTGGCGTTTTCGCCGGACGGCCACACCTTATATATGTCCGCGCAGCACGTGCTGGCGTCCGCCGATCGCGGCGCGACGTGGCGCGTCATCAGTCCGGATCTGCTCGTCAAGCCAGGCGACGCCGCCATCGTCACCGAGCCAGGAGCCGCCGCGTCGGTCGTCGGCGGCGCGGCGCCGGGCGGATCGATTCAGTCGTTCGCGGTCTCGCCCGTCGATCCGAACGTCCTCTGGGCCGGCACCTCGAGCGGGATGATCTGGGTGACGAAGAACGCCGGCAAGACCTGGGCGCATGTCACGATGCCCAATCCGCCGCCGGCAGGTGTGAACACGCTCGACGCATCACACAAAGAGCCCGGCACCGCCTACGCCGCGATGCTTTCGCGCGACGGCCACCCACATCTCTTCAGGACCGCCGATTACGGCGCGCACTGGCAGGAGATCTCCTCCGGTCTCGACGACGGCAACACGATGCGCGTCGTCCGTGAGGATCCGATCGATCCGAACGTGCTCTATGCGGGGAGTGTGACCGGCGCGTATGTGTCGTTCGACCGCGGCGATCACTGGCAGTCGCTGCAGCTCAATCTGCCGTCCACCGTCGTGAGCGACATGACGGTCAAGGGCAACGACCTCGTCATCTCGACGTACGGCCGCGGCTTGTGGATTCTCGATGACGTCTCGCCGCTTCGACAGATCGCCTCGGCGAAGGCAGACACTGCGCCGGTGCATTTCTTCGCGCCGTCGCCGGCGTCGCGGATGCGCTGGGACAACACGCAGGACACGCCGCTGCCGCCGGAAATGAAGATCGGCGACAACCCGCTCGAAGGCGCGGTGTTCGACTACTACCTGGCGCAGCCGGCGACGGGCACAGTCACGCTCACGATCAGCGATCGCGGCAACACCATCCGCGAGTACTCGAGCGTCGCGCCGCCGCCCGATCCCACGATGCCGAACGTGCCGGAGTACTGGCTGATGAAGCCGCAAGTGCTGCCGACGGGCGCGGGCCATCACCGCGTGGCGTGGGATCTGCGCTACCCGGATCCGCCAACGCTCAACTTCAGCTACTACGGCAACATGATCGACTACCGCGAGTACACGTTGAACTGGCACGCGCTGCCGGGCCAGACGTATCTGTCGACGGTCGTCGGTCCGATGGTGCCGCCGGGAACCTACACCGCGACCCTGTCGGTCGGCGGCCGCACGTACGCGCAGCAGTTCCAGGTAGTTCCCGATCCGCGCGTCAAAGCCACCGCGGCCGATCTCGAGGCGCAGTTCCAGCTGCAGCTCCGGATGGTGGCGGGCATCAAGACGACGTTCGAGGCGTACAACTACATCGACAAGGTGCGCGCGGCGATCGCGAAGTCGGCGACGGGCAAGGACCTCGACGCCGTGCTTGCGCCGCTCCAGAACAACGTCATCGGGGCCGCGCACCGCGACCTCGGCCGCCGGATCAACGATCAGGTCGTCGGCGACCTGGCGCCCAACGCGAGCATCATCGCCGGTGTCGACGAGCCGTGCGCCGCGATCGACAAGGCGCTCGCCGTGCTCCGCCAGCAGATGCCGAAGATCGCCGAGGCGAAGCTACCGACGTGGACGGTGCCGGCCAGCGGTTGTGGGCCGCGCTGACGGACGGCAACCTTCTGGCGGCCAAAGTCGTCTACCTTCAGGTTGGAGAGGCCTCTCATGACCCGAAGATTCCGCGCCGTTGCCGTCGTGCTTGCCATGGTCTCCGTCGTTCCAGTCATCGCCGCGCAAACCAAGCCGGCGCCGTCTGGTCAAGCGCCCGCCAAGCTGACGGGCGTCATGGCCGACCTGCAAGGCGTCTGGACGATGACGTCGAACAATGGCCAGGACATGGCCGGTTCCGGTCAGGTGGTCGTGACGACGATTACGGGCAACAAATACGAGCAGACCGCCAACGGGCAAGTCGCTGAGCGCGGCACGTTCAAAGTGGACGAGAGCAAGAAGCCGATGACGGTGGACATCAGCCCCACCGAGGGCCAGTACGCCGGAATGTCGGAGCTTGGTGTCTGTCAGCTCAGCGGCAAAACACTCACGTGCAAGATCGCCCAGCCCGGCGTGGCGGCGCGGCCGACGGACTTCGCGCCAGCCGACGGATTCACGACGTTCGTCATGGTCAAGAAGTAGCCGATCAACTTCCGGTCTTCGGCTCCCACAACTCGATCTTGTTGCCTTCGGGATCGACGATCCACGTGAACTTGCCGTTCGCGTCTTCAGTCACTTTTTGATCGACGGTCACGCCGAGCGCGCGCAATTGCGCCAGCATCGCGTCGAGATTGCGCACGCGGTAGTTGATCATGAACGACGCGTCGCTGGGCGCGAAGTACTTGGTGGTGACGGGAAACAGCGACCAGGCGGTCGTCGCCACTTTGCTCTGGTCCTCGCGCTCGCGCCATCGGAACGTCGCGAATGGCGCGCCTGCGGCGGTGTCGACGCCGAGCGCCTGCCGGTACCAGGCGCCAAGGGCCTTGGGATCTTTGGCTTTGAAGAAGACGCCGCCGATCCCGGTCACGCGCTCAGCCGGAAGCGGCGCGGCCTGCGGGGTGGTCTGTTGAGCGTGAGCCGTGGCCCACACGCCCGCGCCAAATCCAACGGTGAAGACGACAGCGATTGCGGCGAGTCTCATGCGTGTGAGTGTAGCAAGCTGCGCCGTAGAATGACGGTCATGGATCCCAGCGGTCCGCCGACTGAAGTTTGGCACGTGAGGAAGCTGCCGGGACTCGAAGGCTCGATCGCCGATCTCGGGCGGCAGGAGTACGAGTTCGAAGTCCGGCGCATCCGCGTGATTTACGCGGCGATCGCGATGGCCGTGACGAGCCCGCGGGCGCCCATTCCGTGAGTCTTGACCGGTGTTCGCCATGGGCGGAAGATACGCGTCCATGAGATACCGCCTCATCGTCGTATGTCTGGCGCTCTCCAACGTGGTCTTCGCCCAGTCCGGCGTCAACGGCCGCAAGCTCACGGCTGAGGACTACTACCGAATCAAGACCGTCGGCGGCCCGCAACTGTCGCCGAACGGCGCATGGGTCGCCTTCACGGTGTCGACACGCTTTGAAGAAGACAACACGACGGGTGTCGAAACCTACGTGGTGCGATCGGACGGATCGGCAGCGCCGCGCAAGATCCAGCACGAAAGCAAAGACGTCGCCAGTCCGCGATGGACCGACGACAACCTGCTCGAGTACTCGTTGAACGCGCGCACCAACAGCGCGGTGAACATTCCAGGCGGCGAAGGACTGGACGAGTTGCAACGAGGCGGCCCCGCGGCCGCGGCTGGCGGACTGTGGAAAGTCGCTATCGACACGCCTTCGGCCACGCCCGTGAAATCCGACCCTCGGCCGCAAGGCGTGCTCAGCCCGGACGGCCAGTGGCGGGCGATCGCGAACGACAAGCCACGCGCGGTGACGCCGCCGGCCTACGCGAGCGAATTCGAGAAGCGCGCACTCGAGCACTTCAAGGGTCGCCAGTTCGACTGGATGCGCTTCCAGCAGGATGGCCAGAACTTTCCGACGCCCGATCCACGGTTGCGTCCCGCCGCCGAGATCACGATCGCGCCGGCGGCCGGCGGCACGTCGCGCGAGCTGACAAACCTTGGCATGCGGCCGGCGAATCTCGCGTGGCACCCAGGTGGCCGCGCGATCGCGTTCACCGCCGACGAACATTGGAACATCGAGCAGCGCTATCCAAACCCGGCGATCTACACCGTGTCGGCCGATGAGAACCCCGGGAAGGTCACGCGGCTGACCAACGACGGCTACGTCTGGAGCTCGCCGGCCTACTCGCCCGATGGCGCATGGCTGCTCGCCGAGCGCACGTTCGGCACGGACATGATCATTCAGCAGAAGCTCGGGCACGGCGGGTCCGACGATCTGGTCCTGTTCCCGACCGGTGCCGGCTCGCCGCTGAATCTGACGGAGAAGTGGGATCTCGAGCCGAACGCGCCGCGCTGGTCGCCCGATGGGAAATACGTCTACTTCACGGCCGAGAAGGGCGGCACGACCCATCTCTTCCGCGTGGCGCCGCGCGCGGGCGCCCTCGTCGAACAGGTGACGCACGGCGAGCGGCGGCTCGGCGGCATCACGTTCGACAAGGCCATGAGCAAGATCGCGTACACCGTCGGGAACTTTGAAGCGCCGCCCGAGGTGTGGATCGCCAACATCGATGGCACCGGCGAAAAGCAATTGACTCACATGACGGACGACGTCGTCGCCGAGATCGGATTCTCGAAAACGGATCGTCTGAAGTGGAAGAGCCGCGATGGCACCGAGATCGAAGGCTGGTTGACGTTCCCGTTCGCCTACGACCGAACTCGCGGGCCGTACCCGCTCATCGTCGTCAACCACGGCGGTCCGCATTCGGCGGTTGGGTACGCGTTTACGTTCAAGGACCAGTTCTTTGCCGCCAACGGCTACTTCGTGTTCGAGACGAACTTCCGCAGCTCGACCGGCTACGGCGATGCGTTCAAGTGGGCGACGTGGGGCGCGTGGGGCAACAAGGACGGCGAGGACGTCATCTCGGGCATCGACTACGTCATCAAGAACTACCCCGTCGATTCGTCTCGCGTGGCGACGATGGGCCATTCGTACGGCGGGTTCATGACGAACTGGCTCATCGTGACGTATCCAGACCGATTTGCGGCGGCGGCCAGTGGCGCGGGCATCTCGAACTGGCTCAGTGACTACGGCAACGCCGACATCTTCGTGACCAAGGAGACCGAGTTCCTCGGGACGCCGTGGCAGGAGCAGGGCATCCAGCGGATGGTGGCGCAGTCGCCGCTCATGCACGCCGACCGCGTCCGCACGCCGACGCTGTTCATCTCAGGCGAAGCTGACCAGCGCGTGCCGTATGAAGAAGTGGAACAGATGTACTTCGCCCTCAGGCGCCAGGGCGTGCCCGCGAAGATGATCCAGTACGCCGGTCAGCCGCACGGCATCAGCGGACACTGGAACAACGTCCACCGGATGCTGAGCGAGCTGAAGTGGTTCGACACGTATCTGAAGAAGGGCTGATCGCTCAGTGGATCAGCGGAATCCGTGACGAGAGCTCGACCTGGGCGGCGAGCGAAAGCCGTCGATCGATTTGCATCGCGCGCGCGGCCAGCCTCGGCGGCAGCGCCTTCTGGAATTCGGCGAGCCATTTCTGGCGGAGCGTCGTCATCCGCGCGTCACGATCGAGGTGCGCGTTCATCAGCGCCATGGCATCCGCATCGTTCAGCGTCTCGTAGCTGTCGGCGAACTTCTGAATGCCCTTCATCTGTTCGTCCATGATGACGTTCTGTTCCTTCTGATACTGCTCGAACATCGGCCAGAACTTCGCGGCCTGCCCGGCGTCGAGCGTCAGGTTCTTGGCCAGGATGTCGGCCCGGCTCGCCTGCATGTCCGCGCGAAACGCCTTCAGCGCTTCGTCAATGGTGGGCTGAGAGGCCCCGGCGCCACGGGCCGGAGTTTGCGCGGGAGTTTGTCTGGCGCCGCCCGAGAAGCCGGTCGCGCCGACGATCGAGGCGACCACGATGAGGAACGCGAGAGTTTTACGCACGGTAACCTCCTTGCGGGGAGAACTGATCATGGCACGTCAGTCAAGATCCTCCATCGGATCGACGTGCATCCATGCCGCGCGGTTCGTGACGAGCACGGCGGCGACGACGTCGGGGTCGGCGGCGGCGATGCGAAGGAGAGCCCGTGCGGGCCCTTGGGGCCACCGGCGCCCCCGCTCCCAGTTGCGGAGCGTTTCCTTGCTGATGCCGATCATGCCGGCGAACTGCCCGCGGGTCTGGTGGAACTTCTTGCGGATTTCGGTGACGTCGATCGGCATGAACTCCTGCCGATCTCTTGCACGCGGGCGCAGCCGCGATCGGCCGGGGCCGAGCTTGCCGTTCACGACCAGGGGATCACGCATCGGGTTCAGGCGGTGCGTCGGGCGCCTGAGCGGTTGACGGAAGACGTTGCCTTTGAAGTCGCGAGAGTGTTCCATGGAGGCTCGCGCACGCAAGGCTCGTACCCGAAGCGGTTGGCGCGCTCGGCGCCTCGTGGGGGATCGTCGTACGCGTTGTGCTGGGCCAGCGGACCACAGGGGGGGCCAGTGGCCCAAGGAGGTCGGTCCAAGCTTTATCGAGCAAGACAAGGTGTGGTTCAGCGGCCCAGGGTATGGTCCGCTGGCCCAGCGCCGCTGCAGCGAGGACATACGCCCGCGGCCTCGACGCGCCGACGAGTCCGGGTCCTTACTTCCCGCGCCGCTCGCCGAGCGCGGCTTCCAGCTGCCTCGTGGCGTCCTGCGCGTCGTGGTAAGCCACCGTCGTGCACCGCGGATGGACGTTGCCGCTGATCATGCGCGACACCTGATCGCGCCGCGCGATGTCGTAGAGCAAGACGACGCGCTGGCCGGTGCGATCGGCGCGTCCGAGCACGTAGCCCACTTCGAAGCCGACGCCGTAGGACGATCCGGACGCCTCGGCGACGAGCACGTCACACGCGTCGAGCCAGCGGAGGTCGCGCTCGAACACCTCCGCCGCGCTCAGCCGGCCGTCGTCGTCTTCGGCCCGGTCGTCGAGGAAGCGGCCGGTGAGCAGCTCGTGTCCGGCGGCCTCGATCGACGCGCCGAGCGCGCGCGCGACCGCGAGCCGGCTGCGGTCGCCGCGAATGGTGCAGGCCAGATAGATGCGCACGCCGGTAACGGCAACGATCCTACCGACAAACCCACCCGGCGTGATAGTTCGCGTAGCCCACACGCGGCAGCACTTGCTGCGCCGCAAGCGCGAGGCCCCACAGGATGGTCCCGAGCGCGACGATGTGCGCGAACGCGAGGCGCGTGTCCCAGGTCAGGCGCGCGCCCCAGATGCCGGCAACCACTTCCATCCAGACCGCCGACCCGTAGAGCAACAGCCACAGCCCGCACGACTGCGGATACGGCCAGAAGGGCAGCGCGATCCCGAGCATCACGCCAAGGCCGACGCACGCCCAGACGCCCGCCGGACGCCGCGGCACATAGATCTCGCGCACGACCGTGTGCGGCCGCGTGCCGACAGGCGCGGGCCGATCCCAAGGCCCCAGCGTTCTGACCGGCTGGAGCTTCCGGATGAGCACGTCGACTTCGCCATGCTCAAGATTGTTGGCGGACACGTCTCTTACCCTACGCAAACGGCCTGCCAAAGCCCGAATCCGCGCCCTTCTGGAGGCTTCGGGCGGTCCGCCGCGGCCGCCCGGCGCTATAGTTTCCACGATGACGCGCCCGGCGTCCGTCCTTGGATCCATCGCTGTCGCCTGGCTCGCAATGGCGACGCTCCCGTCCGCGGCGCCGCAGTGGACATACGCGTCGAGCGACCACTTCGAGGTTTACACGACCGGCGGCGAGAGCCGCGCCCGTCAAGCGCTCGCGTCCTTCGAGCGCGTGCACGCGTTTTTCACCGACTACATGGGCCTGTCGCCGGCCGCGACGCGGCCGACGCGGCTGATCGTGTTTTCGAGCGAGGGCGAGTTCAAACCGTATCGCGCCAATGCGGTCGCGCGTGCCTTCTACCAGGCCGGCGCGGATCACGACTACATCGTCTTGTCCTCACTCGACCCGGATTCGCAGCGCGTCGTCGTGCACGAGTACGTGCACCTGATCGTCCGTCACTCGAACGTGTCCTATCCGGTCTGGCTCAACGAAGGCCTGGCGGAGTTCTTCTCGACGATCGAGCCCGAGGGCTCGAAGATGGCCGTGGGCAAGGTGCCGGTGGACCGCTTGCTGTACCTCAATACCGACGCCCGCCTCCTTCCGCTCGCGCGGCTTCTGGCCGTCGGGCGCGGCGACCCCGAGTACAACACGACCGCGCACGTCGGCACGTTCTACTCCGAGAGTTGGGCGCTGGTGCACATGCTGATGACCGACCCGCGGTACCGGCCGAACACCCACACATTCATGGAAGCGGTCGGCAACGGCGACGATGCGCGCACGGTGATCCCTTCGGCGTTTGGCAAGCCGATCGCGGCCATCCAGAGCGACCTCGAGGGCTACATTCGCAAGCAGACGTACGCGTACTTCTCGACGCCGTACACGCAGCCGAAGATCAACGACAAGGCGCCCGTGAGAACGGCAGACGCCTTCGAAGCCGGCCTCGTCACGGCGAACGTGCTGGCCGCCAGCCCGGCGAAGGCCGACGAAGCGCGCGCCGCGTTCGACGCGTTATCCCAACAGAAGCCCCAGGACATCAGCCTGCTCGAATCGCGCGCGTACTTCGAGATTCGGGCCCGCCACGAAGATGTGGCGCGGCCGCTCCTCGAGCAGGCGATCGATCTCGGCAGCACGAACCCGGCGACATACCGCGACCTCGCCACGAGATTCTCGCTCCCGCTCGAGGACTCCGAGTCGCTGCTTCGCAAGGCCGTGACGCTCGATCCCGCCGACGTGACGCTGCGGATGTACCTCGCAGACGCGCAGGTGCGACTGCGAAAGGGCGCGGACGCGCTCGCGACGCTCGCACCGATCAAGCGCGTCGGCCCGGACGATGCGTTTCGTTTGTTGGAGCTGCTCGCCAACGCCCACCTGCTCGAACGGCACTTGCCGGACGCCCTCGGAGCCTCGCGCCAGGCCATGGATCACGCGCGCACGCCCGAAGAAAAGCAGTACGCCGCGCGGCTCGCGCAGTCGATCTCGGACTACGCCGCTCGCGTCGCCGAATCCGAGGCCCTGCGCACCGGCGCGGCCGCGCCGTCCGGAACGTCCAGCGCCGCCCCGCGAGACACGGGTGCGTCAGTTCCGCTGCCGCCGCTCACGGCGGTCGGCCGTCTCAAGAACGTGATTTGCAGCGCGCCGCTGATTCTCGAGGTTGCGGTGGAGGGCAAGACGCTGCGAGTCGCGGTTGACGATCCGTTGAAAATTCAAGTCATCGGCACGGGCCAGGTGCAGGCCGAGCTGAAATGCGGCCCGCAGGACGTGCCCGTCCGCGTCGCGTACGAGCCGGCCGCCGATCGCGCGCACAACACCGTCGGCAACGTCCGGGTGCTTGACTTCAGCGTGAAGTAGGCGGGCGGCGCTACAATAGCCCGTTCTGCAGCGTCCCGAAAATCTTCATGGAGTCTTCAGATGAGACGACACGCGCTTCTCTTCATCGGCATGAGTGCGCTCCTTACGACCGCGGGATTCGCGTTTCAGGCCAGTCCCGACGGGCCGTACAAGGTTCTCAAGACCGCGAAAGTCGGCGGCGAAGGCGGCACGGACTACATCTTCGCCGACACGGTCGGCCGTCGCCTGTACATCACGCGCAACGCTGCGCAGGCGCAGCCGGCCACTGACACGAGGCCGGAAGTGCCGGCGTTCGAAAAGCGTCTGACCATCTTCGACCTCGACACGCTCGATCCCGTGGGCACGATTCCAGGCGTCGGCGGCAACGGCGCGACCGTGTGCCCGAACACCGGCCACGGCTTCACCAGCGACCATCCGCAGCCCGCGATGTTCGACGTCAAGACGATGAAGCTGATTAAGAACATCGAGGTACCGCAGGGATTCAGCGCGGACGGCATCTACTGCGACACGTCCAACGATCGCGTCTACATCGGCAGCCACCCGACGAAGAGCCTGATGGTGGTGGACGCGAAGGATGGCACGGTGCTCGGCAACATCGACCTCGGCGGCATACCTGAGCAGACGATCGGCGACGGCAAGGGCACGATCTACCAGGTGCTTCAGGATCTGCCGGGCGGCGTCGCGGTGATAGACGCGAAGACGATGAAGGTGACGACGAAGTATCCGTTTACCGAAAACGGCAGGTGCAACGGGTTGGCGCTCGACGTGAAGAATCAGATTCTGTTCGCGGCCTGCAGCGCCCTCGAGCCTCCGCCCGCGGATCCCGCCGCCACGCCGCAGCAGCGGTTCGTGATTCTGAGCGCCAAGGACGGAAAGATTCTCGAACGGCTGCCGCTCGCCGGCGGCTCCGACGGCGCGGCGTTCAACCCCGCGACGATGGAAGCGTTCAGCACGCAGGGCAACGGCACGATGACGATCGTCAAGGAGAAGAGCCCGACGAGCTTTGAGGTCGAGCAGAATCTGAAGACGTGGCCGTCTAACGGCGCGCGTACGATCGCGTTCGACAGCAAGACGGGCCGGCTCTTCGCGATGGCCTCGGAGGCCGCGCCGCCACCGCCGCCTCCACCGCCCGGGACGCCGCCGCCGACCGGGCGCGGCCGAGGCCCTGGCGCGATTCCAGGGTCGTTCACGATCATCATGGTCGGCACCAAGTAGGCCGGCTGGCAAGCGACCGTTGATTAGTTTTTCAAAAGCGTCGGCCAATTGAGGATCACGGTAGCAGCTGTCGGCGTGAAGTCGTCGCCGGGCGCGTTCATCACAAAGCGCTGACCATCACG
>DATEGZ010000064.1:0-3634 GCA_035279905.1 Vicinamibacterales bacterium
CGCCATGGTCGGCACGGCCGGCGGTGGCGTCTGCTGCGCGGCGAGCGGTGTCGCGAGTCCCAACAGACACGTGAAAACCAGTGAAGTCATAAAGCTCCTTTGTTGGCCGGTCCGGTTAGCGCGGGGCTCGAATCGAGCCGTTGTCGTCCAGTGCCGGCATGACGATCGGTTCCACTGTCAATTGAGGGATGCTGAGCTTCGTTGGTTGGATCGACTCGAGCGTGATCGGCTCGATCGCTTCGAGCGGCGGCAGCGCGATCGCCGGCAGCGCGAAGCTCGCGAGCTCGGCGTGAACCGTCGTGATCGATGCGACCGTCGGAGTTTCGAGCGGCGCGGGCGACGTCGCGCCCGATTCAACGGCCGGGCTCGCGACCGCGACGCGTTCTTCCACCGGCGCAGTGCGCTGCGGCGCGCGGATCGCCATGAGCGCGGCGACGATTACGACCGCCGCCGTCGCTGCCGCGGCCAGGAGCGGCCACGCGTACGACGGACGCCGCTCGCCAAGCCGCGCCATCACTCGCGCGCGGAACTCGGGCGACGGCTCGCCGTCGGTCGCGTCGGCGGCGACGCGATCGATCGCGTCGTCAATCGCGGAGCGTTCGGAAGGTCGATTCACGTCAGTCCTCGTCATCGTTCGACTCGTGCGACCGGTACCTGTTCGTTGACGAGCCGCCGGGCTTCGGCGACGCGCCACTTCACCGTGCCCAGCGGCACGTTCAGGATCGCGGCGATTTCCTCGTACGTGTGCTCGCCGGTCGCGGCGAGCAGCAGCGTGTCTCTCAGCTTCGGTGAGAGCCCCGCGATCGCGCGACGCACGTGGCGCGCGAGATCGACGGAGACGGCGGTGCGCTCCGGATCGGGGCCTGAGCCCGGCAACGTCTCGATCGGATCGATCTCGACGGCGTCCGGGCCCGGGGCGTTCGTGCGCACCCGCGTCCACCACGTCTGCCGCTGCCGGCGCTTATCGAGCGCTTTCCGCCACGCGATGGTCAGCAGCCAGGTCTTGAAGGTCGCGTCGCCGCGAAATCCCTCGAGCTTCTGCCACGCCACGACGAACGCGTCCTGGGCGGCGTCCTCGGCATCCTCGCGCGCCCGGAGCGCGGCCATCGTCGTGCGCAGCACGATCCGTTCGTGAAGCGCCACCAGGTCGCCAAACGCCTCGCGGTCCCCGCCGCGGGCCGCCTCGATCAGGGCCCGAACCTGCGGGGACTCCCGGCCCTCGGCCGTTTGCGCGTCCTGGGGGTCGATGAGCGTCACGAGGTCTGCGACGGCAACCGTCACTGGGACAGTAGACATCGGAACACGCCTGGCGGTTGGATCGGGCACTAGTGCCTAATGCCTGGTGCCTAGTGCCTGATCCAAGGCCAGGGCTTTGTTTTCAAACTCAAAGGATAGACTCGTAAACCAATGCACAGTGAAGAGCGATTGCTTCAATTGATTGAAGAAAAGGCGGACCATCCCGCCACCGCCAAGGAGCTGCTGCAGCTCCTGAACGTGCCCCGCGAGGAGCGGGCGTCGTTCAAGCGGCGGCTCAGGAATCTGGTGTCGAGCGGCAGGCTCGTCGAGATTCGCGGGCAGCGGTACGGCCTGCCGGGACGAATGAACCTGGTGGTCGGCCGCGTCTCCACCAATCCCCGCGGCTTCGGGTTCGTCGACCCCGAGACGCCCGAGGCCAACGGGCCGAAAGGCATCTACATCGCCGGCAACAACCTCAATCAGGCGATGCACGGCGACCGCGTCGTCGTGCGGATCGAGCACGCGCGCGACGATCGCGTCGAAGGGCGCATCGTCCGCATCCTCGAGCGCGGGTCGGAGCGCATCGTCGGCCGGTACGATCTCGATGGGGCGGGCCGCGGGTTCGTCGTGCCGTTCGATCGGCGCCTGGTGATGGACGTCGAAGTCCCGCGCGGCGAGACGAAGGGCGCGGCCCCCGGCGAGATGGTGACGCTGCAGATCACGCAGTGGCCCACGCCGACCCGCCCGCCGCTCGGCCGCATCACCGAGGTGCTCGGCAAGCTCGAAGAACCGGGCGTCGACACCGCGGTCATCATCAGCAAGTACAACCTGCCGGACGAGCACAGCGACGAGGCGATCGCTGAAGCGCGCAAGCTGGGCAACGTCGTGCGCGATCGGGACCGCGTCGGCCGCACGGATTTTCGTGACTGGCCGACGGTGACGATCGACGGCGAGCACGCGCGCGACTTCGACGATGCGATTTCGATCGACAAGCTGCCGAACGGCAACTACTGGCTGGCCGTGCACATCGCGGACGTCGCGCACTACGTGCCCGAGGCGAGCGCGCTCAACGTGGAGGCGTACGATCGCAGCACGTCCGTGTATTTTCCGGAGCGCGCGGTCCACATGTTTCCGTCCGAGCTCTCGACGGGGCTCTGCAGCCTCAATCCGCACGTCGACCGGCTCGTCCAGTCGTGCCTGATGGAAGTCGACGCCAGAACCGGCGGGGTGGTGCGGTACGAGCTGCACGACGGTGTCATCCATAGCCACGCGCGCATGACCTACACCGACGTCAACGCGATCCTCACCGATCGCGTGCCGGAGGTGGTCGAGCGCTACAAGCTGCTCGTGCCGATGTTCGAGCGGATGCACGAGCTCTTCAAGATCCTCAACACGCGCCGCCGCCGCCGCGGCTCGATCGATTTCGATCTGAAGGAGCCGGAGATCCTGCTCGACGACCAGGGCATGGTGGAAGCGATCGTCGCGGCCGAGCGCAACGTCGCGCACCGGATCATCGAGGAGTTCATGCTGCTGGCCAACGAGACGGTGGCCTCGCACCTCGAGCGCCACAGCGTGCCGACGCTCTTCCGCGTGCACGAAGAGCCCGACCCGGCGAAGGTCGAGATCTTCGAGGAGTTCATCTCCACGCTGGGCTACTCCTTGTCCGGGCAGCCCGATCGCATCGAGCCGCGCGACTTTCAGCGACTCGTCGAGCGGATCCACGGCAAACCGGAGGAGAAGCCGATCGCGTTCCTGCTGCTGCGCACGATGCAGAAAGCGCGCTACGACACGGCGAATCTCGGCCACTTCGGGCTCGCCGCGCAGGCCTACACGCATTTCACGTCGCCGATCCGCCGGTATCCGGATCTCGTCGTGCACCGCGTGCTGCGCGAATCGCGCCGCGGCATGAGCGAGGAGCGCCGCACGGAGCTTGTCGAGGACCTGCCGGATGTCGCGCGCCAGACCTCGGAGCGTGAGCGCCGCGCCAACGAAGCCGAGCGCGAGCTCGTGCAGTGGAAGAAAGTCCGGTTCATGGCCGACAAGGTCGGCGATGAGTTCGAGGGCTACATCACCGGCGTGAGCGCGTTCGGTCTCTACATCGAGCTCGTCGAGCACTTCGTCGAAGGCATGGTGCACGTTTCGACAATGGCCGACGACTACTACCGGTTCGTGGAGCGCGCGCACGTGCTCCGCGGCGAGAAGAACGGCAAGGTGTACCGCCTGGGCGATCGCGTGAAGGTGCAGGTGGTGCGCGTCGACCTCGAGCGGCGTCAGGTGGATCTGGGGATCGCCGAGATTCTGGCCGCCGTCGGGAAGAGCGGGCGCGGCCGCGCGCCGCGGTCCGAGCGGGAACGGACGCGCGAGCAGAAGGGCAAGCCGCCGCGCCAGGAGCGCCAGC
>DATEGZ010000065.1:0-10547 GCA_035279905.1 Vicinamibacterales bacterium
CTTTTTCCCACAGAAACGGCCCACGTAGGGCCAGAGGTCGCTCCGGCCCCGATCCGGCCGTTTCTGTGGGAAAAAGCCCCGTCCCCCTCCAGCTCTCCGGACTCGAGCCCTTGATCGTCCGCGAGGACAGCAATTTTCAGATGATCGGCGAGCGGACGAATGTCACGGGGTCGAAGCGATTTGCGCGGCTGATCAAGGCGGAGCAGTACGGCGAGGCCGCCGCGGTGGCGGCCGAGCAGGTCCGCGGCGGCGCGAACCTGATCGACGTCAACATGGACGAAGCGCTGCTCGACTCCGAGCACGCGATGACGACGTTCCTCAACTACATCGCGACGGAGCCGGAAATCGCGCGCGTGCCCGTGATGATCGACAGCTCGAAGTGGTCGGTGATCCAGGCCGGGCTGAAGTGCGTGCAGGGCAAGGGCGTCGTCAACTCGATCTCGCTCAAGGAAGGCGAAGCGGACTTTCTCGAGAAAGCGCGCACCGTCCGCCGGTACGGCGCGGCGGTGATCGTGATGGCCTTCGACGAGCGCGGGCAAGCCGACACCGTGGCGCGCAAGGTCGAGATCTGTCAGCGCGCGTACCGGCTGCTCATCGACCAGGCCGGCTTCGATCCGTCCGACATCATCTTCGACCCCAACATCCTCGCCATCGCGACGGGCCTCGAGGAGCACAACGAGTACGCGATCAACTTCATCGAGGCGACGAAGATCATCAAGGCCACGTGCCCCGGCGTGAGGATCAGCGGCGGCATCAGCAACCTGTCGTTCGCGTTCCGCGGCAACGACGTCGTCCGCGAGGCGATCCACGCCGCGTTCCTCTTCCACGCGATCAAGGCCGGGCTCGACATGGGCATCGTCAACGCGGGCCAGCTCGCGGTCTACGAGGACATTCCAGCGGAGCTGCTCGAGCACGTCGAGGACGTCATCTTCAACCGCCGGCCCGACGCGACGGAGCGGATGGTCACCTACGCCGAGCAGGTGCGGGGCGCCGGCAAGAAGCGCGAGACCGATCTCACGTGGCGCGAGAAGCCGGTCGAAGAGCGGCTGGCGCACGCGCTCGTGCACGGCGTCGTCGACTTCATCGAGGCCGACGTCGAGGAAGCGCGGCAGAAGCTCCCGCGCCCGCTCGATGTCATCGAAGGCCCGCTGATGGACGGGATGAAGATCGTCGGCGACCTGTTCGGCGCCGGCAAGATGTTCCTGCCGCAGGTCGTCAAGAGCGCGCGCGCGATGAAGCGTGCGGTCGCGTACCTCGAGCCGTTCATGGAAGACGAGAAGCGCGCGGCCGGCACGCTCGGCCAGCCGCAGGGCCGCGTGCTGCTCGCCACCGTCAAGGGCGACGTCCACGACATCGGCAAGAACATCGTCGGCGTCGTGCTCGGCTGCAACAACTACGAGGTGATCGATCTCGGCGTGATGGTGTCGTGCGAGAAGATCCTCGAGCAGGCGGCCTCGTCGCATGCCGACATCATCGGTCTCAGCGGCCTCATCACGCCGTCGCTCGACGAGATGGTGTACGTCGCCAAGGAAATGTCGCGGCGCGAGCTCAAGACGCCGCTCCTCATCGGCGGCGCGACAACGAGCAAGCAGCACACGGCGGTGAAGATCGCGCCCGAGTACGCGGGCCCAACGGTGCACGTGCTGGACGCCTCGCGCGCCGTCGACGTCGTGTCCAAGCTCCTGAACGATCGCCAGCGCGAGGCCTACGTCGCGACGGTCAACCAGGACCACCAGTCCCTGCGCGAGAAGTACGGCGCGCGGAAGGAGCGCGCGCTGCTCTCGCTCGCCGACGCGCGCGCCAATCACCTCAAGACTGACTGGGACAATCTCGAGATCGCCGTGCCCTGGTTCGTCGGCCGCCGCGTCGTCGAGCCGGCGCTCGACGAGCTGCTGCCGTTCATCGACTGGACGTTCTTCTTCTCCGCGTGGGATCTGAAGGGCCGTTTCCCCGCGATTCTCGATCACCCTGACTACGGCGGGCCGGCGCGCGAGCTCTACGAGAACGCGCAGACGATTTTGAAGCGCATCGTCGCCGAGAAGCGCGTGACGGCGCGCGGCGTCTACGGCTTCTGGCCGGCGAGCACGGTGTGCGACGACATCGTCGTCTACAAAGACGACGCCCGCCGCGTGGAGCTTGGGCGCTTCCACATGCTGCGTCAGCAGGAGCCGATCGCCGACGGCCGGCCGAACCGATCGCTCGCGGATTTCGTCGCCCCGAAGGACTCGCTGGCGCCGGACTACATCGGGATGTTCGCGGTCACGGCGGGCATCGGCGCGGACACGCTGGCCGCCGAGTACGAGAAGCAGCACGACGACTACAGCGCGATTATCGTCAAGGCGCTGGCCGATCGACTGGCCGAGGCGTTCGCGGAATACCTGCACGCGCAGGCCCGGAGGGACTGGGGCTACGGCGCGCGCGAGCGTCTGTCGAACGACGAGTTGATCGAGGAAAAGTACCGTGGCATTCGCCCGGCCTTCGGCTATCCCGCGTGTCCCGACCACAGCGAGAAGACCACGCTGTTCAAGCTGCTCGACGCGCCGGCGATCGGCATCACGCTGACCGAATCATTCGCGATGATGCCCGCGGCCGCGGTGAGCGGCCTCTACTTCAGCCACCCGCAGGCGAAGTACTTCAACGTCGGCCGGATTGGACGCGATCAACTCGAGGACTACGCGAAGCGCAAGGGCGTGAGCCTCGACGTCGCAGAACGGTGGCTCGGTCCGAGCCTGGGATAGATGCCCGTCACACCCGCGCACGCGGCCGCCGCGTGGCCGCTCAGGAAGATCGCGCCGCGCCTGCCGCTCTCGGCGCTCGTCATCGGCGCGATGTCGCCGGACTACGAGTTCTTTCTCCGTCTTGCGCCCATCACACGCTGGGCGCACAAACCCGCGGGCCTGCTCTTGTTCTGTCTTCCGGTCTCGATCGCCGTCTGGTTCGTCTTCAGACAGATCGTTCGGCCGGCGCTCGTCGAGTTGCTGCCGCCTGGCCTCGCGCGCGCGCTTCGAAAGCCATCGGCATCGTGGGTCGGCGCGCTCGTCGCGGTTGCGTTGGGCGCGCTCACGCACGTCGTGTGGGACGGCTTCACGCACGAGCACGATTGGGCCGTCGTGACCTGGCCCGTGCTCCGGGATGAGGTCGCCCCGGCAGTCCTGCCCAGGCTGCATTGGTACAACGTTCTTCAGCACGTGAGCACCATCCTCGGTCTGACGACGCTGGTCGTCTGGGTCACGGGCTGGGTGCGATCGGCGCCGCCAGACGCGCGCAGGTGGTCACCGGAACAACGAGCTCGCGCGGCCCGCGCGGTGGCGCTTGTTGCGCTGCTGACTCTCGTCGCCGCGACCGTCAACGCCGTGCAAGCGACGGCGTGGCTGATGCGGCTGTCGCGCTTCACCGTCGGCGGGATGATCGGTTTTTCGGTGGGGCTGTTGGTGTTGGGCCTCGGGCACCGTGCGACCAAACGCGTGCACGACGCCGACGACTAGCGCGGCGGCCGCCTCGCCTTGAAGCACGTCGCCGCGTGGTCGTCGACGAGGCCGACGGCCTGCATGAACGCGTAGCAGATCGTCGATCCGACGAACGTGAAGCCGCGCTTCTTCAGGTCGCGGCTCATCGCGTCGGACTCGGGCGTCGTCGCGGGCACGTCCTTCATCGATCGCGGGCGGTTGACCTTCGTCCTGCCGCCGACGAACTGCCAGATGTACTCGTCGAACGATCCAAACTCGCGCTGTACTTCGAGAAACGCGCGCGCGTTCTTCACCGCGCCGTCGATTTTCAGCCGGTTGCGGACGATGCCGGGATCGCGGAGCAGGGCGCGGCGCCTGGCGGCGTCGTAGCGCGCGACTTTCTTCGGATCGAATTGATTGAACGCGCGCCGGTACGCGGGACGCTTGCGGAGGATCGTGATCCAGCTCAGGCCGGCCTGCGCGCCCTCGAGGATCAGCATCTCGAAGAGATGCCGATCGTCGTGCGACGGCACGCCCCACTCGCGGTCGTGGTATTCGCGGTAGAGGGGATCGCTCCCGGCCCAGCTGCAGCGCGTCTTCGTGTCCACGCTACTTCAGCGACTTGTCGCGAATCGCCTTGAACTCGTTGCCCGGCTTCCACTCGGGGAACTTGTCCGCGTTGGCGACGCGGTAGCCCATCGCGAAATAGAGCGCACCGTCCTCGGCCGCGCCCGAGAGGTCCCACCACGGCTGCACCTCGTCGGTCGCCTGGTGATAGAACTTCGTCGTCCACTCGTCGCGCTTTTCCTGGCCGAAGCTGGCGGGCTTGCCGATGAAGTCGGTGCCCGAGTCCGGGTCGAACGCCGGCACGCCGACCTTCGCGAAGTTGAAGTGGTCGGAGCGGTAGTAGAAGCCTTTTTCCGGCTCCGAATCCGGATGCAGCGTGCGCCCCTGTTCGGCGGCGGCGTCACGCGCGTAGTCGTCGAGATCCGACGCGCCGAGACCAATCACGGTCAGGTCCTTCGTGCGGCCCCAGACGTTCAGCTCGTCGACGTTGATGTTGGCGAGCGTCTTGTTGAGCGGATACAGCGGGAACTTGGCGTAGTACTCGGAGCCGAGCAGGCCCTGCTCTTCGGACGTCACGCACAGAAACAGAATCGATCGCTTCGGCTGCGGCTGCACCTTCTTGAACTCGCGCGCGAGCTCGATGAGCATCGCCGTGCCGCTCGCGTTGTCGCGCGCGCCGTTGCAGATCGTGTCGCCGTTGACTGCGTCGCACGTGCCAAAGTGATCCCAGTGCGCTGAGTAGACGACGTACTGGTTCTTGAGCGCAGGATCGCTGCCGGTGATCCTGGCGACGACGTTCCGCGACTCGGTCGGGTGCTGCGTCTGCTTGAACGACATCGAGCCGGCCACCTTCAACGGCACGGGCTTGAACTCGCGCGTCGCCGCCTCGGCCTTGAGCTTCTGGTAGTCGAGCCCCGCGAGCTTGAACAGCTTCGTCGCGGCGTCGAGCGAGATCCAGCCCTGAATCGCGGCGCGGCCCATGTTCTTGTCCGGCGTCTGCAAATCGAGCCGCTCGCCGCCGAAGCTCTGCACCACGTTCCACGGATAGCCCGCTGGCGCCGTTTCGTGCACGATGAACACCGCGGCGGCGCCGAGCTCCGCGGCCTTCTCGTACTTGTACGTCCAGCGGCCGTAGTAGGTCATCGCCTTGCCGCCGAACGTCCGCGGGTCGAGCGCGGTCTTGTCGTTCGGATCAGGCACGGGCGGATCGTTCACGAGCACGATGATCGTCTTGCCCTTGACGTCCATGCCCTTGAAGTCGTCCCAGTTGAACTCCGGCGCCTGCACGCCGTAGCCGACGAAGACGACGTCCGAGTCCTTCACCGCGATCGCGTCCGTCACGCGCTGGCTCAACGCGATCACGTCGTCGTGCGGCTTGAGCGTGAGCGACTGGCCGCCTTTCTTGAAGACGAGCGGCGACTGATCCGTCGCCTCGAGGCTGACCATCGGCACCTTCTGCGTCCACGTGCCGTCGGGATTGCCCGGCTCCGCGCCCGCCGCCTTGAACTGATCCGAGAGGTACTGGACGGTCAGCTCCTCGCCCTTCGTGCCCGGCTTGCGGCCGCCGAACTCATCGGACGACAGCTTCTTCGTGTCCGCCAGCACCGCGTCCGTGTTGATCGCCGGCATCTCCTTGAGCGCGAGTGGACGAGGCGGCGTTGAAGAACACGCGGTGACGAGAAGCGCGGCGGCGGCGACAACGAAGTGACGGCTCGACATGCGCGTAAATCTACCTCACCAGGCGCCCGGCCAGGATCCGCACGGCCTGCACCATCGACATGAGCCCGAGCCCTTTGCCCATCGAGATGTTCTGGCGAAAGATCTGTTCGACGATGTCCGGGCTCACGCGTGCGACTTCCGCCGGCGGCAAGCCCGACAGCGATTTGTCGAGAATCGTCGCGAGCGCCTTGGCCGACACGCCCGACGGATTTTCGACCGCGAAGTACAGCTTCAGCGTGCCGTCGCCCTGCGGCTCGGCCCACGCGTAGGCCTCCGACTCGCAGTGCGGCACGAGGTGTTCCCTGGAGAACGGCCGCGTCGCGACAGACGGGGGCACATCCTTGAACTGCGCCGCGTAGTCGAGCAGCAGGTTCGTGCGATCCGCCGGATCAGGAAACAGCGCGAACGTATCGAGCACGTCCTGAAGCTTGCTCATTTTTCAATCGGCAGTCCCACCGAATTGCCCCACTCCGTCCAGGAGCCGTCGTAGTTCTTGACGTTCTTGAATCCGAGCAGGTACTTGAGCACGAACCACGTGTGGCTGCTGCGCTCGCCGATGCGGCAGTAGGCAATCGTCGGCTTCGCCTTGTTGAGCTTGTTCGTCTTGACGTAGAGCTCGGTCAGCTCCGCCGCGTCCTTGAACGATCCGTCGTCCGGATTGATCGCGCGCGCCCACGGGATGCTCTTCGCGCCGGGAATGTGGCCGCCGCGCACCGCGCCCTCGTTCGGGTAGTCGGCCATGTGCAGCCGCGTGCCGGCGAACTCCTCGGGGCTCCGCACGTCGACGAGCTGGCCTTTAGCCTTGGCGTGGAGTTGCACCTGCTGACGGAACGCGCGAATCGGGCCGTCCTTGCGTTCTTTCGCCTTGTACTTCGTCGGCGCGATCGTGGGCACTTCGCGCGTCATCGGCCGGCCTTCCTTCGACCACTTGAGGCGGCCGCCGTCCATGACTTTCGCGTTCGTGTGACCGAAGAGCTGAAACACCCAGTAGGCGTAGCACGCCCACCAGTTGTTCTTGTCGCCGTAGAAGATGACCGTCGTCTTTGGCGTCGCGCCGATGCGCGACATCAACGCTTCGAAACCTTTGCGCGTGATGTAGTCGCGCTTGAGCGGGTCGTTCAGGTCGGCGGTCCAGTCGACCTGCACGGCGCCGGGAATGTGCCCGGAGGCGTAGAGCAGCGCGTCCTCGTTCGATTCGATGACGCGAATGTCGGGATCGGTGAGATGGGTGGCGACCCAGTCGGTCGAGACCAGGACGCTGGAATTGGCGTAGCCGCGTGCCGAAATGTCTGTCATACCGTCATTATTAGCCAAGGCGCCTTTCTCTGCGCCCGGTCCGGCCGGCTGGGTAAAGTTAACGGATGCTCCGAGGGGTCGTCGCGCTGCTGCTCTTCGCTGCCGGTCAAGCCGCGCCGGCGTTCTTCCAGAACGCACTGCCGCTCGATCAGATGACGGGCAAGCAAGCCGTCGTCCGCACCAGCGCGGGGACGTTCGTCATCCAGCTGCTGCCGCAGGCTGCGCCGAACCACGTCGGCTACTTCATCAAACAGGCGCGCGACCACGCGTACGACGGGACGATCTTCCATCGCGTCATCCGCTACGGGATCATCCAGGGCGGCGATCCGCTGTCGAAGGATCCGGCGAAGACCGCGCAGTACGGCACGGGCGGACTGGGCGTGCTGCGCGCGGAAATCAACGGCGAAAAACACACTGCGGGCACCGTGTCCGCCGTGCTCGCGCCGGGCAAACCGGACAGCGCCGGCGCGCAGTTCTTCATTTGCGTGACCGACCAGCCCTCGCTCGACGGCAAGTACACAGTGTTCGGCCGGGTGGTCGACGGGATCGAGATCGTGCAGCAGATCTCCGCGGCCGACGCGGACGCCGACGGGCGTCCGAAGGCGCGCATCGTGATTGAAGACGTCACGATTCGTGACACGCCGCCCGTTCTTTTCGTCCACGACACCCCGGCCGAGCTCGCGAAGTACCACGTCGTGCTCGAGACGACGAAGGGCCCGATTGAGCTCGAGCTCCTGCCTGACAAGGCGCCGGAAACGGTCCGCAGCTTTCTGCTCATGACCGAGGCCGGCGTCTACGACGGTGTCGGCGTCCATCGCGTCGTGCCGAACTTCGTGATTCAGACCGGCGCGCTCGCGTTTCGCGACAAGCCGCTGACCGAGAAGCAGCAGAAGCTCGTGCACAACCTGCCGCCGGAGTTCACGCAGACGCCCAACGCGCCCGGGCTGGTCTCGATGGCGCGCGGCGACGATCCCGGCAGCGGATCGACATCCTTCTTTATCTGCACCGGCGACTGCCATTCGCTCGACGGGCAGTACACCGCGTTCGCGAAGGTAGTGTCCGGAATGGAGACAGTGTCCGCAATCGCAACGGTGCCGGTCGATGGCGAGACGCCGAAGGAAACGATCGTCGTCACACGCGCGCGCGTTGTCGGACCGCGATCGGAATGACGCGCGCTCATCGACTCGATGACGAGATAGCGGTCGCCTCTTCAACAACGAGCGCGTAGTGTGAGAGTGCCGCCTGGGAGGCACACTCATGCTGCATCGTTTGCGCCGCGCTTCGTTTCTTCTCTCCACCCTCACGCTTGCGCTCGTCGTCGCTGCGACCAGCGCCGTGCTTGCCGTCGTCGACGCGACGATGGTGCGACCGCTGCCGTTCGCGGACGCGTCGCGCCTCGTGCGCGTGTACATGCAGCCGCCGGGCACGTCCGATTTCGCTCAGGCCAATCCGCTGTCGGCCGCGGTGTTCGCGCGCGCACGCGAGCAGGCGGGATCGCTCACGGGCATCGAGGGCATCTGGACGGCCGAGCGCGCGATTGGCGGCGAGGGCGAGCCCGAGAGCGTACCGGGCGGGCGCGTGTCGAACGGCTTCTTCAGCCTGCTGGGCGCGTCGCCCGTCATCGGACGCACGTTCACGGTTGACGAAGAGCTCGCGAACGCGCGGCTCGTCGTGCTGAGCCACGGCTTGTGGCAGCAGCGCTACGGCGGCAAGGCCGACGTGCTCGGCCGCACGATCCTGATCGATCGCGAGCCGTTCACCGTGATCGGCGTGATGGGCCCGGCATTCGAGCCGGTCTACGCCGCGTCGGCGTTCTGGACGCCGCTCGACATCCACGGCGGACGAGTGATCTTGCCGAACGCGACGTTCGTGCAGACCATCGCGCGGCTCGCGCCCGGCGCCACGGTCCAAAAGGTCACGTCCGAGCTCGATCGCGTGCTCGCGCGGTCGCGCGAAGAATCGTCGGACAACCTGAAGGGGTGGGCCATCGGCGCCAAACCGCTCCGCGACGCGCAATTCGGATCGGCCGCGCCTGCACTGTCGATTTTGCTGGTCGCGATTGTCGCGCTCGCGCTGGTGGCGGGCGCGAATCTCGCCAACGTCACGCTCGCCGATCTGCTCTCGCGGCAGCCGGAGCTCGCGCTTCGACTGGCGCTCGGCGCGAGTCGCGCGCGCCTGCTCGTCTCCGAGTTGTGGCACGGCGCGCTCGTGACCGTCACGGGCGGCGCGCTGGGTGTGGGACTCACGACGCTGGCGCTGCCGTTGTTGCTGCATCTCGACACGACCAACACGAGCCCGACGAGAGCGGTCGCTCTCGACTGGCGTGCGGCGCTCTCGAGCCTCGCGATTGCCGCGCTCGTCATCGCCGCGGCGACGGCCGCCGCCCTCGCGCGCGTGGCGCGTCGGGATCTCGCGTCGTCGTTCTCAGGACTCGGGCTGCGCACGATCGGCAGCCGCGGACACGCGCGGTTCGGATCGTGGCTCGTCGGCGTGCAGACCGCGCTCGTCCTCGTGCTGCTCGTCTCCGGCGCGCTGCTCCTCGCGGCGTTCGATCGCACCGCGCGCACCGATCCGGGCTTCGACCCGCATCATCTCTTTGGGGCGCAGCTCAGATTCACCGAGACGTCCTATCCGACGCAGGACGCGCGCACCGCGTTCGTGCGTGCGGTACTCGACCGCGTGCGCGCCGTGCCGGGCGTCGTCTCCGCGAGCACGACGCTCAACTTCTTCATTCCCGGCTTTTCCATCCAGACGCTCGTGCAGGTCGAAGGTCACCCGACGCCGACCGGTCAGGGGTACACGGTGCTCTTCCACCGTATCAGCCCGGGCTACTTCGACACGATGAAGATCCCCGTGGTCGAGGGCCGCGCGATCGACGATCACGACATCGCGACGACAACGCCCGTCGCGATGGTGAGCCGGCAGTTCGCGGCGAAGTTCTGGCCGGGCGGCGCCGCCGTCGGACACCGCGTGCAGCGCGGCGGGCCGACCTCGCCGTGGATCACGATCGTCGGCGTCGCCGGAGATGTGAGCGACGCGGGATTCAGCCAGGCGCCGATCGAGACGATCTACATTCCGTTCGCCCAGAACAACAACACCAACGGACCCGTCAGCCTGGTCGTCCGCACGGCCGGCGACTCCGCTGGGCTGATCGGCCAGATTCGCGCGGCGGTGTGGGCCGTCGATCCCGCGCAGCCGCTCGGCGGCGCGACGACGCTCGACAAGTTCCTGGACGACTCGCTCGGCCCGCAGCGATTCCGCACGACGCTGCTCGTGATCTTCGGCGGCATCGGGCTCGTCATCGCGCTCGTCGGTGTCTACGGCGTTGCCGCACGCAGCGTCGCCGATCGCACGCGCGAAGTCGGCGTCCGGCTCGCGCTGGGCGGACGCCCGCGCGTGGTGTGGCTGGCGGTCGCGTCGCGCGCGCTCACGGTGGTGACCATCGGCGCCACCGTCGGCGCCGGCGCGGCGATCCTGGCCGTTCGCGCGATCTCCCGGTTCCTGCCGGACGTGACGACC
>DATEGZ010000066.1:0-6375 GCA_035279905.1 Vicinamibacterales bacterium
GTCCGCGCCGACACCCCCGGCGGCGACGCCCAACACGGCGCCAACGCCAACGTCCACGCCGAAACCAGCAGCCGCGAAACCGGCAACGCCGCCCCCGGCCGCGAAACCCGCGCCCGCCGCCGCGACGAAGCCGACCGACGACGGCTGGTTCCTGCAGCTTGGCGCATTCGGTACGAAGGGCGCCGCAGACGCGCTCATCCGCGACCTGAAAAAGAAGGGCTACACGGCGTCGGCGGTCAACTCCGCGGCGTTCGTCAAAGTGCGGATGGGACCGTACGCGGATCGTGCTGACGCTGACAAGATGGCCAGCCGTCTCCAGAAGGACGGGTACACGGCATTAGTTACGCGCTAGCGTTGCTCTCTGGCGTCCTGCTGGCCGCCAGCTTTCCAAAATTCGGGCATCCGGCATTCGCGTGGATTGCCCTCGCACCGCTCATCGTCGGCATCACGCTCAGCGTCACCTCGGGCCGCAGCGGGGTGCGTCAGCTCTTCCTGCTCGCTGCCTCCAGCGGATTCATCTACTTCGCCGGCATGCTGTATTGGGCGGTCGGGACGATGGCGACCTACGGCGGGATCGCCGGATGGGTCGCGTTTCTCGTCGGCGTGTTGATGTGGGGGTATCTGGCGATCTACGTCGGCCTGTTCGGCGTGTTGTTCGGTCTGACGGTACGGCGTTTCGGGACGAACGGCATCTGGCTGGCGCCGGCGTGCTGGGTGGCGAGCGAGTGGGTGCGCTGCGGCGCGTTCGGCGGGTTCCCGTGGGGCACGCTCGGCGCGTCACAGGCGACGGTGCTGCCGGTCGTGCAGCTGGCGAGCGTCACGGGCGTGCACGGGCTGTCCGCGCTGGTCGCCCTCGTGTCGGCCGCGGCTGCGGCGCTGGCGTTCGGCCGCCGCCGGTCGACGACGATCGGGGCGATCGCCGTGGGCGTGCTGCTCGCCGTCGTGGCGTTCGGCGGCACGCTGCGGCTCACGGCGAGCGCATTGACGCAGACCGGGGCCGTGACGCGGGTCGGGCTCATCCAGGGCAACATCGGCCTGACCGACAAGTGGGATCCTCAAGCGCGCGACCCGATCCTCTCGCGCTACCTCGCGCTGAGCCAGCAGGCCATCGGCGCCGGCGCGTCGATGGTGTTCTGGCCGGAGGCGTCGACGCCGTTCTACTTCGACGCCGAGGGCGCGCTCTCCGAACCGGTGCGCCGGCTGGCCGCGCAATCGCACGTGCCGTTCATCCTCGGCACCGACGAATACGAGTACGGTAAAGGCGGCGCGCCTGATCGCATCTACAACACGGCGGTCGTCGTCGGCGTGGACGGCCGGTCGCACGGCACGTACCGAAAGATGCGGCTGGTGCCGTTCGGCGAGTTCGTGCCGATGAAGAAACTGCTGTTCTTTGTCGGGCCGCTCGTCCAGTCGGTGAGCGACTTCACGGAAGGCACCGAGCCCGTCGTGCTCGACGCGAACGGCCGCAAGGTGAGCGTCGCGATTTGCTACGAGTCGATCTATCCGTGGATCGATCGCGAGTTCGTCCTGCGCGGCAGCGAGCTGCTCGCGACGATCACGAACGACGCGTGGTTCGGCCGCTCGTCCGCGCCGTATCAGCACTTCGACATGGGCGCGATCCGCGCGGTCGAAGAGGGCCGGTACGTCGTGCGCGCCGCCAACACCGGCATCAGCGGGGCGGTCGATCCGTACGGCCGCGTCCTGCTCAAAACGCCGCTGTTCGAGCCGGCGTCGGTCACCGTGGACGTGCGGCTCCTCTACGGCCGAACGATCTACGGGCAGATCGGGGATGTCGTGGCGTGGCTGTCGCTGGCGATTGCTGTGGCGGCGGCGTTCAGTGGACTAAGATCAGGGACCAGGTACTAGGCCCCAGGCCCCGGGCCTCAGGCCCCAGGAGCGATTCGTGACATTCGACGAGCAAGTTCGCCTGTTTGATGAACTGACCGCCCGCGCCACCGATCTGCGGAGGGGCCTTTGACGAAGCCCGTCTAGGCCGCGAGCTCTCCGACCTCGAAACCAACATCTCCGCGCCCGATTTCTGGAAGGACCAGTCCACCGCGCAGAAAGTGCTGCAGCGGCGGCGCCGGCTCGAAGACGACCGGACGCTGGCCGTGGCGCTGCGGAAGGAAGCCGAGGATCTCGGCGTGCTGTTCGACTGGGTCCGGCAGGGCGAGGACGTCGCCGCCGATCTGTCGCGCGGGCTCGAGTCGTTTTCGCGCGACGTGCAGGCCGGTGAGATTCGCACGATGCTCTCCGGCGAGCTCGACGCCAAGAACGCGATCGTGACCATCCATCCGGGCGCCGGCGGCACCGAGTCGCAGGACTGGGCCGAGATGCTGATGCGCATGTATCTGCGCTGGACGGAGCGCCGCGGCTTCAAGCGCGAGATCATCGACCTGCAGCCCGGCGACGAAGCCGGCATCAAGAGCGTGACGTTCACGGTGGCGGGCGAATACGCCTTCGGCCTGCTCTCGGCCGAGGCCGGCGTCCATCGCCTCGTCCGCATCTCGCCGTTCGACCAGGCGGCACGGCGTCACACGTCGTTCGCGTCCGTCTACGTCTGGCCCGAGCTCGACGATGACATCGACGTGGAGATCGAGGACAAGGACATCCGGATCGACACGTTCCGATCGAGCGGCGCCGGCGGCCAGCACGTCAACGTCACGGACTCGGCCGTGCGCATCACCCACATCCCGACGGGCATCGTCGTGTCGTGCCAGAACGAGCGGTCGCAACACAAGAACCGCGCGTCCGCGATGAAGGTGCTCAAGTCGCGCCTGTACGATCTCAAGTCGAAGGAGCAACAGGCGAAGCTCGACGAGCTCGGCGGCGAGAAGAAGGGCATCGCGTTCGGCAGCCAGATCAGGAGCTACGTGCTTCAGCCCTACCAGATGATCAAGGACCACCGGACGAAGTTCCAGGTGGGTGACGTCAACCGCGTGCTCGACGGCGACCTCGACGAGTTCATCAAGGCGTATCTGATGAAAAAGGCGTTGGGGAAGCTGGAGACCGCCGGAGCCGACGAAGAGTAAGAAAGCCCGTGCCGACCAGCAACATCGTGGCCGGCTCGGGCACTGCGGCGGCCGTGTTTGTCTGGATGTTGTCGAACAGCGCCGCATTGTTGGCGGCGTTGACGTTGATGAGAATGTTGTCGAAGTTGATTCCCTGAAATCCGAAGAACAAGGGTGTCAGCGATGTGGGCGCGACGAACGACTCGACCGTCGTCCCGCCCAGTCTCGCCGTGAACGTCGTCGTGCCGGCGTTGGTGATGAATTGAAGCGCCGCCGATCCGACAGGGGCCGTGAAGATGATCGTGAACGGGTTCGTCAAGCCGATGGGTCCATTCGATCCGGGCGCCGAGAAGTTACCGGCCGAAACCGTTGGGAAGAAGCCAGGTTCCGGATCGTAGTACGTGCCCCCGAGGAACGTCAGACCGAACGGCGAAAACTGGTTGGTGAGCGGCGTTCCCGACGCCAACGCGACTTCAGAAAAGGTCAGGACCGCGCTGGGCGACGCCAGGCCAGTCACCGAGCCGGTGATCGGCGTGGCGTTGGCCTCCGCCGCGATAAGCACCAGACACACGGCCAACCCAGGGACTCTCCGCATCAGCACCTCGCCTGAAGGTCCAGCAAAACACCGGCCATCTCGTGTCACGGCGCCGGTGCCCGATTGGTGGGCCAGCCTCGGCTCAGGCTTCCGGTTGACGGACTTAAGTCCAGGGTTCCGGCCTAAGATAGCCGTCTCGACCCATGCCGGCCGGATCCAGCGCCACGAAACCGGATGGCGGTTTGACGCCGCGTCGCCTGGCGGCGGAGTACGCCACCGCGCGCGTGCTCGCCGAGTCGGCGCGCCTCAACGAGGCGATGCCGCGCATTCTCGAAGCCATCTGCCGGACGCTCGAGTGGGACTACGGCGCGCTGTGGCGGGTGGATCCCCACGACAACGTCCTGCGACTGATCGCGGCGTGGCACATGCCCGGCACGGGATTCGCGGAGTTCGAGGCGCTCAGCCGCGAGACGTCATTTGCGAGCGGCGTCGGCCTGCCCGGGCGCGTGTGGGCGAGCGCGCGTCCGGCATTCATTCCCGATGTGCTGCACGACGAGAACTTTCCGCGCGCGCCTGCCGCCGGGCGGGAGCACCTGCACGCCGCCTTCGGCTTTCCGGTCGTGCTCGAGCGCGACGTGCTCGGCGTCATGGAGTTCTTCAGCCGCGAGATCCGCGAGCCGGACGAAGAGCTGCTCACGATGCTCGACACGATCGGCCGGCAGATCGGCCAGTTCATCGAGCGCCGCCGGGCGGAAGAAGACCTCGATCGCTTCTTTGCGCTGTCGCTCGACATGCTGTGCATCGCCGGGTTCGACGGCTACTTCCGGCGGATCAACCCCGCCTGGCAGCGCACGCTCGGGTGGACGGATGCGGAGCTCTACGGCAAACCGTACCTCGACTTCGTCCATCCGATCGATCGCGAGAAGACGCACGCCGAAGCCGGCCGCATCGCCGGCGGCGCCAGCGCGCTCCGCTTCGAGAACCGGTATCAATGCCGCGACGGCAGCTATCGCTGGTTTTCGTGGACCGCGGTGCCGTACGCGGACGAGCAGCTGATCTTCGCCGTCGCCCGCGACATCACGAAAAAGAAGGGAGACGACGAGCAGATGGCGCAGTACGCGCGCGCGCTCGATCGCGCCCGCGAGGCCGAGGCGGAGAACGCCGACCAGCTGACGCAGCTCGTCCGCGAGCTCGGCACCGCAAAGGCCAGGGCCGAGGAGGCGACGCAGGCCAAGGCGCAGTTCCTCGCGAACATGAGCCACGAAATCCGCACGCCGATGACCGGCATCATCGGCATGGCCGATCTGGCGCTGCAGACGCACATCACCGGCGAGCAGCGCGAGTATCTGACGACGATCGCGCGCTCCGCGGAGTCGCTGCTCGACGTCGTCAACGACATCCTCGACTTCTCGAAGATCGAGGCGCGCAAGCTCGAGCTCGACCACATCAGCTTCCTGCTGCGCGACACGGTCGAAGATCTGATGAAGGTGCTCGCCGTCCGCGCGCAGCACAAGAGCCTCGAGCTTGCCGTCAACATCCGCGCCGACGTGCCGGACGCGCTCGTGGGCGATCCGGGCCGGCTGCGCCAGGTGCTCACGAATCTGGTCGGCAACGCGATCAAGTTCACGCAGCGCGGCGAAGTCGTCGTCCACGTCGAGCCGCAGGCGATCGACGCCGACGCCGTCGCGCTGCACTTCGCCGTGCGTGACACGGGCGTCGGCGTGCCCGCCGACAAGCAGGCGATCATCTTCGAAGCGTTCGCCCAGGCCGACACGTCCACCACGCGCACGTTCGGCGGCACGGGCCTCGGGCTCGCCATCGCCTCCGAGCTCGTCTCGCTCATGGGCGGCACGATCTGGCTCGAAAGCGAGGTCGGAGTCGGCAGCACGTTCCACTTCACCGCGCGGCTGAAGCGCGACGCCCACCGCGAGCTCGCGCCCGGCGGCGGCCTCGTCGCCGATCTGCACGATCTTCGCGTGCTCGTCGTCGACGACAACGCGACCAACCGGCGCATCCTGCACGATGTGCTGCAGACCTGGAAGATGACGCCGACCGTCGTCGCGAGCAGCGCCGACGCGCTCACGGCGTTCGAAGACGCCGACGCGCGCAACCGCCCGTTCGGCCTCGCGATCATCGACGGCCAGATGCCGCAGATGGACGGGTTCATGCTCGCCCAGCGCCTCAAGGCGGACCGCCGCTTTGCGCCGACGCCGATCGTGATGCTGACGTCGGCCGTGCGCCCCGACGACGCCTCGAAGTGCCGCCGGCTCGGGATCGCGACGCACGTGACGAAGCCGATCAAGCAGTCGGACCTGCTGGACGCGATCGTCTCGCTCTTCGCGCACCGGCCGGGCGATCACCACGACGCCGCGAGCCCAATGCCGGCCGAGCCGCCCGCGACGCCGCTGCGCATCCTGCTCGCCGAGGACAACCACGTCAACCGCACGCTCGCGACGCGCGTGCTCGAAAAGCGCGGCCACGAGGTCGTGAGCGCGGTCAACGGGCGCGAGGCGATCGACCGACTCACGCACGCGTCGCCGCCGTTCGATCTCGTGCTGATGGACGTGCAGATGCCCGAGCTCGACGGGCTCTCGGCGACCATCTCGATCCGGCAGCACGAGCGTGTCGCCGGAGGGCGCGTGCCCATCGTGGCGATGACCGCGCACGCGATGACCGGGGACCGCGAGCGGTGTCTCGCGGCCGGCATGGACGATTACTTGTCGAAGCCGATCCGGCCCGCGGATCTCATCGTCGCCGTCGAGCGCATCGCCGCGCGTGGAGCGCGGGGGCCGGCGATCGCGCCTGGCGCGGCCGAGGCGCCTGCGGCCG
>DATEGZ010000067.1:0-3810 GCA_035279905.1 Vicinamibacterales bacterium
CTCCTCTCGAGAGATCTGTGGCGGCGGCGCGGCGTCGCCGGCCTGATCGTGACCGCCGGCTGGGCGATGCTCATGTCGGGCGTCAGCGTGGCGGCCATGATCGGCGCCGCGGCCGCGCTGCGCAGCCTTCGCGCCGAGCTCAATCCCTGGTACGCGTCTCCGCGCGGGTTCTTCTTGTGGTTGATTACCGCCGGCCTGCTGGCCGGCTGGGTGATGCACTGGATCGGCTCGCGGGTGTCCGCGCAGCTGCAACCCGAGCGTTCGCCGGCGGCCGTGTGGTGGGTGACGCTGCCGATCTGGGCGGCGCTCGCGATCGTCTTTCATCAGGCCGCGCCGGCCGCGGCGTACTTGTTCGCGTGGCCGCTGTTCATCGGCGGCCTGCTCGTCATCGCGGGCCGTCGATCGTCATTCAGCATGGCCGTCGCGTCCGCGATCGTGCTCGTCGCGGCGATCATGTTGTGGGCGCGTAACACGTGGATCCTGTTGCACTTCGTGGTGTCGCTCTTCGGCTGGCTGCCAGTCACCGCGCCCGTCACCGTCTATCCCGCGATCATCGCCGTCGCGGCGCTCGTGATCACGCCGCCCGTTATCGCGCTTGCGTGGGAACGATTCAGCCGCACGTTGAGCTCGCGTCCGGCGGGACTCGCGATCGCCGCCGTGACGCTCGCGAGCGGTGTGCTCGCATGGGCTTCGCCCGCCTACACCGCGCTTCGCCCGCAGATGCGCACCGTGCGCTACGTGCAGGACAACGTCTCCGCGCGCGCCTGGTGGGAAGTCGGAGGCAGCGAGCCGTTGCTGGGGCTCGGCATGCCCGGGCCCGTGGGCGCGAACTGGCAGCGATCGGAGGACGCGCTCGGGGCGAGCGCGCGCGTCGGGCCCATCGACGCGCCATTCGCGTTTCGCACGACGTCGATGCCGTTGCTTGCGGCGTCGCCGGCTGAAGTGATCTCGAAAACCACCCGCGCCGCTGACGGGACGGCCACGCTGGACGTGACGATCGTGCCGCGCGTGCCGCTGGCGTTCCGGCTGAGCCTGCCGGCTGGGGTTCGGCCCTCGACGTCGAGCCTGACGGGCACGGTCGCGCGTGATGTCTGGCAGGCGACGTACGTCGCACCACCGGCGGCCGGCGTGATCGTGCATCTCTCGTTCGCGGGCCGGTCGCCCGCGGATCTCGCCGGCACGACCGTGCTGTTCGTCACATCCGGCGTCCCCGGCGACGCCCCGGGCGTGTGGCCCGCGTGGTTGCCGCGCGAGCGCGACGCGTGGCACGCGCGCACGATGGTGATCGAACGAGTCGGCTCGGGCGGGTAAGGCGTGCTGCCGTTCATCGACGCGCTCTCGGTCGTGGCCATCGTCGTGTTCGCAAGCGCGGTTCTCGGCGGACCGGTCGAGATTCAACTCCTTCATCAGTGGCGGATCACGTGGGTCGGGAGCGGCGTGGTGACCATCGCGCTGCTGGTCATCCGTCATCTTCTGCGGCCCGCGCCGCACATCGGCCAGGATCTGATCTCGCGTGCGCAAGCGTTCTGGTCGCTGACCGCGACGCGCGAGGCGCTGCGCGCCACGCTCATCACGCGCGCGGGCGTGTTTCTCGCCGGCTGGCTCGCGGTCGTGACGATCGGCCACGCGCCGAGCCCGGACCCGCCGCGAGGCAACCCTCTGGCGCAACTGCCGGGCGTCTGGGACGCGACGTGGTACCTGGGCATCGCGTCCAACGGCTATCGATGGGCGCCCGATCAGCCAAACGTTCGCGTGGCATTTTTTCCGGGGTTTCCGGTCGCGCTTCGAGTGGTCGCGCGCTTGCTGCATCTGCCCGACGATGAGCCCGCGTGGTTGTGGACCGGCGTCGTCGTCTCAGTGCTGTGCTTCTGGCTGGCGCTGCTCGTGCTTCACCGGTTCGCCGAGATCCTCGTGGACGCCGATGCCGCGACGCGCGCGATCTGGCTGACCGCGTGCTATCCGTTCTCGCTTTTCTACGGGCAGCTCTACACCGAGTCGCTCTTTCTGCTGGCGGCGGTCGCGGCCTGCTATTTCCTGAAGCGCGGCCGGCCGCTCACCGCGGCGATCTTTGGCGCGACAGTTGGCCTGGTGCGGCCGACGGGGGTCCTCGTCGCGCTGCCGATGGCGTGGGACGCGTTGGTCGCGATGCGATCGCCCGATCAGCGCGCGCCCGGCCGGCTGGCGCGGACGCTCGTGGCCGTCGCGTCGCCCGCGGTCGGGCTCGCGGCGTATGCCGCGTACATGAAACACGTGAGCGGACAGTGGCTGGCGTGGATGTCTGCGCAAGTGGCCTGGGGACGCCAGCCGAGGAGTCCGTGGATGCTCCTCGTCGAGATCGCGGACTACGTGCGGGCACACGGCCTCACGAGCTATCTCCACGACCGGCCGTACGACGTCGCGAACATCGCCGCCGTGGTGTTCGCGCTCGGGACCGTCGTGCCCGTGGCGCGGCGTTTCGGCCCAGGGCTCGCGGCGTTCGTGCTGTTGAGCGTCGTCATTCCGCTCACGGCGGGCGGGTGGCTCTCGATCGGCCGCTTCACGTCGGTGCTGTTTCCGATGTTCATCTGGCTGGGGGCCGCCGCGACGCGGCCGCGGGTGCTCCTGGGCGTCTTCGCCGCACTTGAAGCGGTGCTGGCGACGCTGTTTTTCACGGACCGTCCTATCTATTAACCGCTTCAATAGAATGTGAGAATCCTGCGAGCGATGCCCCCGGCGAAGCCTCGAGCGCTCCGTTCCGCCCGCGTCACCCCCATTCGACCGCTGAGCCAGCTGGCCATCGGTCAGGCCGCGCTTGCCCGCGGCGCGTGGCGCGAAGCGCGGCGGGCGTTTCGCGCGGCGCTCGCGCGTGACGAGCAGCCCGAGGCGCTCGAAGGTCTGGGGCTGGCGGCGTGGTGGCTCGATGCCGCCGACCTCGTCTTCAAGTCGCGCGAGCGCGCCTACCGGCTGTACCGTCAGCGCAACGATCGCGCGTCGGCCGCGCGCGTCGCGGTGTGGCTCGCGTGGGATTCCGCCGCGTTCCGCGGCGAGATGCACGTCGCCAACGGCTGGCTGGAGCGGGCGCGCGGTCTGCTCGACGGCTTACCCGAGTGTCCGGAGCACGCGTGGATCGCGTGCCGCCAGGGGGTGTTCGCGCTGCTCGACGATGCGGATCCGCGCCAGGCGCTCGTGTGCGCGGACAAGGCGCTGCGCATCGGCGAGAAGACCGGCGCGGACAACTACGCCGCGATCGGCGGCGCGCTGCGCGGGCTCTCGCTCGTCACCGCGGGCGACGTGGCGGACGGCATGCGGCAGCTCGACGCCGTCAACGCGTCCGTGCTCGCCGGCGAAGTGCGCGATCCGATCGCGATTGGTCTGTCGGGCTGCTACCTCGTCGCCGCGTGCGAGCGCGTGCGCGACAGCCAGCGCGCGATCGAATGGTGCACGCGCCTGAAGGCGTTCTGCACGGAGTGGGGACTCAAGCCGCTGCTCGGCGTCTGCCGCACGCAGTACGCGTCGGTGTGCGTGTGGCGCGGCGACTGGGTCGAGGCGGAGAAGGAGCTCGTCAAGGCGACCGACGAGCTCGTGTCCGCGCGGCCCGCGATGGGTGGCGAAGGCCAGTCGCGGTTGGGCGAGCTTCGCCGCCGGCAGGGCCGGCTCGCGGAAGCCGAGAAGCTTTTCAATCAGGCCGGGCCGCATCCGGTCGCGATCCTCGGACGCGCCTCGCTCGCGCTCGATCGCGACGATCCCGCGCGCGCCGCCGAGCTCGCCGATCGGTTGCTGCGCCGCGCGCCGAAACACAACAAGACGGAGCGCGCGGCCGCGCTCGAAGTG
>DATEGZ010000068.1:0-2258 GCA_035279905.1 Vicinamibacterales bacterium
GAGCTCGCCGTCGTAGACGCCGCGGCGGCAGTTGGCGCTGATCCACTGCGACCAACGATGAAGCACGAGCCGCCCATCGCCCACCCGCTCCACCGCCGGCAGCGCCGGATCGCCGATGAAGAACAGATGGGTCTCGAAGCCCAGGCCGGCCAGCGAATGGACGAGTCCGGTCACGCGTACGCCTAGCCCGCATTTCTCACGAGGGTATTGAAAAACGGCTGCCTCGAGTGGTATAAGGCGTTTGTCGAGAACGACCTAAATACCAGCGCGAGGACAGCCGTTATGCGGACAGAGTGTACGGCGCCGTCGTTCAAGTTTCAAGAGGTGGCGGGGCGGGCCGTGGTGGCGCGGTTTGACGGGGGTGCGCTGACATCGGACGGCGGGGCGGTCGTGCTCCGCGAGGTCGAGCGCACGACCGGCGTGCTCCGGCAATTCGCCGCGTGTTTTCACGATTATCGCGATCCGGCGCGGACGACGCACTCGGTCGCGCGGCTCGTGCGGCAGCGCGTGTATGCGCTCGCGCTCGGGTATGAGGATTTGAATGACCACGACGCGCTGCGGCACGATCCGCTCTTTGCGGTCTTGGCGGAGGCGGACGATCTCGGCGCGCCGCTTGCCGGCAAGAGCACGCTCAACCGGCTCGAGCTGAGTGGCGCCACGATCGCCGAGGCGGAGCGGTACAAGAAGATCGCCGTCGATCACGCGGCCGTGGATCGGCTGCTCGTCGACGTGTTCATCCAGGCGCATGCGCACGACCCGACGCCGCCCGAGGAGATCATCCTCGATCTCGACGCGACGGACGATCCGGTCCATGGCCAGCAGGAAGGGCGCTTCTTCCACGGCTTCTATGGTCACTACTGCTATCTCCCGCTCTACATCTTCGCCGGCGACCATCTGCTGTGCGCGCGGTTGCGGCCCTCGAACATCGATGCGAGTGCGGGCGTCCTCGACGAGGTGCCGCGCCTTGTCGCGCAGCTCCGCGCCGTGTGGCCCGATGTGCGCATCGTGCTGCGCGCCGATTCCGGGTTCTGTCGCGACGCGCTGCTCACCTGGTGCGAAGCCCACGGGGTCGACTATGTCATCGGTCTCGCGAAGAATGACCGCCTCATCGCGCTGATCACTGACGAACTCGCCGACGCCGCGGCGCAGTGTGCGGCGACGGGCCGGCCGGCGCGCGTCTTCGCGGAGCTCACCTATCAGACGCGCGACAGCTGGAGCCGGGCGCGACGCGTGGTGGCGAAAGCCGAACAGCTGACGCCCGCGACGCGCGACGACGAGGGCAAGCGCAATCCCCGCTTCGTGGTGACGTCACTCGGTCGCGAGCGGATCGACGCGCGAGCGCTCTACGAAGACGTCTACTGCGCGCGCGGCGAGATGGAGAACCGGATCAAAGAGCAGCAGCTGATGCTCTTCGCCGATCGCACGAGTGCGGCGACGATGCGCGCGAATCAGCTGCGCCTCTACTTCTCCTCGATCGCCTACGTACTGGTGCATGCCCTCCGGCGGCTCGCGCTCGCCGGCACCACGCTCGCGCGGGGGCAAGTGACCACAATCCGGCTCACGCTGCTGAAGATTGGCGCGCGCGTCCGGGTGACGACGCGCAAAGTGTGGCTCGCGCTGGCGAGCGGCTGCCCGCACGCGACGCTGTTTGCCACCGTCCACGCGACGCTCCGCGCGCTGCCGAGGCACCCGATGCACCCGATCCACCCGATCCACCCGATCCACCCGATGCGCTGCTGACGCGATCTGCCACGTGGGCCCACACTCTCGCCCGTCGGCGCGAGGGACACTTGCCATCGCGCTGAGCGCCGCCACCACGCGCAAACGTCCGCGCGCGAACCATTCGGCGACCCCGCGCGCCGCGACATCGACGGCAGCTCGATCCCCCAGAGCCCAATGTCGCGAATGGCGCCCGAAATCAGGCCACTCGCGACATCGCTCCCACTACTCGTGAGAAATGCGGGCTAGAGCGGCGTCAAGGGCCGAGGCCGTCTGAGATGCGGCGCAGTCGCAACCGTCAACTACCCTATTAACCTGCTTATGTCCGCTGATCGCGCACCGGCGGCGATGCCTTCGGCACACCCTCAATCGATTGTCAGCGCCACCACCGGCTCCACCCCCGCCGCCCTCCGCGCCGGCAGCCAACACGCCGCCCCCGCCACCACGACGAGCAGCATCGCGACCCCCGCATACACCACAGGATCCGTCGGCGCCACTTCGAACAACAACGATCGCAGCGACGTCCCGATCAGCAGCGA
>DATEGZ010000069.1:0-15747 GCA_035279905.1 Vicinamibacterales bacterium
GCCCGCGGCGGCACGCCCGCGCCGGCCGCGCCGACGCCCGACGCCCCGACGGCCAAACCCTCCACCGCGCACTATGACGCAATGTCGCTCCAGAACATCCGGGTGGAAGTGACGTTGACGGATACGGGTACGCCCGACAACAGCGGCAAAAAGTCTGTGTCGATGATCGTCGTCGACAACAACAACGGTCAGATTCGATCGCAGGGCCCGGGCGCGATCATGCTCAACGTCGACGCGATGCCGCACATCCGGCCCGACGGGAAGATCTACCTGAGCATCGGGCTCTACTACCTGCCCGAGGCGATCACCACGGCCGGGCGCACGACCAGCGCCGCCACCCTCAACGAAGCCGTCAGCGTCATCGTCGTGGACGGCAAACCGATGATGATTTCTCAATCGGCGGACCCGAGGGGAGACCGGAAGGTGACGGTGGAAGTGACGGCGACGGTGGTGAAGTGAACAGCTCCGATCAACTTAGAACTTAGAACTGAAAACTTAGAACTTCAGAGGATCACGCGGACACACGTGCCTTCTGAAAGTTTGAAGTTCTAAGTTTTGAGTTCTAAGTTGATCCGGTTTCTAGTGCAGCGTCCGCGGTTCCGTCCACTCCGACAGTCTCGTCACGACATCAAGCTTCCGCAGCAGCTGGCCCACCACTTCGCAGGCGTCTTCGCGCTGCGAGAGTTGTTCGAGCTGGCCCATGATGCGCGTGAGCGCGTCCTCGGCGCTGGCGATCGCGCCTTCCGAGTAGTACTCGCGCTGACGTTCGAGACACTGGTGATGCCGGAGAAACTCTTCGCGGAAAAACTGTGTACGGCAGGAACAGATCGGACCGTGGAACGGCTTCGAGCCCGGCACCTCTACGATCGTGAGACGTCGCTTCGAAGCCATCGCGGCAGGGGCAAGATCCAGCATAGAGGCGTCACGGAAGCGTGTCAACAGATTAAACGCGGCGTCACCGGACGCAGGCGCTTACTCGTTCAGCGCGCGGCGCACGAGGTCGCTCACGACCTTCGGGTTCGCCTTCCCTCCGCTCGCCTTCATCACCTGGCCGACGAGAAAGCCTAACGTCGTGGTCTTGCCCGCACGAAATTGTGCGGCGACATCGGGATGGCGGCCGAGCACCTCGCTGACGAGCGCCGTGAGCGCCGATTCGTCACCAATCTGCGACAGTCCCTCCGCCTCGATGATGGCCTGCGCCTCGCGGCCCGTCGTCCACATCTTCTCGAAGACATCTTTGGCGACCGTGCTGCTGACGCCGCCCTTGTCGACGATCGCGACCAGCGCGGCCAGCGCCTCCGGCGAAATCTGCACCGCGGTCATGTCCTCGGCGCCGAGGTCCTTCAGCTTTCGCCGGACCTCGCCCTGCACCCAGTTGCCGGCGGCCTTGGGCGGCGCGCCCGCGGCGACCATGCGCTCGAAATACGCGGCGGCCCCGGCGAGGCGCACGATCACGTCGGCGTCGTACTCGCTCAGCCCGTACGCGGTGACAAAGCGGCGCTTCTGCGCTTCCGGGAGCTCCGGCAGCCTGGCGCGAATCGCCTCGATCCAGGCTGGCTCCACCTCGAGCGGCGGCAAGTCGGGCTCGGGGAAATAGCGGTAATCGTGCGCTTCCTCCTTGCTGCGCATGGACGCCGTTTCGCCCGTCTCGCTGTCGAAGAGCCGCGTTTCCTGGCGCACGCGGCCGCCGCTTTCGACGAGCGCAATCTGGCGCGTGATCTCGAACTCGAGCGCTTTCTGGAGGTAGCGGAACGAGTTGACGTTCTTGACCTCGGCCTTGGTCCCGAACGCTTCGGTGCCGGCGGGCCGCACCGAGACGTTGGCGTCACAGCGCAGGCTGCCCTCTTCCATGTTGCCGTCGTTCACGCCGAGCGCGACGAGCGTGTCGCGGATGTGCGCAAAGCACGCCGCCGCATCCGCCGCAGATCGCAGGTCCGGCTCGGTCACGATCTCGATGAGCGGCACGCCGCTGCGGTTGAAGTCGAGATACGTCGCGCGATCGGAATCCGGAAAGCCGTGGTGCAGCGACTTGCCCGCGTCCTCTTCCATGTGCACGCGCGTGATGCGCACGCGGACCGGCGCGTCACCCGGCACCTCGAGCCAGCCCTCGGTCGCCAACGGCCGCTCGTACTGGGAAATCTGATAGCCCTTCGGCAGGTCCGGGTAGAAGTAGTTCTTCCGCGCGAAGATCGACGTCGTCTGGATCGTGCAGTTGAGCGCGAGCGCCGCCTTGACGGCAAACTCGACCGCTGTCCGGTTCAACACCGGCAACGCGCCCGGCAACCCGATGCACACGGGGCAGATATTCGTATTCGGCGGCGAGCCGAACGTCGTCCGGCAGCCGCAAAAGATTTTCGTACGAGTGAGGAGTTGGGCGTGGATCTCCAACCCAATGACCGGCTCAAATCCCACGCCGCGATTCTAACTGCGAACTCGGAAGTCCGGCGAACTTAGAAGTCCGGTGAATCGAGAAGTCCGGGGGGGTGAAGTGCGCTTGAAGTCCCGGCGCGCTGCGCGCGGGAGGTCCGGACGTTTGCGTGCGACGGACCTCACGTGCCTTTCAGACCCGGGACCTCAAGTGCTTGTCACTCCCGGACCTCAAGCGCACTTCACTCCCGGACCTCCAGCGAAGTCTCCGGACCTCAGGGATCAGTTACGCCTTCGGCCCAGCGCTCTTGATGTCGGCCGAAGCCGTCGCCTCGAACGCCGTGAAATTGTCGGCGAACATCTTCGCGAGCTTCGCGGCTTGCGCGTCGTAGGCGGCCTTGTCCTTCCACGTCTCGCGCGGGGTCAGCACTTCGGGCGCGACGTTGGGGCACGACTTGGGAACGTCGAGATTGAAGACGCCGTCCTTGTTGTACCCGACGTTCTGGAGCGCGCCGGAGAGCGCGGCGTTGATCATCGCGCGGGTGTGCGCGATCTTCATGCGCGAGCCGACGCCGTACGCGCCACCGGTCCAGCCCGTATTGACGAGCCACACGTTGACCTTGTGCTTGGCGATCCGCTCGCCGAGGAGCTTGGCGTACAGGCTCGGGTCCCACACCATGAACGGCGCGCCAAAGCAGGTGCTGAACGTCGCTTTCGGCTCGGTGACGCCTCGTTCGGTGCCCGCGACCTTCGCCGTGTAGCCCGACAGGAAGTGGTACATCGCCGCTGCGGGCGAGAGCTTCGCGATCGGCGGCAGCACGCCAAACGCGTCCGCCGTGAGCATCACGACGTTCGTCGGATGCCCGCCTTGCCCGGACGGCACCGCGTTGTCGATAAAGGACAGCGGATAGGCGCCGCGCGTGTTCTCCGTGAGCGAGTCGTCGTTGAGATCCAGCAGGCGCGTCACCGCGTCGCAGGCGACGTTCTCGAGCACCGTCCCGAACCGGCGCGTCGTCGCGTAGATCTGCGGCTCGGCTTCCTGCGACAGGCGAATCATCTTCGCGTAACAGCCACCCTCGAAGTTGAAGACCCCGCGGCTGCTCCAGCCGTGCTCGTCGTCACCAATCAGCTGCCGGTCCGGCACGCTCGAAAGCGTCGTCTTGCCGGTGCCCGAGAGGCCGAAGAAGAGCGCGACGTCGCCGCCCGGGCCGATGTTCGCCGAGCAGTGCATCGGCATGACATCGCGCAACGGCAACAGGTAGTTCATGACCGTGAAGATCGACTTCTTGATCTCCCCCGCGTAGTTCGTGCCGCCGATGAGCACGCGGCGCTTGGCGAAGTTGAGAAGGATGAACACTTCGGAGTTCGTCTTGTCGTGCGCCGGATCCGCCGTGAAGCTCGGAACGTCGATGACCGTGAACTCAGGCGAGTGATCGCGGAGCTTCGCCGGGTCGGTCTCGGGAATGAAGAGGTGCCGCGCGAACAGGCTGTGCCACGCCTTCTCGGTGATCACGCGAATCGGCAGCCGGTACGCCGGGTCGGCGCCCGCCCAGCAGTCCTGGACGAACAGTTCCTTGCCCCGCAGGTACGCGAGCATGCGCCGCTCGAGGCCGTCGAACGCGGCCGCGTCGATCGGGCGATTCACCTTGCCCCACGCGACGTGCTTCTCGCTCGAAGGTTCCTTGACGATGAACTTGTCGTTGGGGGATCGACCTGTGTGCTGGCCCGTCGTGCAAACCAGCCCGCCCTCGGCCGCAATCATGCCTTCGCGACGCCGGACGACCTCTTCGTACAGCGCCCCGGGCCCGGGACTCCAGTACACGCGTGCGCTGCCATCAATTCCCACCGCATCGAGCCCAACCTTCTGTTCAACCACCGCCATTCTCAGTTCCTCCGAGCAAAGTGAAAAACGAACAATTCTATCGCGACTTGGCAATCGGCCCGATAGAAGCAGTCATGAGCGGCCCGATTTTCCGGTTTCGTCCCTGGGCCGCGGTACCGGCGGCTGCGGCGCTGCTCCTGGTCGCCGCGTGCCAGCCTCCCCAGCTTCCCGAGTCGACGATCGCCCGGTTGCCCGCGTCGGTGCTCGTGCGCACGGCCGGCCGCATCGAGACCGTGCCGCTCGAGGACTACGTGCTCGCCTCCTCGCTCGCCGAAGTCTCGCCCGTCGATCAACCGGCCGCCGCCGTCGAACGCATCTTCGAGGTGCAGGCCGTGCTGGCGCGCACCTACGCGGCCGGACACATCGGCAAACACCGGAGCGAAGGGTTCGACCTCTGCGACACGACGCATTGTCAGCTCTACGACCCGAACCGCCTGCGCGTGTCTCGCTTCGCGCAGGAAGCGCGCAACGCCGTGCAGCGCACCGCCGGACTCGTCCTCACCTATCAAGGACAGCTGGCCGAAGGTCTCTATCACGCCGATTGCGGCGGGTACACGGCGTCGGCCGTCGACGTGTGGGGCGGATCGGTCCCGTACCTCGTCGGCGCGCCCGACGATGTGCCATCGACCGTGCATCGGCAGTGGCGCATCACGGTGCCGATCGAGCCGCTGCGCGCCGCGTTGAACGCCAGCCCGCGCGCCGAAGTCGGCCGGTCACTCGATCGCATCGACGTGATCGAACAGGACTGCGGCGGCCACGTGAGCCGCGTATCGGTCGTGGGCGAACATTCGCACGAGCTGCGCGGCGAAGAGTTCCGGACGATCGTCAACCGCGCGCTCGGCCCGAAAGCCATCCAGAGCACGCTGTTCACGGTGACACGCAATCGCACGGACGTCGTCTTCTCTGGCGCCGGATTCGGACACGGGGTTGGGCTGTGTCAGGTTGGAGCCGCAGAGAGAGCCAAGCGAGGGGATTCGCTTCAAAGCATCGTCACGCACTACTACCCGGGAGTGCTTGTTTCGAAGCGGTAGGGTCGGGTTCGGCAGGTTCGACTCGTTCGACCGGTTCCGCAGGTTCGGCCGCCGGCGCCGCGACGCTCGAACCCGGGGAACCCTGTCGAACCCGCCGAACCCCGTCGAACCGACAGGCAGACAAGACTTACAATAGTGTCCAGTAAACGTCCGCCGTCCCCTACCGTATCCCAATGTCAGGAGCTTCGACCGACCCGCCTGTGACCGCCCGAGAAGCCGACGCCCGCGTGGCAGTCGACGTGAAGGCCTTGCAGGCCGCGGGTCGTCTCGAGGCGGCTCGAGAGCGGTTTGCCGAGCTCGTCACGCGTCATCAGCGCCGCGCCGCGCGCATTGCATTTCATTACCTGCGCGACGCCGCCGACTCGGACGAAGCCGTGCAGGATGCCTTCATCAAGGCCTACATGCACCTCGGCACGTTCCGCGAGGAGCTGCCCTTCGAAGTCTGGTTCACGCGCATCCTGATCAACGGATGCCTGGACCGCTTGAAGGCCAGACGACGCCGCGAGCGATGGATTGCGCCGCCGCTGGTCGATGCGTCAGGGGTCGAACGCGATCCGGGTGAGTATCTCCCGTCGCGCGGACCGAACCCCGAAGATCAGGTGCTCGCGAACGAACGTCGCGAGCAGCTCTCGGCGGCGTTGGCAAAGCTGCCCGAACGGCAGCGGATGGTGTTTGTGCTGAGTCATTTCGAAGGACGATCGTCTCGTGAGGTGAGCTCGATGACGGGCTTGAACGAGTCGACCGTTCGCGTGCACTTGTTCCGGGCGATCCGGCGTCTGCGCTCGCTGCTCGCAAGCGGCGCCCAGGCAAACTCGTCAAACTTGCGCGGGAGGACTAACCGTGCGGCTCGTTGACCTCGTGATTCGTGGTGGACATCTCTCTGAACAGGCGCTCATCACTGCCGTGATGACGGGCGATCGCCCGGCGCACCTCGACCGGTGCGACCTCTGCGCGGAACGCGCCGTCGAGCTCGGCCGCTGGCTGGATGCCGTCAAGACGACCGGCGTCGAGTCGGCTGAAGCCGCGTTCACGCCCGAGCGGCTGGCCGCGCAGCAGGTGCAGATCATGCGCCGGCTCGAGCAGCTGGATGAGCCCGCGCGCGTCATCGCGTTCCCGAGCCAGACCCGCCTGCAACGCGATTCGACCGGCCGCCGCGTCGCCGCCGGCTGGCTGGGCGTCGCGGCCGCCGCCGGCCTCGTGCTCGGCGTGATCAGCGGTCAGGTCTCCGCCCGGATGGGCATGCATCCCGTTCAGGTGCGCACCGAGCAGCCGGTCGCGCCGGCGGTGCAACCGACGGTTGAGGCCGTGGTTGAACCTGGCGCCCCGATTGACGCGTCACTGCTCGACATGGATCTCGACTCGCTCAACGTGCCCGCGCTGGCCGTCGCCGACAGCATGACGCCGCGCGCCACGCAGGTCGCCCTGAATCGTTCCGTAAAGTAGGGTCCGCCCGCTACAATTGAAGGGTACCCAGCCGCCCGGGGACCTCCCCGGGTCGCCGGGTGCCCGACCCATGCCCCCCGTCATCTTCCGCAAAGGGCTCGACATGAAGGAGGCCGTCGCCTCCGAGCTGGCGGCCGCTTACCACAGCAAGATCGTGGACGCCCTCCGTGAGGGCGGGTTCGTGAGGCAGTCCGGGCGGCTCACGATCCACCTCGCGCGCGAATTCGGCTTCTGCTACGGCGTCGACCGCGCCGTGGACTACGCCTATCAAACCCGCAAGCGCTTTCCGGAAAAGCGCGTGTTCCTGACCGGCGAGATCATCCACAACCCGCACGTGAACGATCGGCTGCGCGCGCAAGGCATCCGCCTGTTGACCGACCCGGGCGAAGACGCCACGGCGCTCGGCCCGGACGACGTCGTGATTCTGCCGGCGTTCGGCGTGTCGATCGGCGAGCTCGCCAGGCTCGATCGTCAGGGGTGCACGCTCGTCGACACGACGTGCGGCTCCGTCCTGAACGTCTGGAAGAACGTCAAGCGCTACGCGCAGGACGGCTTTACCTCGGTGATTCACGGCAAAGTGCATCACGAGGAAACGCGCGCCACGGCGTCGCAGGCCCTGCAATATCCCGGCGGCCAGTACCTCATCGTCCGCGACGAGGCCGAAGCGGAGGTGGTCTGCCGCTTCATCCGCGAGGGGGGCGATCGCGACGCGTTCCTCACCCACTTCGACGACGCCGCCTCGCCGGGATTCGATCCGGACCGCGACCTCGTGCGCGTCGGCTGCGCCAACCAGACGACGATGCTCATGAGCGAGTCGCTGAAGATCGGCGAGATGCTTCGTCGCGCAATGGCGGATCGCTACGGCGCCGCCGTGCTCGCCACGCACTTCCGCGCGTTCGACACGATCTGCAGCGCCACCCAGGAACGCCAGGACGCGGTTGTCCGTCTACTCGACGAGGAATCGCTGGACCTGGCGGTCGTCATCGGCGGTTACAACAGCAGCAACACCTGCAACCTGGCCCGAATCTGCGCCGAGCGCGTGCCAACCTTCCACATCGCCGACCCGGCGTGCCTGGTCTCGGCGGACGAGATCCGGCACCGCCCCATCGGCCAGCCGTCGACCGTCGCCGCGGGCGAGCAGGTCACCCGTAACTGGCTGCCGGAAGGGACGTTGCGGGTTGGGCTGACGGCGGGCGCGTCCACGCCCAACAACATCGTCGGAGAGGTCATCGAGCGGCTCGAGGTACTGACCCGGGGGTAAACGACCAAGGGTCGTGGAGCGTAAGTTCAGACGTGACTGGCAGAAAGCGCCTTCAGCTCGGGATCGTCGCCCTGGCGGCTTGCCTGGGTGGCGCGGCCTTTACCGTCGGCGCCGGCGCGGTGGCCGCCTTCGAACAGAAGGCCGCCCAGGCCCCCCAGGTGCAGACGCCCCCGACGCCAACCGCCACCCCCGGTCAACTGCCCCAGCAGGGTCGAGGCGGTGGACCCGACGGCCGCGGCGGGCCCGGGCGCGGCGGCCCCGGCGGCGACGTGTTTCGCGAGTGGGAGTGGTGGAAGGATGATGCGGCCAAGCGTGAGCTCGGATTGACCGACAAGATCGCCGCCGACATCGACAGCTTCTATCAGCGGCGTCAGCGCGAGATTGCGCCGTTCGTGGCGGAGTACTTGAAGCAAGTGGATGTGCTGAACCAGATGACGAGCGAGCGCAAGGTCGACGAGTCGACCTACGCCGTGCAGGTTTCGCACGTCCAGGCCCTCCAGAGCAGATTGCGCGAGAGCCGGACGGTCATGCTGTACCACATCTACTTGAAGCTCAGCCCCGAGCAGTACAAGAAGCTGACCGAGGTGCGCGATCGGCACTTCCAGCGCGGACGCGGCGGACATTAAGATTTCGATTCGACTCGCGGCCGGCCGTTCGAGCCGCCGCCCTCATGGAGTGACACACGGTGATGCATCCTAGATTCTTCGGTCGGAAAGTAATGGTGGCTGCCCTCGCGCTCGCCCTGACCGCGTCCGTCAGTGCGCAGCAGACGCCGCCGCCCTCAGGGTCGCAGCCGCAGGGACTGCCGCAGCAGCAGCAACCGACCGGCAGCGCGACGTCGGCAAATATCACGGCGATTGCGCAGTACGTCGTCGGCCAGGCCACGCCGCCGGTGACGCAGGGCGTGCCGGTGAAGGAGCTGACGCTCGACGACGCGATCCAGATCGCGCTCGAGAAGAACCTGGACCTGCAGGTCGCGAAGATGAACCCGCTCATCCAGGACTACAACCTCGTCCAGGCCCGCGCGGCCTACAAGCCGACGCTGACCGGGACCTTCAACCAGAACCGCGCGTCGAGCCAGTCGACCTCCAGGCTCGACGGCGTCGTGTCGCTGAACATCAACCAGGCGCAGCAGTACAACCTCGGCGTGAATCAGCGTGTGCAGTGGTACGGCGGCACGTTCGGCGTGTCGTTCAACAACGGCCGCACCTACTCGAACAGCTCGAACAGCATCTTCAACCCGTCGTACAGCTCGTCGCTGCGCCTCAACTACACGCAGCCGCTCTTCCAGAACCTGAAGATCGACAGCAACCGCAACGCGCTGCGCACCACGGTTATCCAGCGCCAGATCTCGGACGTCGCGCTGCAGTCGACGATCGAGAACACCAAGGCAAACGTCCGCACCGCCTACTGGGCGCTGCGCCAGGCGATCGAGCGCATCGAGATTCAGCGGCTCTCGCTGCTGCTCGCGCAGCAGGTCGTCGCCGACAACAAAGTGAAGGTCGAGATCGGCACCATGGCGCCGATTGACCAGACCACGGCCGAAGTGCAGGAAGCGCAGAGCGAGCAGGCCCTCCTGAACGCGCAGGTCCAGTGGACGACGGCCGAGCTCGCGCTCAAGCGTCTGATCGTCGCCGGACCGGAAGACGAGCTCTACCGCAGCACGCTGAACCCGACGACGAGGCCGGGCTTCGAGCTGCAGAACGTCGACATTCCGTCGGCGATTCAAAACGCGACGGCGCAGCGCACGGACATCGTGCAGCAGCGCCAGAACCTCGACATCAGCAACCTGAACCTCGAGGTCTCGAAGGACGCGACCAAGCCGCAGCTCGATATGACGGGCAGCTACCAGCTGGCCGGCACGGGCGGGCTCTCGAAGGATCAGAGCGGCAATTACTTCGACGCGCTCTACGCGCTCGGCACGCTGAACACGCCGACGTGGACGCTCGGCTTGAACTTCAACTACCCCATCGGCATGGCGGCCGCCCGCGCGTCCCTCGCGCGCGCCGAGATCCAGCGCAACCAGGCCGTGCAGGGCATCAAGGTCACCGAGCTGCAGATTGCCACCGACGTCACCAACGCCGGACTGGCCGTGCAGAACTCGTGGCTGCAGCTGCAGGCCGCGCAGAAGTCGCGGCAGGCCGCGGAGAAGAACGCCGCTGCCGAGCAGACGCGCTTCGACGTCGGCATGTCGAATCCCTACAACGTCGCCACCGCGCTCAACAACCTGACGAACGCCCGGCTGGGCGAGCTCCAGGCGATCGTGAACTACGTGAACGCCGTCGCGGAATTCGATCGCATCCAGCGCGTCGGCCGGTAACACAAGCGCTTGGAGCCGACCGGTACCTGCGGTAGGCTCTGGCCCGCCAATTCATGAGGAAAGTTCTCCTTGCCGTCGTGACGGTGGTCGTCCTGGCGGGCGGGGCGTGGTATTACCGCGCGACGCCGGGACAGGCCGCCAATGCGACGCCCGGCCGCGGCGCCGTGCGCCCGCCGATGACCGTCGACAGCGTCGTCGCGGGCCGGCGGGATCTCGTCGACCACATCACGGTCGTCGGCAACCTCATCGGCGAGCAGACCGTAGACGTCGTCCCGCGCGTGAACGGCCGGCTCGAGTCCATCGCGGTGAAGATGGGCGATCGGGTCGGCAAGGGCCAGCAGGTCGCGAAGATGGAAGACCGCGACGTGCAGGAGCAGGTCAACCAGGCGCAGGCGAATCTCGAGGTCAACAAGGCGACGGTCATCCAGCGCGAGAGCGATCTGAAGGTCGCGCAGACGACGCTCGATCGCACGCAGGCGGCGTTCGAGCACGGCCTGATGGCGAAGCAGAACCTCGAGGACACGCAGGCGCGCTACAACTCGGCGCTCGCGCAGGTCTCGGTCGCCAAGTCGCAGGTCATCCAGACGCAGGCGCGGATCGACGAGCTGAAGATCACGCTCGGCAACACGAACATTGTGTCGCCGGTGGACGGCTTCGTCGGCAAGCGCAATCTCGATCCGGGCGCGTTCGCGGGCGCGAACACGCCGATCATCTCGGTGGTCGATCTGAGCACCGTACGGCTCGTCGCCAATCTCGTGGAAAAGGACTTCAAGCGCGTCGAGCCCGGCGTCCAGGCAAAGGTCGAGGTGGACGCGTTCCCCGGCGAAACGTTCACGGGACGCGTGAGCCGCGTCGCGCCGGTGTTCGATCCGGCGACGCGCACGGCCGCGATGGAAATCGAAGTCCCCAATCCCGGCTTCCGCCTCAAGCCCGGGATGTACGCGCGCGTGCAGCTCACGGCCGAGCGGCGCGAGAACGCCCTGGTCGTGCCGCGCGCCGCCATCGTCGATCTCGAAGGCCAGCGGGGCGTGTACGTCGTGGACGAGGCGTCCACCGCGCACTTCAAGTCGATCCGCACGGGCCTGCAGGACGCGGAGTTCGTCGAGGTGCTCGACGGCTTGCGCGAGGGCGAGCGCGTCGTGACGGTCGGCACGCTCGCGCTGCGCGACGGCGACAAAGTCAGCCTCGTCGGCGCCGGCAAGGGACGGGCGAGCGGCGACGTGCCGGCGGCGGGCAAGAAGTAGCGTCATGAGCATCCCGCGCCTCGCCATCGAGCGGCCGATCACGATGTTCATGATCTCGGCCGTCGTGATCCTGCTCGGATCCATTTCGCTCGCGCGGCTGCCGGTGGACCTGATGCCGGACGTGACGTACCCGAGCATCACGGTGCGCGTCGGCTACAACGGCGTCGGTCCGCTCGAAATCGAAGAACTGATCGTCCGGCCGCTCGAGCAGACGCTCGCGGCGGTGCCGGCGCTCGAGCAGATCAATTCGACGGCGGCGGAAGGATCCGGCACGGTCCGGCTCAACTTCGCGTGGGGCACGAACCTGAGCGAAGCGGCCGACGAAGTGCGCACGCGCGTCGATCGCGTGCGGGGCCGGCTGCCGCAAGAAGCCGATCCGCCCAGCATCCAGAAGTTCGACGCCTCGTCGCAGCCGATCATGAGCATCGGCGTCGAGGGCAACTTCGACCGCGTCACGCTCCGCGAAATGGCCGAGAACGACCTCGCGCAGCGGTTCGAGCGCATCGAAGGCGTCGCGGCCGTGACGGTCAACGGCGGCCTGCGCCGGCAGATCCACGTCGAGCTGTCGAAGGAGAAGATCACGGCGCTCGACCTCTCCGTCGATCGCGTCGTCAACACGATCCGCAGCGAGAACCAGAACATCCCGCTCGGCGAAGTCGACGAGGGCGACACGACCTTCCTGCTGCGCAGTCAGGGCCAGTTCCGCAACCTCGACGAGATCCGCTCGCTGGTCGTGCAGACCAAGGGCGGCGTGCCGGTCTACCTGCGCGACATCGCCGACGTCATCGACACGACCGAGGACTTCCGCGCGTTCACGCGCATCAACAGCAAGCCCGGCGTCCGGCTGCAGGTGACCAAGCAGTCCGGCAAGAACACCGTCGCGATCGCCGACTCGGTGCGCGAGGCGATCGACCGGACGAACCGCGAGGTGCCGTCGATCCACCTCACGCTGCTCGACGATCAGTCGGTGTACATCAACCGGTCGATTGCGGCCGTGCGTGAGGCGGCGTATCTCGGCGCGCTGCTCGTCATCGGCATCATCTTCCTGTTTCTGCGCAACGTGCGGTCGACGGTCATCATCTGCACGTCGATTCCGATCTCGGTGATCGGCACGTTCGCCCTGCTCTACTTCGCCGGCTTCACGCTGAACACCATGACGTTCGGCGGGCTCGCGCTCGGCATCGGCATGATCGTGGATGCGTCGATCGTCGTGCTCGAGAACACGTTCCGGCACATGGAGCATGGCAAGCCGCGGCTGCAGGCCGCGATCGACGGCAGCGAAGAAGTCTGGTCCGCGATCCTGGCCTCGACGCTCACGCACGTCGCGGTGTTCGTGCCGCTGCTCTTCCTGTCGGGCGTGTCGAGCGTGCTCTTCGTGCAGCTGTCGGTCGTCGTGATGTTCTCGCTCTCGATGTCGCTGTTCGTCGCCGTGACGATCGTGCCCGTGCTGTGCTCGCGGCTCCTCAAGCTGCCCAAGCCGGAGAGCGAGCGGACCGGCGTGATGGGCCGCCTGTTCACGAAGAGCGAGCACCTGTTCGAGGGGCTCGACGACTTCTATCGCAGCGTCATCCATCGCGCGCTGCACCACCGGCCGACGATCATCCTGGGCGCGACGGCGCTCACCGCGATCGCGTTCTTCGTGCTGCCGACGATTCCCACCGAGCTCGTGCCGCAGACCGACGAGGGCGAGGTCAGCGTGAGCGCCCGTCTGCCGGTCGGCTCGCGCATCGAGCGCGCCGAGGCCGTGGCGATCCGCCTCGAAGACATGGTCCGCGCCAACGTGCCCGAGGCGACGACGATCATCTCGAACGCCGGGGCCGGCGGCTTCGGCGGGTCGGCCTCGAACGCGAACCTGCAGATCAAGCTCGTCAGACGCACCGAGCGCCAGCGCACGAACGACCAAATCGCCACCGACCTCCGGAAAGTGCTGGTCGGCCTCCCCGGCGTCGTGATCACGACCCGCGCCTCGGGCGGCAACAACCAGATCCAGCGCCTGCTTTCCGGCGGCGGCGGCGACAGCCGGCTGGCCGTCGAGGTGCGTGGCGAGTCGCTCGAAGACGCCGCGCGAATCTCGCGTGACGTGCTCGGCATCCTCAAGGACACCGACGGGGTCGCCAACCCGCAGGTCGGCCGCGACGACGGCCGTCCGGAGCTGGCGATTCGGGTGGATCGGCCGAAAGCCGCCCTGCTCGGCTTGTCCGTCTCGGGCGTGGCCAGCACGATTCGCACGAACATCGCCGGCACGCAGGCCGCCTTCTTCCGCGAGCGCGGCAAGGAGTTCCCGATCGTCGTCCGGCTCCGCGAACAGGACCGGGAGCGGTCCGAGTCAGTAAATGACGTGCTCATCAGCACGCCCCAGGGCCTCGTGCTCCCGGCCAAGAACCTGCTGGATCTGTCGCCGCAGACGGGCCCGACCCAGATCGAGCGCAAGAACCAGCAGCGGATCGCCCGGGTCAATGCCGAGCTCGAGGCCGGCCAGCCGCTCAGCGCCGCGGTCAAACTGGTACAGACCCGGCTTCCCGAGGTCGCGACGCCGCCAGACTTCTCGGTGGGATTTGGCGCCGAGGTCGAACAGCAAGCCCAGGCGTTCGACCAGCTCAAACTTCTGCTTATACTTGGCGTGCTTCTCGTTTATGCCGTCATGGCGTCGCAATACGAATCGCTGAGGGATCCCTTTATCGTCATGTTTTCAGTGCCCGTGGCGGCCATAGGGGTGGTGGGTTCCCTCAAGCTGACAGCAACGCCCTTTAGCCTTCAGGCGTATATCGGAGTGATTATGTTGGCGGGGATCGTGGTCAGTAACGCGATCCTGCTGGTGGATTACACCAACGTGTTGCGGCGGCGTGACGGCAAGCCGCTCAGGGAAGCGGTCGAGCTGGCGGGACGCACCCGGCTTCGGCCTATCCTGATGACCACGTTGGCGACGATTCTGGGGCTGGTGCCGATGTCACTCGGCATCGGAGAAGGTGCCGAGCTCCAAGCCCCGCTGGCGCGCGTGGTGATTGGCGGACTCACCGCGTCGACGCTTGTCACGCTCGTGCTCGTGCCTAGCGTATACACGCTCTTCGAAGAAGGCTGGACCGGACTGCGCCGCGCGCAGTCGCACCCTGAGCAGGCTTGAACCGATTATGAAAAAGCTGGTAACGATTCTTATCATCCTGGCCCTCGCGGGCGGCGGCGCGTACTGGTACTACGCCTATGGCCGTACTCCTGAGAAGGCCACCGTCGTTCAGGCCTCGATCTCCCGCGGCGACATCACCGAGGTCGTCAGCGCCACCGGCACGCTCGAAGCGCTCCGGACGGTGCAGGTCGGCCCGCAGGTGTCGGGCACCATCAAGGACCTCCATGGCGTGGACTTCAATTCCATCGTCCACAAGGGTCAGATCATGGCCGAGCTGGACCCGACGCTGCTGCAGGTGCAGGTCGACATCCAGCAGGCCAACATCGACCGCCAGGTGGTCGACATCGAGAACCAGAAGATCCAGCTCGAGGACAACAATCGATCGCTCACCCGCGCGAAAGAGCAGTTCGACAAGGGCCTCGTCTCGCAGCAGGCGCTCGAGCAGGCGCAGCTGACCGTCAAGAGCCGCCAGTCGTCGATTTCTTCGGCGGAGAAGATGCTCGTGCAGGCGCAAGCGAACCTCGCGCAGGCCAAGCTCAACGTCGAGTACTGCACGGTCCGGTCGCCGATCGACGGCGTCGTCGTGGACCGCCGTGTGGACGTCGGGCAGACGGTCCAGTCGAGCATGAACATCACGACGTTCTTCGTCGTGGCCACGGACCTGACGCATCTGAAGCTGACGGCGGGCGTCGACGAGGCGGACATCGGCAAGGTCCGGCCGGACATGGACGTTTCGTTCAACGTCGACTCGTATCCGACGCAGACGTTCCACGGCACGGTCAACGCCGTCCGGCTCAACGCGACGACGCAGAACAACGTCGTCACCTATCCGGTGTGGATTGACGTGCCGAATCCCGACCTGAAGCTGCGCCCGAGCATGACGGCGCAGGTGAAGGTGATCGTGCACACGCGAGAGAACGTCGTGCGCGTGCCGAACCAGGGGCTGCGCTTCAAGCCGAACGCGGAGATTTACGCGGCGCTCGGTCTGCAGGCGCCGGCCGCGGGTCAGGGCCGGGGACGCGGCGGTCAGAACGCGCAGAACGGCAACGCCAACGGCCAGGGTGCGGGCGCGCAGGGC